>NZ_JACAPM010000071.1:0-24662 GCF_013385695.1 Pseudomonas sp. D8002
CGCTGTAAGAGCGGAACCAATCGAAGCCATCACCCAAATAACGGATATGCCCCCCATCCAACAAATACGAAAGTTCCCCCACGCCAGCCGCTTTGTCCCCGCTTCCCATGTCACCCCCCACCCCCCGAATCCTCTAATTTCCCAACCCTGCGGGAAGCCTCCCGGCCCACGACTGCGCCCGCGCTTTAAACCGGGCCTCCCAGGCACTTACGCGACAGCTGAAAACGGACTTTCTCCTCAACCGTATCCGACTCAAAAAAGCAGGTTACCCCATGCAGTTCAGCAAATTACTGGCAGCTCTTTCCACCCACCCGATCCGCCTGCAAATGGACGAAGGCGACCTGATCATCCTGGGTGACGACGACGCGCTGGATGACGCCCTATGGGACCAACTGATCGCCCACAAACCCCAATTGCTCGACCTCGTCGCCCAACACGGCGGCGACTGGCTCAGCCCGGCCTATCGCATCACCCCGGACATGCTGCCCCTGGTCAACCTCGACCAACCCGCCATCGACCGCATCGTCGCCGCGATCCCCGGCGGGGCGGCGAATGTGCAAGATATCTACCCCTTGGCGCCGCTCCAGGAAGGCATGCTCTACCACCATCTGTCAGCGCACCAGGGCGACCCCTACGTGCTGCACGCCCAGTTCGTGTTCGACAGCCGTGCCCGTCTTGAAACCTTCGCCCAGGCCTTGCAATGGGTCATCGACCGCCACGATATCCTGCGCACCTCGATGGCCTGGGATCGCCTCGACGAACCCCTGCAAGTCGTCTGGCGCAAGGCCTCGCTGGCCTGCGAAGAAGCCCGCCTCGACGGCGATGTACTGACCCAACTGCAAGCCCTCTACGACGCCCGCAACTACCGCATGGACCTCGGCCAGGCACCGCTGCTGCGCCTGGTGTTCGCCGAAGACCCGCGCAACCAGCGTGTGGTCGCCATGCTGCTGTTCCACCACACCATCCTCGACCACACCGCCCTCGACGTAGTGCGCCGGGAGATCCAGCTGCACCTCGCCGGCCAGACCGAACACGCCAGTGCACCGGTGCCGTTTCGCAACTACATCGCCCAGGTCCGCCATGGCGTCAGCGAACAGGCTCACGAAGCGTTCTTCCGCGAGATGCTCGCCGATATCGACGAGCCAACCCTGCCGTTCGGCCTGCAGGATGTGCAGGGTGACGGGCATGGCATCGACGAAACCCGCATTGCCGTCGACGGCGATCTAAGTCGCCGTCTAAGGGCCCAGGCGAGACCGTTGGGTGTCAGTCCCGCCAGTGTGATGCACCTGGCGCTGGCCCAGGTGCTGGGCAAGGTCTCGGCTCGCGAAGCCGTGGTATTTGGCAGCGTGATGCTCGGCCGCATGGGCGCGGGCGAGGGTGCCGACCAGGCCCTGGGCATGTTCATCAATACCCTGCCGCTGCGGGTGGATGTAGGCGAACAAGGCGTGCGCGCCGCCGTGCACACCACCCACAAGCGCCTGACCGAACTGCTCGATCACGAACACGCCTCCCTGGCCCTGGCCCAGCGTTGCAGCGGTGTGGCCGCACCCACGCCGTTGTTCAGTGCCATCCTCAATTACCGTCACAGCGATGCCTCGGACACCCAGGCGGTGATCGACATCGCCGAAGGCATCCAGGTGTTGGGCGCCGAAGAACGCACCAACTACCCGCTGACGGTCAACGTCGATGACCTGGGCGAAGGCTTTGCCTTTACCGTGATGGTGGACGCCTCCATCGGCGCGACGCGCATTGCCGGTTACCTGCACACCGCCCTGGAAAACCTGGTGCTGGCCCTGGAACAAACGCCAGATGCACCGTTGCACAACCTGGGCATCCTGCCTGCCGCCGAACGCCAGCATCTGCTGCATGGCCTTAACGCCAGCACCCAGCACTACGCCGATTCAGCCCTGATCCACCAGCAAGTCGAAGCTCATGCCGCCAGCCATCCCGAAGCCATCGCGCTGCGCTTTGAACACGAACACCTGAGCTACCGCGAGCTGAACGAGCGCGCCAACCAGGTTGCGCATTGCCTGCTCAAGCATGGCATCCGCCCCGACGACCGGGTGGCGATCTGTGTCGAACGCGGGCTGGAAATGATCATTGGCCTGCTGGGGATTCTCAAGGCTGGGGCGGGTTATGTGCCGATCGATCCGGCCTACCCGCTGGACCGTATCGCCTACACCCTGAAAGACAGCGCGCCGCTGGCGGTGCTGGTGCAGGACGACACCCGCCACTTGGTGGGCGACGTCACGTCGATCGACCTCAACAGCCTGCAGCACGAGCCCATCGTCAACCCCAACGTTGCAATCAGCGCGTCCAGCCTGGCCTATGTGATCTACACCTCCGGCTCCACCGGCCTGCCCAAGGGCGTGATGATCGAACACCGCAACGTCGCGCGACTGTTCAGCGCCACCGAGCACTGGTTCAAGTTCAACGCCAATGACACCTGGGCGCTGTTCCACTCGTTTGCCTTCGACTTCTCGGTGTGGGAGATCTGGGGCGCGCTGATGCATGGCGGGCAGTTGCTGGTGGTGCCGCAGCTGGTCAGCCGCTCGCCGGACGAGTGTTACGCACTGCTGTGCGAAGCCGGCGTCAGTATTCTCAACCAGACGCCGAGCGCGTTCCGCCAGTTGATCGCGGCACAGGGCCGCAGCCAGCAACTGCACTCGCTGCGCCAGGTGATCTTCGGCGGTGAAGCCCTGGAACCGGGGATTCTCAAGCCGTGGTACGCCCGGGTGACCAACGCCGGTACGCGGTTGGTCAACATGTATGGCATCACCGAAACCACCGTGCACGTGACCTACCATGCCCTGGAGGCGGCGGATGCACAGCGGGTGGGCGTGAGCCCGATTGGCGTGCGCATTCCCGACTTGCAACTGTATGTGCTGGACGCCCGCCGCGAACCGGTGCCGAGCGGCGTAGTCGGGGAGTTGTACGTCGGCGGTGCCGGCGTGGCGCGGGGTTATCTCAACCGCGATGAGCTGACGGCCGAACGTTTTCTGACGGATCCCGCAACCGGCCTGCGCCTGTACAAGACCGGTGACCTCGGCCGGATGCTGGCCGACGGCAGTGTCGAGTACCTGGGGCGCAACGACGACCAGGTGAAGATTCGCGGTTTCCGTATCGAACTGGGGGAAATCGAAGCACGCCTGGCCACCTGCGAAGGTGTGCGCGAAGCCGTGGTGATTGCCCGCGAAGACGAACCGGGCGACAAGCGCCTGGTGGCCTACGTGATTGCCCAGCCTGAACACACGCCCACTGCCGCTGAGCTGCGTGACCACCTGCTGCTGTCCCTCGCCGAGTACATGGTGCCCAGCGCCTTTGTGCTGCTCGACGCGTTCCCGCTTACCACCAACGGCAAGCTCGACCGCAAGGCCTTGCCGGCACCGGACGCCGATGCCCTGGCCCGTCGTGGTTATGAAGCGCCACAAGGCGCGGTGGAAGCCGCGATCGCGAATCTCTGGCAAGACCTGCTCAAGGTCGACCGGGTCGGGCGCCAGGACAACTTTTTCGAGCTGGGCGGCCATTCGTTGCTGGCGGTCAAGCTGATCGAGCGCATGCGCCAGCTCGAGCTGAGCGCCGATGTGCGGGTGCTGTTCGGCCAGCCGACCCTGGCTGCGCTGGCCGCTGCGGTGGGCGGGCAACATGAAGTGCAGGTCCCGGCCAACCTGATCGGCGAAGCGACGCGGCACATCACCCCGGACATGCTGCCGCTGGTGAATCTCGACCAGCAGGCCATCGACCATATCATCGCCAGTGTCCCCGGCGGCATCGCCAACGTACAGGACATCTACGGCCTGGCCCCGTTGCAGGCCGGCATCCTCTACCACCACCTGGCAACCACCGAAGGCGATCCCTACGTGTTGCAGGTGCAGTTCAGCTTCAGCGGCCATGAGCCGGTCGAGGCGTTTATCCGTGCGCTGCAAAGTGTGATCGAGCGCAACGATATCCTGCGTACCGGGATTGTCTGGGAAGGCCTGGACGAGCCGGTACAGGTGGTCTTGCGCCAGGCGCTGCTGGTGGTTGAGCAGGTTGAAGCCGATCCTTTCAGTGCCGTATTGGCGCAACTGCAGGAACGCTTCGACCCACGCCACTACCGCCTCGACCTGTCCCGCGCCTCGTTGATGCGGTTTGCCTACGCCGAGGATCAGGGCCGTTACGTCGGCATCCTGCTGCTGCACCACATCCTGCTGGACCACACCGCGTTGCAGGTGCTGGTGGAGGAAATGAGCGCGAGCCTTGCAGGCGAAACCTGCTTGCTGCCCGACGCCGTGCAGTACCGCAACTACGTGGCCCAGGCGCGCCTCGGTGTGAGCGCTGCGCAGCATGAGGCGTTCTTCAGCGAAATGCTCGGCGACATCGACGAGCCGACCCTGGCCTTCGGCTTGCAGGACGTGAACCGCGACGGCAGCGGTGTGCGCGAAGCGCACGTGGCATTGGAACCGGCCCTCAGCCTGGGCCTTCGCGAGCAGGCCCGGCAACTGGGGGTGAGTGCCGCAAGCCTGGTGCACCTGGCGTGGGCCCAGGTCCTCGGCCAGGTCTCGGGCCAGGACGACGTGGTCTTCGGCACCGTGCTGCTGGGCCGGTTGCACGGCGGCGAGGGCGCCGACCGGGCGCTGGGGATGTTCATCAATACCTTGCCGTTGCGGGTCAGTGTCGGCGCGGTGGGCGTGCAGGCTGGCGTGCGCGCCACCCATGCGCGGCTGGCACAGTTGCTGGGGCATGAACATGCCTCCTTGTCCCTGGCCCAGCGATGCAGTGGCGTGTCCGGTGCGCTGCCGTTGTTCAGCACCTTGCTCAACTACCGCCACAGCGCGCCGGGTGAAGCGCCGGGCGCCAGCCCGTTCGCCGACGCAGGGATCGAAATCCTCAGTTCCGAGGAGCGCAGCAACTACCCGCTGGTGCTGAACGTCGACGACCTCGGCGCAGGCTTTGCCTTGACCGTGCAAGGCGTGGCGGAGGTGGATGTGCGGCGCGTCGGCGACTACATGCTCAGCGCCTTGCGCAACCTGGCCACGGCACTGCAACAGGCGCCGACCACACCGCTGCATCAAGTGTCGATCCTGCCACCCGCCGAGCGGCATCAAGTGCTGGTGGATTTCAACGCCACTGCTCGCGCCTACCCGGCTGCGCACACCGTGCACGGGATCTTCGAAGCCGGCGTCCTGACCAGCCCCGACGCGCTGGCGGTGGTACACGGCGACGTGTCGCTGACGTACCGCGAACTCAACCTGCGGGCCAATCGCCTGGCCCACTATTTGATCGACCAGGGTGTAAAACCGGGCGACAGCGTGGCCATCGCGCTGCCACGTTCCATCGACCTGCTGGTCAGCCAACTGGCCATCCTCAAGTGCGCGGCGGTGTACGTGCCGCTGGACATCAATGCGCCGGACGAACGCCAGGCGTTCATGGTGCAGGACAGTCATGCCGGGCAGGTGCTGCGTGATCTCGACGGGCTGAACCTCGACAATCAGCCGGCCCATAATCCGAACCTGTCCCAGTCTGCCGAAAGCGTGGCGTACATCATGTACACCTCCGGCTCAACCGGCGCGCCCAAGGGTGTGCAGGTGCCCCATCGCGCCGTCTCTCGATTGGTGATCAACAACGGTTATGCCGACTTCAATCTCCGCGACCGGGTGGCCTTCGCCTCGAACCCGGCGTTCGACGCCAGCACCCTCGATGTGTGGGCGCCGTTGCTCAACGGCGGCTGCGTGGTGGTGGTCGAGCATGCCACATTGCTGTCCCAGGCCGCGTTTGGCGCCCTGTTGCAGGAGCAATCCGTCAGCGTGTTGTGGATGACCGCCGGGCTGTTCCATCAGTACGCCGATGGGTTGATGCCGATGTTCCGGCAACTGCGCTACCTGATCGTCGGCGGCGATGTGCTCGACCCGCAGGTGATCGCCCGGGTGCTTGAGCACGGCGCGCCGCAGCACCTGCTGAATGGCTATGGCCCCACCGAAGCCACGACGTTTTCCACCACCTTCGAGATCAAGTCGGTGGGTGAGGGCGGTATTCCGATTGGTCGACCGATTGGCAACAGCCGCGCCTACGTGCTGGATGCACGGCAGCAGCCGGTGGCGCTGGGCGTGGTTGGCGAGCTGTACATCGGTGGCGCGGGTGTGGCCAAGGGTTACCTGAACCAGCCGCAATTGACCGCCGAGAAATTTATCGTCGACCCGTTCGGCGATGGGCTGCTGTACCGCACCGGCGACCTGGCGAGCTGGCAGGCGGACGGCACCTTGCTGTACCAGGGCCGCAACGACCATCAGCTGAAAATCCGGGGTTTCCGTATCGAGCCCGGTGAAATCGAAAGCTGCCTCGCCAGCTATTCCGGCGTGAAAGACACGGTGGTGCTGGCCCGTGAAGATGAGCCCGGCGACAAGCGCCTGGTGGCTTACTACACCGCCCAGGCGCCGCTGAGTATTGAAGCGTTGCGAGCGCACCTGCAAAGCCGGCTGCCGGACTACATGGTGCCGTCGGCCTATGTCTGGTTGGAACTGTTGCCGCTGACCGCGAATGGCAAGCTGGACCGCAAGGGCCTGCCTGCGCCGGATCAGGCGTCGCTGCTCAGCCGTGGTTTCGAAGCGCCCGAAGGCGAGGTGGAAACCCTGCTGGCGCAGATCTGGCAGGACGTGCTGAAGGTCGAGCGTGTCGGGCGCTTTGACCACTTCTTTGAACTCGGCGGCCATTCGTTGCTGGCGGTAAGCCTGATCGAGCGCATGCGCCAGGCCGGCCTGAGCGCCGATGTGCGGGTGCTGTTCAACCAGCCAAGCCTGGCGGCGCTGGCGGCGGCGGTGGGCAGTGGCCGGGAAATCGTGGTGCCGGCCAACGGCATTGCGCCTGGCTGCGAGCACATCACGCCGTCGATGCTGACCCTGGTCAAGCTGGACCAGCCGGCCATCGACCGCATCGTGGCGACGGTGCCCGGCGGTGCGGCCAACGTGCAGGATATCTACCCGCTGGCGCCGTTGCAGGAAGGCATCCTCTACCACCACATCAGCGCCGAACAGGGTGACCCCTACCTGCTGCAATCGCGCATGGCGTTTGACAGCGTCGAGCGTTTGCAGGCCTTCATGGGCGCGCTGCAAAAGGTCGTGGCGCGCCACGATATCCTGCGCACCAGCGTGGTGTGGGAAGGCTTGGACAGCCCGGTGCAAGTGGTGTGGCGCCAGGCCGAACTGGTGGTGCAGAACATCCCGCTGGACCCGGCCGATGGTGATGTGATCGAACAACTGCACGCGCGTTTTGATGCCCGCCACTATCGCCTGGATATCACCCAGGCGCCGCTGCTGCGCATGGTGTATGCGCAGGACCCGGCCAACCAGCGGGTCGCGGCGATCCTGCTGTTCCATCACCTGGCACTGGACCACACGGCCATGGAAGTGGTCGGCCAGGAAATGCGGGCGTTCCTGTTCAACCAGGCCGATGACTTGCCGGCCGCCGCACCGTTCCGTCACTACGTGGCCCAGGCTCGCCTGGGTGTCAGCGCCCAGGAACACGAGCAGTTCTTCCGCGAAATGCTCGCCGATGTCGACGAGCCCACGCTGCCCTTCGGCGTGCAGGATGTGCAGGGCGATGGCCGGGATATCGAAGAGGCCGAATTGCCCGTCGATGCAGGGCTGGCGCTGCGGGTTCGTGAACAGGCGCGGCAACTGGGGGTCAGCGCTGCGAGCCTGATGCACCTCGCGTGGGCCCAGGTCCTCGGGCTGGTGTCGGGCCGTCAGGACGTGGTGTTCGGCACCGTATTGATGGGCCGCATGCAAGCCGGCGAAGGTGCCGACCGGGCATTGGGCATGTTCATCAACACCTTGCCGCTGCGGGTGGAGGTGGGTGCCGACGCGGTACGTGCCGGCGTCAAGGCGACCCACGCCCGGCTCAGTGCCTTGCTGGGCCATGAGCATGCGTCCCTGGCGCTGGCCCAGCGGTGCAGCGGCGTGCCGACCTCGATGCCGTTGTTCAGTGCCTTGCTCAACTACCGCCACAGCACCCCGGGCGAAATGGCCCGCGACGGCCACGGTATCTGGGAAGGCGTGCAGTTGCTCGGCGGCGAAGAGCGCAGCAACTACCCGCTGACCCTGAGTGTGGACGACCTTGGCACAGGCTTCGGCCTGACGGTACTGGCGCTGGAATCCATCGGCGCGCAGCGCCTGTGCGACTCCATGCACAGTGCGCTGGAGCAACTGGTGGAGGCCCTTGAGCACGCGCCGCAAACGCCGCTGCATCAGTTGCCGGTACTGCCTGCCCGCGAACGCGAACACCTGCTGCGCAGCTTCAACGCCACCGCCCGCGACTACCCGCAAGGGCAGACCCTGCACGGCGCTTTCGAAGCCCAGGCCCTGCGCCTGCCGCAGGCGATTGCCGTGAGCCAGGACGGCCAGCACCTGACGTACCAACAGCTCAACCAACGCGCCAACCAATTGGCCCATCACTTGCTGGCGCTGGGCGTACAGCCCGACGACCGTGTGGCGATCTGCTGCCGACGCGGCCCGCAGATGCTGGCGGGCCTGCTGGCGATTCTCAAGGCGGGCGCGGCCTACGTCCCGGTAGACCCGGCCTATCCGGCCGAGCGCATCGCTTACCTGCTGCAAGACAGCGCACCGGTCGCGGTCCTGGCCGAAGAGAGCACCCGTGGCGTGCTCGGTGATATCGCCATCGTCGATCTGCATGGCGCCTATCCCGACGGCACCAATCCCCACGTCGCCAGCCTGACCCCGGCGAACCTCGCCTATGTGATCTACACCTCCGGCTCCACCGGCCAGCCCAAAGGCGTGATGGTGGAACACCGCACCGTGGAAAACCTGGTGCATTGGCACTGTGAAGCCTTCGACCTGCAGGCCGGCAGCCACACCAGCAGCGTGGCCGGCTTCGGTTTCGATGCCATGGCCTGGGAAGTCTGGCCGGCATTGTGCGTGGGGGCGACCTTGCACCTGCCACCGGCCCATGTCGGCAATGAAAACATCGACGAACTGCTGGCCTGGTGGCTGGCCCAGCCGCTGGACGTGAGCTTCCTGCCCACCCCGGTGGCCGAGTACGCGTTCAGCCAGGACCTTGAGCACCCAAGCCTGCGCACCCTGTTGATCGGCGGTGATCGCCTGCGCCAGTTCAGCCATGAGCGACGTTTCGCGGTGATCAACAACTACGGCCCCACCGAAGCCACGGTGGTCGCCACCTCTGGCCGGGTGCGCGCCGGCCAGCCGCTGCATATCGGCAAGCCGATGGCCAATGCCACGGTGTACCTGCTGGATGCACAACAACGGCCGGTGCCGGTGGGTGTGGCCGGTGAGCTGTATGTAGGCGGCCGCGGCGTGGCCCGCGGCTACCTGAATCGCCCGGACCTGACCGCCGAGCGATTCCTCGATGACCCGTTCAACCCGGGCCGCATGTACCGCACCGGCGACCTGGCGCGCTGGCTGCCGGATGGCAACATTGAATATCTGGGCCGCAACGACGACCAGGTAAAAGTCCGGGGCGTGCGCGTCGAGCTGGGAGAAATCGAAACCCGCCTGGCCGCCGTCGACGGCGTCAAGGAAGCCGTGGTGCTGGTGCGCGACGGCCGCCTGGTGGCCTGGTTCACCGAACAAAAACCGCTGGTTATCGAAACCCTGCGCGCCGAGCTGCACAGCCAACTGCCCGAGGCCATGGTGCCGGTGGCCTACGTCAAACTCGACAGCTGGCCGTTGACCGCCAACGGCAAGCTTGACCGCAAGGCGCTGCCGGCACCGGATCAGGCCGCCGTGCTCAGCCGGGAATATGAAGCCCCACGCGGCGAAGTCGAGACCACCCTGGCGCGGATCTGGGCCGAGGTGTTGCAGGTGGAGCAAGTGGGCCGCCATGACCACTTCTTCGAGCTGGGCGGCCATTCCTTGCTGGCGGTAAGCCTGATCGAGCGCATGCGCCAGGCCGGCCTCAGCGCCGATGTGCGGGTGCTGTTCAGCCAGCCGACGCTGGCGGCATTGGCAGCGGCAGTGGGCAGTGGCCGGGAAGTGGTGGTGCCGGTGAATGCCATCGCCGCCGATTGCCCGCGCATCACGCCCTCGATGCTGCCATTGGTGGAGCTGGATCAGCCGATGATCGACCAGATCGTCGCCAGCGTGCCGGGTGGCGCCGCCAATGTGCAGGATATTTACCCGCTGGCACCGTTACAGGAAGGCATTCTTTACCACTACATCACGGCGGAGCAGGGCGATCCGTACCTGCTGCAATCGCACCTGGCATTCGATACCCAGGCGCGCCTGGACAGCTTCGCCCAGGCCTTGCAGCAGGTGATCGACCGCCACGACATCCTGCGTACCGGTGTGGTCTGGGAAGGCTTGGCGCAGCCGGTGCAAGTGGTGTGGCGCAAGGCTCGATTGACGGTCGAAGCGCTGCATCTGGACGGTGATGTGCTGGCCGGCCTGCATCAGCGTTTCGACGCCCGGCGCTACCGGCTGGACATCGCCCAGGCGCCGCTGATCCGCCTGATGTACGCCAACGACCCGGCCAATCAGCGGGTGGTGGCGGTGCTGCTGTATCACCACATCGTGCTGGACCACACCGCGTTCGACGTGGTGCTGCGGGAAATGCAGGGCTACCTGCTGGGGCACCCCGCACCGCAGTCCGCGCCGATGCCTTATCGCAACTACGTGGCGCAGGCGCGACTGGGTGTCAGCGAGCAGGAACATGAAGGGTTCTTCCGCGAGATGCTTGGCGATATCCACGAGCCGACGCTGCCGTTTGGCTTGCAGGATGTGCAGGGCGATGGTCGGGATATCGAAGAATTCACGCATCACCTGGACGCTGCCCTCAGCCGGCGCCTCAGGGCCCAGGCACGCCTGCTGGGCGTGAGCACCGCGAGCCTGTTCCACCTGGCATGGGCGCAGGTGTTGGCGGTGACGTCGGGCAAGCCGAATGTGGTGTTTGGCACGGTGCTGGTCGGCCGGATGCAGGGCGGCGAGGGCGCGGACCGGGCCCTTGGCGTGTTCATCAACACCCTGCCATTGCGCCTGGATATCGACGGGCAAGGCGTGCGCGACAGCGTGCGCAGCACCCATGCCCGGCTCACCGCGCTGCTGGGCCATGAACATGCTTCCCTGGCCCTGGCCCAGCGTTGCAGCGGGGTGGCGGCGCCGCTGCCGCTGTTCAGCTCGATGCTCAATTATCGCCACCGGGGCGGCGCCACCCGTTCACAGGACGCGCAGCACGCCTGGGAAGGCATGCAGACCCTGACCAATGACGGGCGCACCAACTATCCGTTGACCCTGAACGTCGATGACCTGGGTGATGGTTATGACTTCACCGCGTTGACCCCGGCCCAGGTAGGCGCACAACGGGTCTGCGGTTATATGCAGATGGCGTTGACCCAGTTGGTGGAGGCCCTGGAGCACGCGCCGCACCAGGCCCTTGACCACCTGCCGATCCTGGGGGATGCAGAGCGTCAGCAGCTGCTGTTTGATTTCAATGCCACCGAGGTTGACTACGACCTGGCGCAGACCCTGCACGGCCTGTTCGAGGCTCAGGTCGAGCGCACGCCGGATGCATTGGCGGTGAAGGCGGGTGAGCAATGCCTGACCTATGCCGAGCTGAACCAGCGCGCCAACCAACTGGCGCACCACCTGCGGGAACTGGGCGTGCAGCCGGATGCGCGGGTGGCGATTTGCGTCGAGCGTGGACTGGAGATGGTCATCGGTCTGTTTGCGATCCTCAAGGCCGGCGGTGGTTATGTGCCGCTGGACCCGGCGTACCCGCTGGATCGCCTCGTCTACATGCTGCAAGACAGCCAGCCCGCGGCGCTGCTGGTGCAGGGCGCTACCCGTTCGTTGCTGGGCGACGTGACGGTGCCGGTGGTGGATCTTGACCAGAACACCTGGGCGCACCAGCCGGTGTCCAACCCACAGGTTCCCGGGTTGACCGCGCAGCACCAGGCCTACGTGATCTACACCTCCGGCTCCACCGGCCAACCCAAGGGCGTGATCAACGAGCACGCGGGTGTGGTCAACCGCTTGTTGTGGATGCAGGACGCCTACGGCCTGAACGCCACTGATGCGGTACTGCAGAAAACCCCGTTCAGCTTCGATGTGTCGGTGTGGGAGTTCTTCTGGCCCCTGTTCACCGGTGCGCGGCTGGTCATGGCACGCCCCGGCGGGCACAAGGAGCCGGCTTACCTGTGCGAGGTGATCGCGGCAGAACAGATCACCACCTTGCACTTCGTGCCGTCGATGCTCGATGTGTTCCTGGCCCACGGTGATGTCAGCCAGGGCGCCGGGCTGCTGCGGGTGATGTGCAGCGGCGAAGCCTTGCCCGGCAGCCTGGTGCGGCGCTTCAAGCAGCAATTGCCCGGCATCGGCCTGTACAACCTCTATGGCCCGACGGAAGCCGCAGTGGACGTGACCGCCTGGAACTGCGCCAGGCCCGTGGTGCCGGACAACACGCCTATCGGCAAGCCGATTGCCAACACCCGCATGTACCTGCTGGATGCCCGGTTGCAACCGGTGCCGCTGGGCGTGGTGGGCGAGCTGTTTATCGCCGGTGTGCAAGTGGCTCGCGGTTACCTGCACCGTCCCGAACTGACGGCCGAGCGCTTCCTCAAGGACCCGTTCAACCCAGGCCGGATGTACCGCACCGGTGACGTCGGGCGCTACCTGCCGGATGGCAATATCGAGTACCTGGGCCGTAATGACGACCAGGTAAAAATCCGTGGCCTGCGTATTGAACTCGGAGAAATCCAGGCGCGGCTGACCGAGTACCCACAGGTGAAGGAAGCGGCCGTGTTGGCCCGCGACGAACGCCTGGTGGCGTACTACACCGGCGTGCCAGCCGATATCGAACAACTGCGGACGCACCTGCTGGCGCGTTTGCCGGACTTCATGGTGCCTGCGGTATTCGTGTATCTGGACGCTCTGCCCCTGAGCCCCAACGGCAAGCTCGACCGCAAGGCCTTGCCTACGCCGGGTGTGGAATCACTGATCGTGCGCGAGTACGAAGCCCCGGTGGGCGCTACCGAAATCACCCTGGCGCGGCTGTGGGCCGAGCTGCTGAAGGTGGAGCGGGTCGGGCGTCACGACAACTTTTTCGAGCTGGGCGGGCACTCGTTGCTGGCCGTCAGCTTGATCGGACGCTTGCGTCAGGAAGGCATGGAAGCCGATGTGCGGGGCCTGTTCGAACAGCCGACCCTGGCCGGCTACGCCGCAATTACCGAACGAATGGAGATCGTCCTGTGAGCATCATCGAACTGTTGGCGACACTCAAGGCCAAGGATGTGCAACTGGCGCTCAAGGGCGATCAGTTGTCGGTGCAAGGCAACAAGCAGGCCCTGAGCGACGCGGCACTGGTGGCCTCGCTGCGCGAACACAAGCCGGCGCTGATCGAGCTGATCAAGGCCGGGGAGTACTCGGCCACCAAGGCCGGTGAGGTGCAGGTGCCGGCCAATGGCATTCCACCGGGCGCTTCCTCGATTACCCCGCAGATGCTGAGCCTGTCGACCCTCAGCCAGGCGTCCATCGACCGTATCCTCGAGACCGTCGAGGGTGGCGTCGCCAATGTGCAGGACATCTACCCGCTGGCACCGTTGCAGGAGGGCATCCTCTACCACCATGTGAGTGCCGAGCACGGCGACCCGTACATCATGCAGTCGCTGTTTGCCTTCGACAGCCTTGAGCGTTTCGAGGGCTTTGCCCTGGCCTTGCAACAGGTGATCGACCGTCACGACATCCTGCGGACCGGCGTGGTCTGGGAAGGCCTGGAAGAACCGTCGCAAGTGGTCTGGCGCACGGCGCGCCTGCCGGTGCAGGCGATTGAACTGGACCCGGCAGACGGCGATATCGCCGCCCAGTTGCATCGCCTGTTCGATGGCCGCCACTACCGCATGGACGTGACCCGCGCGCCGCTGCTGCGCCTGGTGCGGGCCTGGGATGAAGCCGGCCAACGGGTGGTGGCGATGCTGTTGTTCCACCACATGGCCCTGGACCACAGCGCGCTGGAAGTGGTCTGCCACGAGATGCAAGCCTGCCTGCTGGGCAGGGCGGCTGAACTGGGCCAGGCGGTGCCGTTTCGTAACTATGTCGCCCAGGCGCGCCTGGGCATCAGCGAGCAGGAGCACGAAGAGTTCTTCCGGCAGATGCTCGGCGACATCAGCGAGCCGACCTTGCCCTACGGCCTGCAGGATGTGCAGGGCGACGGCGACAACATCCAGGAGATCAGCCTGCCGCTGGCCCCGCAGTTGAGCCGGCGCTTGCGCGCCCAGGCCCGGCAGTTGGGCGTCAGCGCCGCGAGCCTGTTCCACATGGGCTGGGCCCAGGTGCTGGGAGTGCTGGCGGGCAAGGAACAGGTGGTGTTCGGCACGGTGCTGATGGGCCGCATGCAGGGCAGCCACGACACCGACCGTGCCCTGGGGATCTTTATCAACACCTTGCCGTTGCGGGTGGATGTAGGCGCCGAAGACGTGCGCACCGGGGTCAAGGCGACCCATGCCCGGCTGACCACCTTGCTGCGTCACGAACACGCGGCGCTGGCCCTGGCCCAGCGTTGCAGCGGTGTAGTGGCGCCGACGCCGCTGTTCAGCGCGTTGCTCAACTACCGCCATAGCGCAGGCGGCGCGAGCGCCGAAGCGGTCTCGGCCTGGCAGGGTATTCAAGCGTTGCGCTCCGAGGAACGCACCAACTACCCGTTGACCCTGAGCGTCGACGACCTGGGCGAAGACTTCAGCCTGAGCCTGTTGGCCAGTGCCCAGGTTGATCCTCAGCGGGTGTGCGCTTATCTGCAAACTGCCCTGGAGAATTTGGTACAGGCGCTGGAACAGGCACCCGAGACCCCCTTGAATCGCTTGTCGGTGTTGCCCGAGGCGGAGCAGCGGCACTTGCTGGAGCAGTTCAACGCGACAGCCATCGACTTCCCGCAAGGCACCACCCTGCATGGGCGTATCGAGGCCCAAACCCTGCTGACCCCGGACGCGGTGGCCGCGGTGTATCAAGGCCGCCAGCTGACCTACGCCGAGTTGAATCAACAAGCCAACCTGCTGGCCCATCACCTGCTGGCGCTGGGGGTAAAACCCGACGATCGCGTGGCCATCGTTGCCCGGCGCGGGCTGGACACCCTGGCCGGGTTGCTGGCGATCCTCAAGTCCGGCGCCTGCTATGTGCCGGTGGACCCGTCGCACCCGGCCGAGCGCCTGAGCTACCTGCTCGGCGACAGCGCCCCGGTCGCGGTACTGACCCAGCATGCACTGCTGGAGCGCCTGCCCGCGCTCGATGTGCCGGTGATCAACCTGGACCGTTTTACCTGGCACCACCATTCGGCGAGCAACCCGCAGGTGGCCGTCACGCCCACCAACCTGGCCTACGTGATCTACACCTCCGGCTCCACCGGCCTGCCCAAGGGCGTGATGGTGGAACATCACACCGTGGCCAACCTGGTGGACTGGCACTGCATCGCGTTTGACCTGTGCGCAGGCCGCCACACCGCGAGCGTTGCCGGGTTTGGCTTTGACGCGATGGCCTGGGAAGTCTGGCCGGCACTGTGCGTGGGGGCCACCTTGCACCTGCCGCCGGCCCACGACGGCGCTGAAGATATCGACGCGCTGCTGGACTGGTGGCGCGCACAACCGCTGGACGTGTGTTTCCTGCCCACGCCGGTGGCCGAATATGCGTTCAGCCAGAACATCGAGCACCCGACCCTGCGCACCTTGCTGATTGGCGGCGACCGCCTGCGCCAGTTCACCCGGGCCCAGCGTTTCGAGGTGATCAACAACTACGGCCCCACGGAAGCCACGGTGGTCGCCACCTCCGGGCGGATCGAGCCCGGGCAGCCGTTGCACATCGGCAAACCCATCGCCAATGCCACGGTTTACCTGCTGGACGAACAGCAGCGCCCGGTGCCCTTGGGGGTTGCCGGTGAACTGTACGTGGGCGGCAAGGGCGTGGCGCGGGGTTACCTCAATCGCCCGGAAATGACCGCCGAACGTTTCCTGGATGACCCATTCAATTCGGGCCGCATGTACCGCACCGGCGACCTGGCGCGCTGGTTGCCGGACGGAAATATCGAGTACCTGGGCCGCAACGACGACCAGGTGAAAATCCGCGGTGTGCGCATCGAACTGGGGGAAATCGAAACCCGCCTCAACCAGCTGCCTGGCCTTCAGGAAGTGGTGGTGCTGGCCCGTGAAGACCAACCGGGCCAGCCACGGCTGGTGGCTTACTTCACCGAAAACCCGCAATTCGAACCGCTTGAAGTGGGCGCGATTCGCGCCCACCTGGTGGCGCACCTGCCGGACTACATGGTCCCGGTGGCCTACGTGAAACTCGATGCGTTGCCCCTGACTGCCAACGGCAAACTGGACCGCAAGGCCCTGCCAAAGCCGGACCTGGCCGCCGTCTTCACTCGCGAATACGAGGCGCCTCATAACGATATCGAAACCGTCCTCGCGCAGATCTGGGCCGATGTGTTGCAAGTGGAACGTGTTGGGCGCCAGGATCATTTCTTTGAGTTGGGCGGCCATTCGTTGCTGGCCATGCGCATGGTGTCCCAGGTTCGCCAGCAACTGGGGGTCGACCTGGCACTGGGCGAACTGTTCGCCAATGCCGAACTGGCGGCGGTGGCGCAGGTCGTGGCCCAGGCCGGGCGCAGCACCTTGCCGGATATCCTGCCGGCGGCGCGGGACACGGAGTTGCCGTTGTCGTTTGCCCAGCAACGCCTGTGGTTCCTGGCGCTGATGGAGGGCGCCAACACCGCCTACAACATTCCCATCGGCCTGCGCCTGCGCGGGCAGTTGCACGTCGACGCGCTGCAACGGGCCCTGGCGCGGATCGTCGCGCGGCATGAGACCTTGCGCAGCCGGTTTGCCCAGCAGGATGACGACGCCCAGGTGCTGATCGTGCCGCCTGAAGAAGTGATGCCCCTGCAAGTCCAGGACTTGCGTCGCCACCCCGAAGCACAGCAGGTGCTGGACGCGTTGATCCAGGGCGAAGCCTCGGCGCCTTTTGATTTGCAGCGCGGCCCGCTGTTGCGCGGGCGCCTGGTGATCATGGCCGACGATCACCACGTGTTGCTGCTGACTATCCACCACATTGTGTCCGATGGCTGGTCCATGGGCGTGCTGACCCGCGAACTGATGGCGCTGTACCAGGCGTTCAGCCACGGTGAGGCTGACCCACTGCCGCCGTTGCCGATCCAGTACAGCGACTTTGCCGTATGGCAGCGCCTGTGGCTGAGCGGCGAAGTGCTGCATCGCCAGAGCAGCTACTGGCAACACACCCTGGCCGGTGCGCCGGCGTTGCTGATGTTGCCGACCGACCGTCCACGCCCGGCCCCGCAGGACTACGCCGGCAGCAGCGTCGACGTGCACCTGGATGAGCGCCTGACCGCCGGGCTCAAGGCCCTCAGCCAGCGCCACGGCACCACGCTGTACATGGTGATGATGACGGCGTGGGCCTCGTTGCTCGCGCGTTTGGCCGGGCAGGAGGAAGTGGTGATCGGCTCGCCGGTCGCCAACCGCCAGCGGGCCGAGGTGGAAGGCCTGATCGGGTTGTTCGTCAACACCCTGGCAGTGCGCATTGATACCTCGGGCGAACTGAGCGCCGAGGCGCTGCTGGCGCGGGTCAAGGGGCTGGCGCTGGACGCCCAGGCTCATCAGGATCTGCCGTTTGAGCAGGTGGTGGAAATCACCCGGCCATTGCGCAGCCTGGCCCATAGCCCGCTGTTCCAGACGATGTTGACCTGGCAGGACAGTGACGCGCCGGTGCTGGCCCTCGGCGACCTGAGCCTTGAAGGCATTGTGGAGGACAGTCACTTTGCCAAGTTCGACCTGTCCCTGAACCTCGGCGAGACCCGGGGCGAAATTCGCGGCACCCTGGAATACGCCATCGCGTTGTTCGACGAGTCGACCATGCAACGCTATGTCGGCTATTTCACCCGCGTGCTGCAGGCCATGGTGGATAACGATCAGGCGGTGCTGGAGCAGGCTGACTTGCTGGACGATCAGGAGCGCCAGCATCTGCTGTTCGACTTCAATAACACCACAGTGGATTACAACCTCGACCAGACGCTGCACGGTATGTTCGAAGCCCAGGTGGCGAGAACGCCGGATGCGCTTGCGGTGAAGGCAGGCTCGGAGTGCCTGAGCTATCGCGAGCTGAACGAACGGGCCAATCAGTTGGCGCACCATCTGCGGGAGCTGGGTGTACAGCCGGATTCGCGGGTGGCGATTTGCGTCGAGCGCGGCCTGGAGATGGTCATCGGCCTGTTCGCAATCCTCAAGGCGGGCGGCGGTTATGTGCCGCTGGACCCGGCGTATCCGCTGGAACGTATCGCCTACATGCTCAAGGACAGCGCCCCGGCCGCCGTGCTGGTGCAGGGCGAAACCCGTTCGTTGCTGGGCGACGTCACGGTGCCGCTGGTGGACCTGGACCGGAACACCTGGCAGCACCAATCAACGTCCAACCCACGAGTGGATGGGCTGACCGCGCAGCATCAGGCCTACGTGATCTACACCTCGGGTTCTACCGGCCAACCGAAAGGCGTGATCAACGAGCACGCGGGCGTGGTCAACCGCCTGCTGTGGATGCAGGACGAGTACGGACTGACTGCCCAGGACAGGGTGTTGCAGAAAACCCCGTTCAGCTTCGACGTGTCGGTGTGGGAGTTCTTCTGGCCGCTGTTCACCGGCGCGCGGTTGGTGATGGCGCGTCCTGGCGGGCATAAAGACCCGGCCTACCTGTGTGAGGTGATCGAGGCGGAGCAGATCACCACGCTGCACTTTGTGCCATCGATGCTCGATGTGTTCCTGGCCCACGGCGACGTCAGCCAGAGCGCCGGGCTGGTGCGGGTGATGTGCAGTGGTGAAGCGTTGCCAGGCAGCCTGGTGCGCCGCTTCAAACAGCAGTTGCCGGGCATCGGTTTGTACAACCTTTATGGCCCGACGGAAGCGGCGGTGGACGTGACGGCGTGGGATTGCGCCGGGCCCGTCACGCCGGACAACACCCCCATCGGCAAGCCGATTGCCAACACCCGCATGTACCTGCTGGACGGGCAGTTGCAGCCTGTTCCATTGGGTGTGGTGGGCGAGCTGTTCATCGGCGGTGTGCAAGTGGCCCGGGGTTACCTGCACCGTCCTGAGCTGACGGCCGAGCGCTTCCTCAAGGACCCGTTCAGCGCGGGCCGGATGTACCGCACCGGCGACGTCGGGCGCTACCTGCCGGACGGCACTATCGAGTATTTGGGCCGCAACGATGACCAGGTGAAAATCCGTGGGCTGCGCATCGAGCTGGGTGAGATTCAGGCGCGACTGCTGCAATACCCGCAGATCAACGAAGCCGCCGTGGTCGCCCGCGATTCACGGCTGGTGGCTTACTACACCGGCGTGCCGGCGCAAATCGACGCTTTGCGCAGCCATTTGCTGGAACACCTGCCGGACTACATGGTACCGGCCACCTTCATGCACCTGGACGCCTTGCCCCTGAGTCCCAATGGCAAGCTCGACCGCAAGGCACTGCCGGCGCCAGGCCTGGAATCGGTGAGCGCCCGGGAGTACGTCGCGCCTGTGGGGGAAACCGAAATCACCCTGGCCGGCCTCTGGGCGGATTTGCTCAAGGTGGAGCGTGTGGGTCGGCACGACCATTTCTTCGAGCTGGGCGGCCATTCGCTGCTGGCCGCCAGCCTGATCGGCCGCATGCGTCGGGTCGGGTTGTCGGCGGATGTGAAAGTGTTGTTTGGTCAACCCACCCTTGCAGCCTTGGCGGCTGCCGTGGGTGGTGGTCGCGAAGTGGTGGTGCCGGCCAATGGGATTGCCGCGGATTGCACGCGGATCACCCCGGACATGCTGACGCTGGTGAACTTGAAGCAACCCGCCATCGACCGCCTTGTCGCGAGCATTCCCGGCGGCGCGGCCAACGTGCAGGATATCTACCCGCTGGCGCCGTTGCAGGCCGGGATCCTGTATCACCATCGCGCAGTGCAACAGGGTGACGCGTACCTGTTGCAGGCGCAGTTTGCCTTCGCCAGCGTCGAGCGCCTTGAAGCGTTTGCCCAGGCGTTGCAGGCGGTGATCGAGCGGCAGGATATCCTGCGCTCGTCGATGCACTGGGACGGGCTGGAAGAACCGGTGCAGGTGGTGTGGCGCCAGGCTTCGCTGCGGGTTGAGCCGATTCAACTGGCGGGCGATGTGCTGGCGCAATTGCAGGTGCGCTTCGAACAGCATCGGCTGAACTTGGCTCAGGCACCGCTGATGCGCCTGGTGTACGCCGAGGACCCGGCCAACCAGCGGGTGGTTGCGTTGTTGCTGTTCCATCATCTGGTGATGGACCACGTTGCGCTGGAGGTGCTGCAGCACGAGATGCAGGCGTGCTTGCTCGGCCGGCGCGAGCAATTGGGTGCGGCGGTGCCGTATCGCAATTATGTGGCGCAGACGCGGTTGGGCATGCGCGAGGAAGAGCACGAAGCGTTCTTCCGCGAGATGCTCGGGGAGGTCGATGAGCCGACGCTGGCATTGAGTGCACCGGGTGAAGCGCAACAGGCACATTTGCGCGTCGACCCGCTGTTGAACGGGCGCCTGCGCACCCTGGCACGGCAGCTTGGGGTGAGTGCTGCGAGCCTGATGCACCTGGCCTGGGCGCAGGTGCTGGGCAAGGTTTCCGGCCGCGAGCAGGTGGTGTTCGGCACCGTATTGCTGGGCCGGCTGCAAGGCGGCGAAGGCGCCGAACGTGCCTTGGGCGTGTTCATCAACACCTTGCCGCTGCGGGTCGACCTGGGTGAGCGCACGGTGCACGCAGCGCTGATGGCAACCCACGCAAGCCTGACCCGGTTGCTCAGTCACGAACATGCGCCACTGGCCCTGGCCCAGCGTTGCAGCGGGCTGCCGGCCAATACGCCGCTGTTCAGCGTGCTGTTCAACTATCGCCACAGCGCCCCGCACGCTGGCGGCGTAGCCGAGGCGTGGCAGGGCATGCAGGTGCTCAAGGCCGAGGAACGTACCAACTTTGCGCTGTCCCTGAGTGTCGATGACCTGGGCGACGGGTTTGGCTTTGACGCCATGGGGCAGGGCGCGCCACGCCTCTGCGAGTACCTGCATGTTGCCCTGGAGCAACTGGTGCAGGCCCTGGAACAGAATGCAGGGGGCTCAATCAGCCAACTGTCGATTCTGCCGGCGGCGGAGCGTGAAAAACTGCGGATGGAATTCAACGCCACCCAGCGCGAATTCCCTCACGAACATACGGTGCAGCGTTTGTTCGAAGCCCAGGCCCAGGCACGCCCGGGTGCTATCGCAGTGGTGCATGGTGAACACACCCTGAGTTACGGCGCGCTGAACACCCGAGCCAACCAGTTGGCGCACCACCTGCGCAACCTGGGCGTGCAGCCCGGCGACCATGTGGCGATCCTGTTGCCGCGCTCGATTGACCTGTTGCTCAGCCAACTGGCAATCCTCAAATGCGCGGCGGCCTACGTGCCGCTGGACATCAACGCCCCGGCCGAGCGCCAGGCCTTTATGGTGCAGGACAGTGGCGCGGTGTGGCTGTTGACCCACAGCAGCGAGCCTGTCGCTTACCCAGCCCGACGTATCGACCTCGACACCCTGGCGCTGGACCCGCAACCGAGCCACAACCCGGACCTGTCGCAGTCCTCGGAGCGCGTGGCGTACATCATGTACACCTCCGGCTCCACCGGCACTCCCAAAGGCGTGCTGGTACCGCACCGGGGCATCACGCGGCTGGTGATCAATAACGGCTACGCCGATTTCAACGCCCATGACCGCGTGACGTTCGCTTCCAACCCGGCGTTCGACGCGAGCACCATGGACGTGTGGGGCCCCTTGCTCAACGGCGGCCAGGTGCTGGTGATCGACCATGCGACCTTGCTCGACCCCGGCGCGTTTGGCCGGGCACTGAAGGCGGGCGGGGCGACGATCCTGTTCGTCACCACTGCGCTGTTCAACCAGTACGTGCAATTGATTCCCGACGCGTTGGCCGGGCTGCGCATCCTGTTGTGCGGCGGCGAACGGGCCGACCCGGCGGCGTTCCGCAGCCTGCTGGCCCAGGCGCCGGCACTGCGGCTGGTGCATTGCTACGGCCCGACGGAAACCACCACTTACGCCACCACGCATGAAGTGCAGGCCATCGCCGCCGATGCCGAAAGCGTGCCGATCGGCAGGCCGATTGCCAACACGCAAATCCACCTGCTGGATGCGCACTTGCAGCCGGTGCCGCTGGGCGTGGTCGGGGAAATCTGCATTGGCGGGCATGGCGTGGCCAAGGGGTACCTGAACCGGCCGGAGCTGACGGCCGAGAAGTTTGTCGATGATCCGTTTGGCGATGGCTTGTTGTACCGCACCGGCGACCTTGGGCGCTGGTCGGCGGACGGACTGCTGGAGTGCATCGGGCGTAATGACGACCAGGTGAAGATCCGCGGCTTCCGCATCGAGTTGGGCGAGATCGAAGCACGCCTGGCCACCTGCAGCGGCATCAAGGATGTGGTGGTGCTGGCACGAGAAGATGCGCCGGGGGACAAGCGCCTGGTGGCGTACTACACCGGCGAGCCGCTGGCCATCGAAGGGTTGCGCAGTCATCTGCTGCAGCACCTGCCGGACTACATGGTGCCATCGGCCTATGTACCGCTGGAAAAAATGCCCCTGACAGCCAACGGCAAGGTCGACCGCAAGGCTTTGCCGGTGCCCGCGCTGGAGGCATCGGCGAGCCGCGTGTTCGAGGCGCCGGCGAACGAGCTGGAACAGACCCTGGCACGCCTCTGGGCCGAGGTGTTGCGGCTGGAGCAGGTCGGTCGCCATGACAGTTTCTTTGAACTGGGCGGCCATTCGTTGCTGGCGATCCGGCTGGTCAACCTGATGGAAGAGGCGGGGCTTGAGGTGTCGTTGGCCGAGCTGTTCCAGCACGCCAGCGTGGCCTCGGTTGCCTCGATGCTCGGTCAGCGCACGGCGCGGGAGGACAACAGCTCGCTGATCACCGTACGCGCCAGCGGCAGCCAGCCGCCGTTGTTCCTGGTGCATGAGTTCAGCGGCATGGACGTGTATTTCCCGGCGCTGGGCCGGCACCTGCCGGGGGACTACCCGATCTATGGCCTGCCCGGTACGCCCCTTGGCGAGGTGCAGTTGCAGACCATGGAAGGCCTGGCGGCGCGGCTGGTGGGGATCATCCGCTCGGTGCAGCCCCATGGGCCGTATCGGCTGGCGGGTTGGTCGTTCGGCGGGGTGTTGGCCTATGAAGTGGCGATGCAACTGCAGGGGCTGGACGAACCGGTGGCATTCCTCGGGTTGATCGACAGCTACGTGCCGCGCATGACCGACCAGGGCAAAGCGCGCTGGAGCGGGCCGGATGCCCTCAAGCGGCATTTGCTGTTGCAGTGCACGGCGTATTGGAAGGCACAGGGAGGTGTGGATGAGTTGGCGAGCCTTGAGCAACTGGAAGCGGACATTGGACAGCTGGACTTTGCGGGTTTGCTGCAACGCTGCCGCGATCGGCATTTGTTGTACGCGCAGATGGCGGCGGCTTCGGACGCGGACCTGTTGAGTTTTATCCAGCGGGAAGTCGGGCATGGGCATGCGTTGGCGCATTACAGCCTGTTCCCGATGCCGCTGGCGGTGCACTTGTTCAGCGCCGCCGAGCGGCCGACGGAACTCTCGCGGCGCAGCCTGGATTTGGGATGGGATGAGGCACTGGCCGTGGGGCAATTGCGCCGCATTGAGGTGCCGGGGGATCACCAGAGCATGATGCAGGCACCGCATATCCAGGCGCTGGGGCAGGCGATGGTTGAGGCCCTGGCGTTGAGTGAGGCGCCGGCGGTGGCGGTGCATCAGCCGTTGTTGCGGATCCAGAGTGGTCGCGCCGGGCAGGCACCGATCTTCTGTGTGCCGGGGGCGGGGGATAGCGTGACGGGGTTTGTAGGGTTGACCGAGGCGTTGGGACGGGACTGGCCGATCTTTGGCTTGCAGCCCCGTGGGCTGGATGGGGAGGTGGTGCCCCATAGCCAGGTTGAGGCGGCGGCGCGCTGTTATTTGCAGGCCCTGGAGCAGGAATGTCCTTCGGGGCCAGTGCATTTGGTGGGGCATTCGTTTGGCGGTTGGGTGGTGTTCGAGATGGCCACGCGGTTGCAGGCTCAGGGGCGTGAGGTGGCGTCGTTGACGTTGATCGACAGCGAGGCGCCCGGGGGCAATGGGGTGGTGGGCCGGCCCTATACCACGACGGCGGCGTTGTTGCGGTTGGTGGAGTCGATGCAGGTGGCTTCGGGTAAGTCGCTTGGGATTGATGCGGTGGATTTTGCCGGGCGCGATGAAGTGGAGCAGCGAAGGTTGTTGCATGGGGGGATGGTGGGGGTTGGGTTGTTGCCTGCGCGGTCTTCGGTGGAGGCGATGGATGGGCCGGCGCGCACGTATGCCTCGGCGTTGCGCACGGTTTATCGGCCTGGTCGGCGGTATGAGGGGGTGGTGCGGTTGGTGTTGGCGGAGGATCCGACCCTCGATGCGGCGGGTAATCAGCGGGAGCAGGGGTTGATGGTTGAGGGGTGGCGCGGGTGCGTGGGGGTGTTGGAGGTTTGGTATGGGCCGGGGAATCATTTTTCGCTGCTCAAGGCGCCGAACGTCTTTAGTTTGGCGGCTTGGTGGCGGGATGGGGTTGTGGTTGGGGAGCGGGTTTCGTGAGTGTACATATCCGTTGCTGCGGTAACGGCCACTTAGGGTTCCGCTCTTACAG
>NZ_JACAPM010000072.1:0-17487 GCF_013385695.1 Pseudomonas sp. D8002
CCCCGTTAAACCACGCTGGCCGAACGCAGGCTTTGGAGCGTGGGTAACCCGGCAGGACGCCGGGTTAGCCGTCCTGGGCCAAGGATGGCCCATGACGGCGGCCCACGGTCCAAAGCCGGAGTGAGGGCACTCCGAGCCTAAGCGAGGAGCCGAGTGGTGGGGCAAGAGCGTTTTGCTTACTTTTGCGCTGTTCAAAAGTGAGCCGCTGTAAGAGCGGAACCAATATAAGCCATCACCCAAATAACGGATATTCACCCCCAAAGCCTACCGCTCAATCGACCGACTCCACCGCGCATTCCACTCGGGCCGTGCCTGGTTCACCTGGTCCCAGTCAATCGAAATCGCCGTCTGCAAATAACTGTTCATCGCCTCCACCCGCGCCCGGGTTTTGTCGGTAGTCGGCGTCGTAGGATTCGAAGGAATCTGATCCCCCAGTTCCAAAGCCGGCGCCTGAGCCTCTGCGGTCAACAAGAACTGCGCCAGTTTCTGCGCCAACTCCGGCTGGTCATTCCGCGCAATCACACACTCCGCCACGTTCAACACCACCGCGCCTTCCTTCGGCTGCGCATACTCCATCGGCACACCCAACAACTGCTGCGTGGTCACCTGCGTCGGCGTCAGCGGAAAGATCGCCGCCTCATCCGTCTGCACCATCTCGGAAATCTTCGCCGAGCTGGCGATGTACTCCAGCACATTCGGCCCAACCGTTTTCGGCCAGGCCTTGAACCCCGGCTCCACGTTGGTCTCGCTGCCCCCCTGAATCCGGTTGAACATGAGGAACCCGTGCAACCCAAATGTGGACGAGGCCAACGACTGAAACACCACCTTGTCCTTGAAGCGCGGGTCGGCCAGGTCCATCCACGACGTCGGCGGCGCCCAGCCCTTTTCCTTGAACATCTTGGCGTTGTAACCCAACCCGGTCACCCCGAGCGTCACCGCAACCGCTTCTTCCTTGATCTTCGCCTTGGCCGGAATCTGATCCAGGGTCGGATTGGGCGTGAGCTTCTCGCACAACCCCATGGAAATCGCGCGGTACATGATGCCGTCGTCGAGGAACATCACGTGCATCTGCGGGTTGTCCTTGTTGGCCTGCACCTTGGCCAGGATGTCCGACGAGGTGCCCGGCACGATCACCACCTTGACGTTGTTGGCCTTTTCGAACGCGGGCAGCACCTTGTCGGCGTAGACCCGTTCCATGGTGCCGCCGTTCATGCCCAGGTACAGCGTCGGTGCGGCGTGGGCCGCCGTGCTCAACAGGGCGAGGGACAGGCAAGACAGCGCAGTACGTTTGATCATGTGCATGAATCTTCCTCTCAGGCTTGGAAACGACGGATGGAAAATGCTTCGATGGGCTGCCGGCTGGCCCCCGTGCAGACGATCTCTGCCAGGGCTTCACCGACCGCAGGGCCGAGCTGGAACCCGGCGCCGGCAAAGCCGAAACCGTGGAGCAGGCCGGGTTGGGTGCTGCTGTCGCCGATCACCGGTTCGTGGTCGGGCAGATAACCTTCGGTGCCGCTCCAGGTACGGATCGCCTGGGCGCCCTTGAGGAACGGGTACAACTCGCCGGCATTGCGCAGAATCTCCAGCACCGCCGCCTGGCCCGGGCGGGCTTGTTGCGGGCCCAGGGCAAAGCCGCGCCCGCCACCGAGGATGCAATTGCCCCGGGCGACTTGCCGCGCATAAATCCCGCCGCCTTCCACCCCGGTGCTCACGTCCATCACCACCGGCAACGGCTCGGTCACCAGCATCGCCGGGTGCGCCGAGGTCATCGGCACCGGCTCGCCAAAATGCGCGGCCACGGTGCCGGCCCAGGCGCCGGCGCAGTTCAGCAGCCAGGGGGCTTGCAGCTGCAGCCCATTGGCACAGCGCAACTGAAACCGCTGGCCGTCATGTTCAAGATGGGTGACTTCGGTTTGCTCCATCACCCGAGCACCGTGGCGTTGCGCTGCGCGGGCAAAGGCGGGGGAGACCAGGCGCGGATTGGCGTGGCCGTCTTCGGGGCATAACGACGCGCCGACTGCCACATCACCCACCCACGGGAACCGGGCGCGCAGTTGAGCGTGGTCGAGCATTTGCAGGCCCAGGCCAAAGCCACGTGTAGCGTCGGCGTAAGCCTGCAGAGCCGCCAGATCGTCATGACTGCGGGCCAGTTTCAAATGCCCGGAGCGCACGTATTCCCCGTCGATGCCAATCAGCCCCGGCAAGTCGGACCATAGCTCATGGGCACGCTGCGATAGCGGCAGTTGGTGCAATGGCCGCCCCTGGCGCCGCACGCCGCCATAGTTCACTCCGCTGGAGTGCGAGCCACAAAAGTCCCGCTCCAACAGCACCACGCGCCGACCTTTCTGCGCCAGCATCAAAGCCGCCGAGGCCCCGACAATCCCGCCACCCAACACGATCACTTCACTGTCGATCATGGCTGCACCTCCACGCCAAACGGCAAGGGTTTGATCGGTGCCTGGCCACGCAGGCGGCCAACGTTTTCAATCTCGCGGCCACTGCGCTGGGCAACGATTTCCGCCACCGCCAGCCCGCACATCCGGCCCTGGCAGCGGCCCATGCCAACCCGGCAATGGGCCTTGACCCGGTTCACTTCCCAGTGGCCTTCATCCACCACCGCGCGTACTTCGCCGACGCTGACTTCTTCACAGCGGCACAGGATCAGTTCGTCCGGAGCTTCAGCGGCCCAGTTTTCCGGGAAGGGGAAGGCGGTTTCCAGGCCGTGGCGAAAGCGCTGGATACCTGCCAGTTGTTGTTCCAGCACGGGCCCGCGACGGTGGTCGATGGCAACACCGCTGTCTTCGAGCAAGGCCAATGCCGCTCGCTCGCCGGCCATTTGCGCCGCATCGGCGCCCATGATTCCTGCACCGTCGCCAGCCAGATACACCCCCGCGACACTGCTACGCCCGGCCGCATCTCGCTGCGGCAACCAGGCGCGGTTCAATGCATTCCAGGCAAATTCACACCCAAGTAAATCCGCCAGTTGGGTCTCGCTGCGCAGGGCATGGGCGAAGGCCACGGCATCACAGGCGATTTCCTGCTGGTCCCAGTGGATGCCCGTCACTCGTTGCTCGCCGTTGATGTGCGACAACGTTGCCCCCTGGTGCACCTGGATGCCGTGGGCCGTGAGCCAGGCGCGGTAGTACAAACCCTTGGCCAGGGTCGCCGGCTGGCCGAGCAATGCCGGCAAGGCGCGGCATTGGGCGCTGAACGGCGCGCTGTCGAGCACCGCCACCACCTTGGCCCCGGCCTTGGCGTACTGATACGCCACCAGGTACAGCAACGGCCCGCTGCCGCAAAACGCGACGCGCTCACCGATGGCGCAGCCTTGATACTTCAGCGCGATTTGCGCCGCGCCCAGGCTGTACACACCGGGCAGCGTCCAGCCCGGCACGGGCAGGATGCGGTCGGTGGCGCCCGTGGCGACGATGATCTGCGTGTATTCGATGCTTTCGGCGTGGCCGTTGTTGAGCATGTCCAGGCGGCCATTTTCCGCATTCCACACCAGGGTTTCCGGCCGGTAGTCGATCCGGGTGGCCAGCTCATCCATGGTGCGATGCAGCGCTGTCGCCTTGCCCGCTTCAAACCCATACAGCTGCTTGGCCGAGCGCTGGAAGTTCGCCGGCTGGCGCCGATAGATCTGGCCGCCACCGCGCAGGCTCTCGTCCACCAACACCGGGGTTACGCCATGGTCCAGCAAGGTCCGGGCTGCGGTAATGCCCGCCGGGCCTGCGCCCACTATCACCGCGCTCTTCATGCCTGGCGCCCCGGGTCACGGCGAATCGCCTGGCCGTCTTCCAGCAAGGTCGAACAGGCGCGCACTCGCCGACCATCTTCCAGGCGTACCCAGCAATCCTGGCAGGCCCCCATCAAGCAGAAACCGGCGCGGCGTTCGGCGCTGAAATCACTGCCCCGCAGGTGCTCGGCGCAGGTCAGTACGGCAGTCAGCAAGGTGTCCCCAAGCAGGCCCGTGGCAGGCTGTCCATCGAGGGTGAACGCCAGGCTGGGCCGCTCGGTTTCCGCCAGTCGTTTGAACAGTGCCATCAATGTTTCCCTACCAACACGCGATCCAGGCCGTAGACCCGGTCCAGCAGAATCATTGCCGCCGCCGTCAACCCGATCACCAGCGCCGACACGGCCGCCATCATCGGGTCGATGGATTCGGTGGCGTACACGTACATGCGCACCGGCAAGGTCTGGGTGGCCGGCGAGCTGACAAAGATCGACAGGGTCACTTCATCGAAACTGTTGATGAACGCCAGCAACCAGCCGCCGGCCACGCCGGGCAGAATCATCGGCAAGGTGATCTGGCGAAACAGAGTGAAGCGGCTGGCGCCGAGGGATTCGGCAGCCTGCTCGGCGCTGCGGTCAATGCCGATGGCGGCGGCCAATACCAGGCGCAACACGTAAGGGGTGATGATCACCACGTGGGCCAGCATCAGCCAGGTGAAGCTGCCGTTGACGCCCATCATTGCGAACAGCCGCAGCATCGCCACCCCCAGCACCAGGTGCGGGATGATGATCGGCGAGAGGAACAGCGCACTGAAGAAGTTGCGGCCGGGGAACTGGTAGCGACTGATTGCCAGGGCCGCCGGCACCGCAATCAAGGTCGCCAAGCTGGCGGCCACGAAGGCCAGGAGCAGGCTGTTGTAGAACGCCTGGATAAAGTCGGCACGTTCGAACACGGCATGAAACCAGCGCAGGGAGAAGCCCGACGTCGGCAGGCTCAAGGTATTTTCCGGGGTGAAGGCCACCAGGCACACCACCACCAGCGGCGCCATCATGAACAGCACCACCAGGCCGTGAAAGCCCAGGGCCAAAGGACCGTTTCTGGACATCGTCTTATACTCCCAGGGACTTTTTGTAGCGGCCTTCGACCATGCGGTTCCAGCTCAGCATGATCAGCAAGTTGACCAACAGAAGCACCACCGCGATGGTCGCGCCCATGGGCCAGTTGAGTTCCGAGAGGTATTGGTCGTAGACCACCGTGGCGACCATCTTCAGGCGGCGTCCGCCCAGCAGGCCGGGGATCGCGAAGGAGCTGGCAGCCAGGCCGAACACGATCAGGGTGCCGGACAGCACGCCGGGCATCACCTGCGGCAACACGATCTTGCGCATCACCGTGGCCTGGCTGGCACCCAGGGACAGCGCCGCCTGTTCCGCCGACGGGTCGAGCTTCTGCAGGGAGGTCCACACCGGGATGATCATGAACGGCAGCATCACGTGCACCAGTGCGATGATCACGGCGAACGAGGTGTACAGCAGCTTCACCGGCGTGCCGCCCAGGGCCTGGATCACCTGGTTCACCAGGCCATCGGCACCCAGCAGCAGGCTCCAGCCGAAGGCCCGCACCACCACCGAAATCAGCAGCGGGGTGAGGATCAGGATCAGGAAGATCGAGCGCCATGGCGTGCCCATGCGGCTGAGGATGTAGGCCTCGGGCACGCCGATCACCACGCAGAGCAAGGTCACCAGGGCACTGATCCAGAAGGTGCGCCAGAAGATTTCGTAGAAGTACGAATCGCTGAACAGCGACAGGTAGTGGGCGAAGGTCCACTCATCGGCCTTCACCCCCACCTGATAGTCGAACACGTTGAACGACAGCACCAGTGTCAGGCCCAGGGGCAGGATCAGCAGCCCGAAAAACAACACCAGCGCCGGCAACGACAACAGGTAGCCACGGCTCATGCGCGCACCTCATCCGCTGCCAGCACCCGCAACAGGTTCGACTCCCAGTCCAGGCCCACTGCAGCGCCGCAAGCCAATGGCGCGCTGCCGTCATTGCGGCGGACCACGGTCAGCTCGCCGATCTCGGTCTTGATGCGATACAGCCATTGGCTGCCGAAGAAGTAGCTGTCGAGGATCCTGCCTTGCAGGCGACCCGAGCCGGCGGCCACCAGGTCGATTTTTTCCGGGCGCAGGCTCAGGGTCAGTTCGCCGTTGCCGGGCTCGAAGCGCACTTGCGGCGCGCCGAGTTGATCGAAGTCGCCCGCCAGCAGGTTGGCCTTGCCGACAAAATCCGAGATGAAGCGTGTGCGCGGGTGTTCATAGAGTTTGTACGGCGCGTCGATCTGCGTCACGCGCCCGGCCTGCATCACTACTACCCGGTCGCTGATGGACAGCGCCTCGGCCTGGTCGTGGGTGACCATCAGGGTGGTGATCCCGACTTCACACTGGATGCGACGGATCTCGAACTGCATCTCTTCGCGCAGGTTGGCGTCGAGGTTGGAGAGGGGCTCGTCCAGCAGCAACACCGGCGGCTCGATCACCAGGGCGCGGGCCAGGGCCACGCGCTGGCGCTGGCCGCCGGACAGTTCCCGCGGGTAGCGCTCGGCGTGTGGCGCCAGGCGCACCAGTTCCAGCACGGTCTTGACTCTGCTTGCGATCTCAGTGGCAGGCACCTTGCGCATCTTCAGGCCGAAGGCGACGTTGTCGCGCACGCTCATGTGGGGGAACAGCGCGTAGCTCTGGAACACCACGCCGAGGCCGCGGCTGGCGGGTTTGGCATGGGTGATGTCGCGACCGTCGAGGACGATCTGGCCACCGGTGACGTCGACGAAGCCGGCGATCATTTGCAAGGTGGTGGTCTTGCCGCAGCCCGAGGGGCCGAGCAGGGACACGAATTCGCCTTTTTCCACCGCAAGATCAGTGGCGACCACCGCGTCGACGGCGCCGTAGCGTTTGCTCAAGGCGTTGAGTTGGAGAAAAGCCATGTCTGCGTTCCACCTTTTTGAGTCGCGTCGAAACGCGCTTTTTTGTTTTGGGCAGATGCGAAAAGGGTGTTGCGGGTGCGTTGGCGCTCGATCTTGAGTCGGCTGCCGTTAGTTGTTCATTTCGCCCCTGTGGACGCAGATTAGGGCGAAAGACTAGGATGGCGGAAGATGGAATTTCACTGGATAGAGTACTTTTTTCAGTTTCATTCACTGACCAGAATTTAGTGTGAGATATCGGCTTATGGATTCCACTGAGCGGAATGAAAGTGTCAAGGAAGTCGGCGCCGGTGGCGTCTCCCGGTTGTTTGCATTACTGCGCATCCTCGGCGCGGCGCCGGACGGTGGTGAACGGGTGACGCAACTGGCGCAGCAGGTGGGGCTGTCGCAACCCACCACCCACCGACTGCTGCGCAGCCTGATGGACGAGGGCATGGTGGAGCAGGATGCGCGCAGCAAGCGCTATCGGCTGAGCCTGGAGTTCTTTGCCCTGGCGGCGAATGCGGGCAACACCGGCAACCTGCGGGACCTGGTGCGGCCGAGCATGTTGCGCCTCAGTGCGTCGTTGGGGGATTCATTGTTCCTGCTGGCGCGCAGCGGGTTTGATGCGATCTGCCTGGACCGCAGTGAAGGGCCGTATCCGATCCGTACCTTTACCGGTGATATCGGCGGCCGCGTGGCGCTGGGCGTGGGGCAGGGTAGCCTGGCGATTTTGGCGTTTTTGCCGGAGGAAGAGCGCGAGACGGTGATCCGCTACAACTTGCCGCGGCTCAAGGATTTTCACCTGTACGACGAGGTGTTTTTGCGTTCGGAGGTGGAGAGTGTGCGGCGGTTGGGGTATGCGGCGCGAAACACCGGGGTGCTGGAAGGCATGGCCGGGTTGGCGGTGCCGATCCTGGATCGCAATGGGCATGCGGTGGCGGCGTTGAGTGTGGCGACCATCAGCGACCGCCTGGGGCCGGGGCGGTTGCCGACGGTGGTGGAGTTGTTGAAGCGCGAGGCGGCGGCGATCGGGCCGAAGATCAACCCGTTTGATCCGACGTTGCGCCGGCCTTCGCAGATCTTCGGTGGGTAGGTAATACCAGTAACGACACAGATCAAATGTGGGAGCGGGCTTGCTCGCGAATGCGGTGTATCAGTAAAAAATTTGGTGACTGACACACCGCATTCGCGAGCAAGCCCGCTCCCACATTTTAGACCGTGGCCATCTGTGGGATCCGGATTGGACTCATCGCCGCCATCGCCACCGAAGTCGCCGCCGTGCGCGTCTCCACTCCCAGCTTCACATACACATGCTCCAGATGCTTGTTCACCGTCCTCGGACTCAACCCAAGAATGTCGCCAATATCCCGATTGGTCTTGCCACACGCCACCCAACGCAGCACTTCCACCTCCCGCTCCGTCAGTTGAAACCGCGCCGACAATAGCTTGTGCGCCGGCTCATCCTCCAGGGTGATCACGCTCGGCTGTGTCGCCGCCCGCGCCGACAGCAAAATCCGCGACGTACGCAAATGCGCCGCCACCCGCGCCAGCACTTCATCGGTCTGGATCGGCTTGGTCACGTAATCGCTGCCGCCCACCTCGAACCCCTGCACCACATGCTTGCTGTCGGTCAGCCCGGTCATGAACACCACCGGAATATCCGCGCTGGCCGGTTGTGCCTTGAGCCGGCGGCAGGTTTCAAAGCCGTCCAGGCCGGGCATCACCGCGTCCAGCAGGATCAAATCCGGGCGCCGGCGTTGCACGCGGTTCAGCGCGCTGAGGCCGTCCAGCGCCACCAGCACCATGTAGCCGGCGTCGTCCAGGGCGTCGGAGAGCATGGCCAGGTTGTCCGGGGTGTCGTCGACAATCAGCACCACGCCGGGCTCAGCGCTGTGGGTCAAGGCATTCATCTTCGGCCTCCTTCAGGATTCGGTTGAGTTCTTCCAGGCGAAAGCTTTTCAGCAAGGCCCGGAGCTTATTGATGAACGGTGCGGTACCTGGGCTGTCCAGCACGATGGCGTCGAGCTTTTCATGCAAACCACGCACATAGCCAATGGCGCTCAGTTCGGCGAGCACCGCGAGTTCTTCTGCGCTGGGTAGCGCGCCTTGGGTCGCGACCGGCGCGGCGAGCGGTGTGCGACGGCGCAGCCATTGCAAGTCCAGGTGCAGTTGCAGGCGTCCGAGCAGTTCAGGGGTACGCACCGGCTTGGCCAGGTAGTCGTTGCAGGCGCCGGCGATGCTGCGTTCGCGGTCGTCAGTGAAGGCGTTGGCGGAGATGATGATAATCGGCGCGGCAGACAGCGCATTACGCCGGATCATCCGGCTGGTGGCCCAGCCGTCCATGGTCGGCATCGAGAGGTCCATCAGGATCAGGTCCGGCGACAGCAGCGCTACCTGGCGGATCGCCTCCTGGCCGTTGCTGGCCTGGGACACCTCGAAGCCCAGGGGCGTGAGCATGCCGCTGAGCACCTTGCGATGGTCCACGTGGTCATCCACCACCAGGATGCGCCGTCGTTCGCCGTGGTAGCCGATGATGTCGTGCTCCACATGCACCACCGCTTGCGGCACGCGGACCTGGGACAGGAACAGCCGTACCTGGAAGCAGGTGCCCTTGTCCAGCTCGCTGACCACCCGCAATTCGCCGCCCATCAACGAGGTCAGCATGCGTGTGATGGTCAGGCCCAGACCCACGCCCTTGTCCTGGCGCATCAGGTCGCCGCGTTCGAACGGCTGGAAAATCCGCTCGATCTGTTCGGGGTCAATCCCGATGCCGGTGTCGATGATTTCGAAGTTGGCGGTCTCGCGCATGTAGCTGACCCGCAGGCGCACCTCGCCGCTGTCGGTAAAGTTGATCGCGTTGCCCAGCAGGTTGATCAGGATCTGCCGCACGCGTTTTTCATCGCCGCGCACTACGGCGGGGATCTTGCCCACGCAGTCCAGGCGAAAGCGCAGGCCCTTGTCTTCGGCCTGGGGGGTGAACATTTGCTCCAGGTCGTGGATCAGTTCCGGGAAGGGGATTTCAGTGAGTTCCAGGCGCAGCTTGCCGGCCTCGATCTTCGCCACGTCCAGCAGGCCGTCGATCAGCGACAGCAGGTGCGAGCCGCTGCGCAGGATGGTCGCCAGGGCGTCCTGATGCTGTTCGGGCATGGCACTGTCGCGCTGCAGGATCTGGGTGAAGCCGAGGATGCTGTTGAGCGGCGTGCGCAGCTCGTGGGACAGCCCGGTGACGTAGCGACTCTTGGCCGCGTTCGCTGCTTCCGAGGCTTCCTTGGCCTGTTGCAGGGCTTGGTCGGTGAGGCTGTGGGCGGCGATCTCCTGCATCAGCAGCGAGGTTTGCCGGTCGGATTCTTCCTGGGCCACCCGCCGGCTTTCGCGGGTGAGTACTACCCACCAGGCGAGTACGGCGGCCAGCACCGAGAGCGTGAGGAACGCCTTGAAAAACGCCTGGTACAAGGTTTGCGAATGGGGCAAACCCTGGGCCGCCTGCATGTAGATCAGCGCCAGGGCCCCGGCGAGCATCAGCACCAGCGCCATCAACAATCCGAGGTAATGCGCCAGCCGGGTATGCAGGCGCGGTACCAGCGTGGTCGGCAACAACCAGCGCAACACCCCTTCGAACTGGCTGGCCAGGCGCGCGTGGGGTTTGCAACGGTCGCCGCAACGCGCATCCAGTGAGCAACAGAGCGAGCAGATCGGCGTGCTGTAGGCCGGGCAGAACGCCATGTCGGCGGTCTCGAACGGGTTGCTGCACAGCCCGCAGATCACCAGGCCGGTGCCGGGTTGCGGGTGAATCAATTGCGCCTCGCTGCTGCGCGCAATGTAGTAGCGGCCCTTGGTCAGCCACGCCAATAGCGGCGCCATGATTAACGCGGTGCCCAGCGCGACAAACGGTGGCGCGGCCTGGGCCAGGGCGCCGAACAGGCCGAAGTGGGCGAGGATCGACAGCAGCGAGGCAATCAGCATCGAGCCGACGCCCACCGGGTTGATGTCGTAGAGGTGCGCACGCTTGAATTCGATGTGTTTGGGCGACAGGCCCAGGGGCTTGTTGATTACCAGGTCCGCTACCAGCGTGCCGATCCAGGCAATCGCGATATTCGCGTAGAGCCCCAGCACCTGCTCGATCACATCGAACACGCCGAGCTCCATCAGCATCAGCGCAATGGCGACGTTGAACACCAGCCACACCACGCGGCCGGGGTGGCTGTGGGTCACGCGGGCAAAGAAGTTCGACCAGGCCAGGGAGCCGGCGTAGGCGTTGGTCAGGTTGATCTTCATCTGCGAGATGAACACGAACAGCACCATCGCCCCCAGCGCCCATTCGGGAGAGGAGAACACATAGCCGAACGCGACGAGGTACATCTGGGTTGGCTCGGCGGCGCGCTCCATGGGGATTTCATGTTGCAGGGCGAGGAACGCCAGGAACGCCCCGGCGAACATTTTCAACGCCCCCGGCACGATCCAGCCGGGCCCGGCGCATAACAGCGCGGCCCACCAGCGCTTGCGGTTGGCGCTGGTTTTTTCCGGAAGGAAGCGCAGGTAGTCCACCTGTTCGCCGATCTGCGTGACCAGCGACAGCGCCACGGTGCAGGCGGCGCAGAACGACAGCAGATTGAAGTCGCCACCGTCGCTGCTGCGGCCGACAAAGCTGGTCCAGTCGCTGAAGGCCTCGGGGTTCTTCCACAACACGAAGCCATAGGGCAGCACCAGCAGCACCAGCCACAACGGTTGCGTCCACAGTTGCAGGCGGCTGATCAGCGTTACGCCGTAGGCCACCAGCGGGATCACCAGCACTGAACAGATGACATAGGCGATGGCCAGCGGGATATGGAAATACAACTCCAGGGCAAGGGCCATGATCGCCGCTTCCAGGGCGAAGAACAGGAAGGTGAAACTGGCGTAGATCAGCGAGGTGATGGTGGAGCCGATGTAACCGAAGCCCGCGCCGCGGGTCAGCAGGTCCATGTCCACGCCATAGCGGGCGGCGTAGTAGCTGATGGGCAGGCCGGTGAGAAAGATCACCAGGCTGATGGCGAGGATCGCCCAGAAGGTGTTGGTAAAGCCGTAGCTCAAGGCCAATACGCCGCCGATGGCCTCCAGCGCCAGGAACGACACCGCGCCCAAGGCGGTGTTGGCGATGCGCAGTTCCGACCATTTGCGGAAGGACTTCGGGGTGTAGCGCAGGGCGTAGTCTTCCATGGTCTCGTCGGCGACCCAGGAATTGTAGTCGCGGCGGATCTTGACGATGCGCTGGGTGCCGGGGAGGGGGTGCACGGTGGGGAACTCCTGCAAGGATGGGGAGATGGCAGCAATATTCGTGCCCCAGTCCTGCGGGGTGCGCTCTTCGTGGCGAGGGAGCTTGCTCCCGTTGGACTGCGAAGCAGGCCCAGCAAGACCACTTCATTTTTCCAGGCAGAACCGGGTCGCCGGTTTTGGGGCTGCTGCGCAGCCCAACGGGAGCAAGCTCCCTCGCCACAGGGGTTTCCTTTCCCAAGGCGGCCGGGATCCTGCTCGAAAATGGTGCGCAACGGCATACGTCAAATGACGTACCCCGTTACGTCAGGCTGCGTATACCCGCCGTGGCCACCTGCCGCCATGCTGAACCCCTCATTGCAGAGGAGTCGCCCCATGGAATCACGATTGATCCGCTCCAAACCGTTGTTGGCCTTATCACTGCTGGCGGCGAGTCTGTTCAGCCATGGCGTCATGGCCGACAACGAAGGCCTGGCGGTGACGCCGACCGAAGTCACCGTCGGCCAGTTGCACTCGGCCACCGGCACCATGGCGATTTCCGAAACCGGTTCGATCCAGGCCGAACGCCTGGCCATCGAGCAGATCAACGCCTCGGGCGGGATCCTCGGGCGGCAGATCAAGGTGATCCAGGAAGACGGCGCGTCCGACTGGCCGACCTTCGCCGAAAAGGCCAAGAAACTGCTGGTGAACGACAAGGTGGCCGCAGTGTTCGGCTGCTGGACCTCCGCTTCACGCAAAGCCGTATTGCCGATCTTCGAGAAAGAAAACGGCCTGCTCTACTACCCGACCTTCTATGAAGGCCTGGAACAGTCGAAAAACGTGATCTACACCGGCCAGGAAGCGACCCAGCAAATCCTTGCCAGCCTCGACTGGATCGCCAAGACCAAGGGCGCCAAAACCTTCTATCTGGTGGGCTCGGACTACATCTGGCCGCGCACCTCGATGAAGATCGCGCGCAAGCACATTGAAAACGTGCTGCACGGCACCGTGGTCGGCGAAGACTACTACCCGCTGGGCAATACGCAGTTCGGTTCGCTGATCAACAAGGTCAAGCTGAAAAAGCCTGACGTGGTGTTTGCGGCCGTGGTGGGCGGCTCCAACGTGGCCTTCTACAAACAGCTCAACGCAGCGGGAGTGAATGCGTCCAAGCAAACCCTGTTGACCCTGTCGGTGACCGAAGACGAACTGCTGGGCATCGGCGGCGAAAACATGGCCGGCTTCTATGCCTCGATGAAGTACTTCCAGAGCCTCGACAACCCGAACAACAAAGCCTTCGTGGAAGCGTTCAAGGCCAAGTACGGCAAGGACGCAGTGATTGGCGACGTGACCCAGGCGGCCTACCTCGGCCCATGGTTGTGGAAAGCGGCGGTGGAGAAGGCCGGTAGTTTCGACGTGGATAAAGTCGTCGCCGCATCGCCTGGCATCGAGCTGAAAAACGCGCCGGAAGGCTACGTGAAGATCCACGAAAACCATCACCTGTGGAGCAAGTCGCGCATTGGTGAAGTGCAGCCAAACGGGCAGTTCAAGGTGATCTACGAGTCGGATCTGATCGAGCCGAATCCGTTTCCGAAAGGCTATCAATAACCTCGGGTCTGGCGCTGATCTGAATGTGGGAACTGGTTTTGTGTGGGAGCGGGCTTGCTCGCGAAAGCGGTGAATCAGTGAGTGCATCCGGTACTGACACACCGTATTCGCGAGCAAGCCCGCTCCCACACAAGCCAGCTCCCACATAAAGCAGAAGCAGATTGCATTTCAACCTCCCGCTCAGGAGACCATCATCATGGAATGGCTATCGGAATTTGGAGCCATCGCGGCGATGCAGGGGTTCAACGGCTTGTCCGTGTTCTGCGTGCTGTTGCTGATGGCATTGGGACTGGCAATCATCTTCGGCCAGATGGGCGTGATCAACATGGCCCACGGTGAGTTCCTGACCATTGGCGCCTACACCACCTACGTCTGTTCCAGCCTTACCGCGCATTTCGCGCCGAGCTTTCAGCCGTACTACTTTTTCGTTGCCATTGCCCTGTCATTCCTCGTCGCCGGCGCCGTGGGCTGGCTGGTGGAATGGGCGATGATCAGCCGCTTGTACAAGCGGCCACTGGACACCTTGCTCGCCACCTGGGGTTTGTCCCTGGTGATGCAGCAAACCTTCCGCTCGGTGTTCGGCGCCCGTGAAGTGAGCGCCGAACCGCCGGCCTGGCTGATGGGTTCGGTGAACCTCAGCGACGCCATCGAAATCCCGCGCAACGGCCTGTTCATGATGGGCCTGACCGTGCTGCTGACCGGGGCGATCTTCGTCATGCTCTACCGTTCGCGCTGGGGCTTGCAGGTGCGCGCCACCGTGCAGAACCGCTTGATGAGCCGGGCGGTGGGCATCAACACGCGCAAGGTCGACCGCATGACCTTCGCCCTCGGCTGCGGCGTGGCGGGCGTGGCCGGTGCGGCGTTCACCACCATCGGCTCCACCGGGCCGACCGCCGGTTCGCAGTACATCGTCGACACCTTCCTGGTCGTCGTATTCGGCGGCGCGCAAAGCCTGTTCGGCACCATTGCCTCGGCGTTCGTGATTGCCCAGACCCAATCGCTGTCGGAGTTTTTCCTCAGTGGCTCGATGGCCAAGGTGCTGACGCTGTCGTCGGTGATCCTGATCCTGATGCTGCGCCCGCAAGGGTTGTTCTCCATCAAAGTGCGCAAGTAGAGGCGAACCGATGAAGGCTCTAGACAAACTGCTGGGCGGCCAGCAAAACCTGATCGGCATCGTGCTGTTGGCGCTGTTGATCCTCGTGGTGTTCCCGCTGACCCTGGACGCCTTCCGGCTGAACATGGTCGGCAAGTACCTGACCTACGCGTTCGTCGCGGTGGGCCTGGTGCTGTGCTGGGGCTATGGCGGGATTCTCAGCCTCGGGCAGGGCGTATTTTTCGGCGTCGGCGGCTACTGCATGGCGATGTTCCTGAAGCTTGAGGCCTCGGACCCGATCAGCACCAAGATCCAGTCCACCCCGGGCATCCCGGACTTCATGGACTGGAACCAGATCACCGAATTGCCGTGGCTGTGGCAGCCGTTCCACAGCTTCACGTTTACCTTGTTCGCGGTGATTGCGGTGCCGGTGCTGCTGGCGTTCATCATTGGCATGGCGCTGTTCAAGCGGCGGGTGGGCGATGTGTATTTCTCCATCGTCACCCAGGCGATTGCGCTGATCCTCACGGTGCTGATCGTCGGCCAGCAAGGCCTTACCGGTGGTGTCAATGGCATTACTGACCTCAAGACCCTGCTGGGCTGGGACCTGCGCGGTGACGGCGCGAAGATGATCCTGTATTTCATCAACGCCGGGCTGTTGTTCGGCTGCATTTTCATTGGCCGTTTCATCCTCGCCTCGAAGCTGGGCCGGCTGTTGATGGCCATGCGTGACAAGGAAGAGCGGGTACGGTTTTCCGGGTATGACGTGGCCAGCTTCAAGATTTTCGTGTTCTGCGTGGCAGCGGCGTTCTCGGCGATTGGCGGGGCGATGTTTGCCTTGCAGGTGGGCTTTATGTCGCCGTCGTTCGTGGGCATCGTGCCGTCCATCGAGATGGTGATCTTTGCCGCGGTGGGCGGGCGCATGTCGTTGCTGGGCGCGGTGTATGGCGCGTTGCTGGTGAACTATGGCAAGACCTACTTTTCCGAATCCTTCCCCGAGCTGTGGCTGTACCTGATGGGCGGGTTGTTTATCGCCGTGGTCATGTACTTCCCCAACGGCCTGGCGGGGTTGTGGGACAGCCATGGTCGCCAGGCCCTGGCCCGGGTGTTGCGGCGCAAGCCGGTGGTCAAGGCCGAGCCCGCGAAGATCAAGCCCAAGGCTGAAGCCAAGATCCTGGAGACACAGCCATGACCGCCGTTGGTTTTGAAATGAAGAAACCGGTGTTGGCTATCGAAGGCCTCACCGTGTCATTCGATGGCTTCAAGGCTGTCGACAACCTCAACCTGTATATCGACCGCAATGAAGTGCGGGTGGTGATCGGGCCCAACGGTGCCGGCAAAACCACGGTGCTGGATTTGATCTGCGGCAAGACCCGCGCCACCAGTGGCAGCATCCAGTTCGACGGCCAGGAACTGACCAAAATGCGCGAATACAACATCGTGCGCGCCGGGGTAGGGCGCAAGTTCCAGAACCCATCGATCTACGAAAACCTCACGGTGTTTGAAAACCTCGAGATGTCGTATCCGGCTGGGCGCAAGGTGTGGGGCGCGCTGTTTTTCAAGCGTAATGCCCAGGTGATTGCGCGGGTCGAGGAGGTGGCGCGGGAAATCTTCCTCGGCGACTTGTTGCAGCAGCAGGCGGACCTGCTGTCTCACGGGCAAAAGCAGTGGCTGGAGATTGGCATGCTGCTGATGCAAGACCCTGAATTGCTGATGCTCGACGAGCCGGTGGCCGGGATGAGCGTCAACGAGCGGGCGCAAACGGCCGAGTTGCTCAAGCGCATCAGCCAGGGGCGCTCGGTGTTGGTGATCGAGCATGACATGGAGTTCGTCAAGAGCATTGCCCACAAGGTCACGGTGTTGCATCAGGGCAAGGTGCTGGCCGAGGGCAGCATGGAGTCGGTGCAGAGCAATCCGAAAGTCATTGAAGTGTATTTGGGCCACTGAGGAGTCGGGCATGTTCAAGATCGACAAACTGTCGTGTGGGTACGGGCAGAGCCAGATTCTTCACGACCTGGAGCTGGATGTGGCGAAGCGTGAGATCGTCGCGGTGATGGGGCGCAACGGGATGGGCAAGACCACGTTGTTCAAGAGCCTGATGGGTATTTTGCCGCAGTGGCAGGGGCAGGTCAGTGTGGATGGGCATGATGTGTCTGCGCTTGAAACCCATGAGCGGGTGGAGCGGGGGATTGCCTATGTGCCGCAGGGGCGGATGATTTTTCCCAGCATGAGTGTGTTGGAGAATATTCAGACTGGGTTGCCGGCGGCGGCCCGGGGCAGGGTGCCTGAGGATTTGTATGCGCTGTTTCCGGTGCTGTATGACATGCGTTCGCGCAAGGGTGGGAATTTGTCTGGGGGGCAGCAACAGCAGTTGGCGATTGCCCGGGCGTTGGCGACGAATCCCAAGGTGTTGTTGCTCGATGAGCCGACTGAGGGGATTCAGCCTTCGATCATCAAGGACATTGCTCGTACGCTTAAGGAGATTCGCAATTTGCGAGATTTGACGATTGTTGTTTCTGAGCAGGTGTTGTCGTTTACCTTGGAAATTGCTGATCGGTTTTTGGTGATTGAGAAGGGGAGGTTTGTGATTGAGGAAACTCGGGATCGGGTGGATGAGGCGACTATCAGTCGGTATTTGTCGGTTTGATCTGGCTGGGTACATATCCGTTATTTGGGTAACGGCGGCTTATGGTTTCGCTCTTACAGCGAGTCACTTTGCAAAAGCGGCAAAGTAACCAAAGCGCTCTGCCCCGCCTGTCGGCGCCTCGCCTAGGCTCGGCGTTCCCTCACTCCGGCATTGCTCCGCGGGCCGCCGCGACGGGCCATCCATGGCCCGGCGCGGCTAAACCGGCGTCCTGCCGGTTTAAC
>NZ_JACAPM010000073.1:0-19153 GCF_013385695.1 Pseudomonas sp. D8002
GCTATTGGGTTGGTGTGTATATGCGTTATTTGAGTGATGGCTTGTATTGGTTCCGCTCTTACAGCGGCTCACGTTTGAACGCTTTTGCAAAGTGACTCGCTGTAAGAGCGAAACCATAAGCCGCCGTTACCCAAATAACGGATATGCCCCCAAAATTCCGCCGATATTCGATCTCGAAAACCACGGTCCCCTGGGACATCCCACCCGACAAGCGATCTCACTGCCACCCGCTGGTGCATGCTCTTGATTGCATGCAGCTTTTTGTAGCGAGGAAGCTCGCTCCCGTTGGCCCGCATGACAGGCCAGGCAGCCTAATCAATAGCAAGCTAGCTAATTGGCGCATTAATTGCCTTGAAATATGGCAATTAGACATCACTCCCGGAGTCCGCCATGAGCAGCCTGTCGAGCAGCACGATGCAGTTATCTTCCGCCGAGAAAAGCTGGCTGCCCTGGTGGGGCAAGACCGGCAAGTTCGCCATGGGCTGGTCCTGCCGCCTCAACCGCGCGGTGTACCCGGTGATGGAGCAAACCTTCGAGGCCATTGCCGAAACCCGGGTCAAACTCCTGCAAACCTGGACCCGCGAACAGTGGGAACACCTCAACGAACTGGCCGCGACACTGGCCCGCGATTCCGTGCTCACCGACAACAGCCTGCTGCTGGAAAAACTGCACCAGGCCGGGGATTTCTCCGAGCTGTTTATCGTCGACCCAAAGGGCGAACTACTGGCGAGTACCTGGAGCCAGGCCAGTCACCGCGCGCTCAATCAACAAGCCCTGGCCGCCGGGCTCAAGGCGCCATTCCTCCACGGTCCCTACAGCGACCCGCTGACCTTGCAGATCGGCCCTTCGTCCTCGCGCTTCCATGACGAAGTGACCCTGATGTTCTACCAACCATTGACCCGCGAGGGCAGGGTGGTCGGCTGCCTCTGCGGTCGGGTGCCCAACGACATACTCGGGGATTTGATCCAGCGCGAGGCCGGGCATATCTTCCCCGAGTCCGGCGATAACTACCTGTTCATGGTGCAATCGCGCTTCGACCCGGCGCTGCAGCCGGGCATTGCACTATCCCGCTCACGCTTCGAGGACGGCGCCTTCACCCACGGTGAAAATCTCAAGAGCGGCGTGCACACACCCTGGAAAACCGTACAGATCCAGCGCCATACCGAACTGGAATTGCGGTTTATCGACCCCGCCACCCAACAACTGCACCCCGGCGTGCGGGAAACCATCCGCAAGGGCTCGAATCTGTTTGTCACCTATCCCGGCTATTCCGACTACCGTCACATCCCGGTGGTGGGCAAGGGCGTGACCTTCGAACTGCCGGGCTCGCCGGATCGCTGGGGCATGATGTGCGAGGCCGACCTGGAAGAGGTCTACCGCCGGCGCTCCCTGAGCCACGGTTTGATGAAGCCCTATCTGGCGACCATGGCCGGCCTGTTTGCCTGCAACTTCCTGGTCCGTCACTACAGTGGTTTGCCCGCCGCCTGGACCGATGCGTGCGAGGTGCTGAGCATGGTCGTCGCGGCCTTGCTGTTCAGCCGCCTGGGCCCCAGGCGCCTGGCCGCACGCCTGAATGAAATGACCGAGGTCATCCGCACCATTGCCGAAGGCGAGGGCAACCTGCGCCAACGCCTGGACAGCGGGCGCATGGTCAACGACGAAACCGGCGACATGAGCCGCTGGATCAACAGCTTCATCGACCGCCTGGATTCGGTGGTCGGCCAGGTGGTCAAGGCCAGCCACAGCGTTGGCAACACCAACCAATTGATGCTCGGCCGCAGCGAGGCGGCCGGGTTGATGTCCCATGAAGTGGCCGACGCCACCCACCGCATGATGATCATCGTTGAAGAGCAACTGGGAGAAATCCAGCAAGCCTCGGTGAGCGCCGAGCAAATGAAGCAGGCCATGGACGAGGTGGTCAGCCGGGCCCGCGAGCAATTCCTCGCGGTACAGGTCGGCACCCAGTCGATTCGCGATGTGGTGCAGCGCTCCTCGGAAAGCGTGCAACTGCTGGACAGCCGCATGGCACAGATCAGCAACATCACCGGGTTGATCAGCGACATCACCAACCAGACCAACCTGCTGGCCCTGAATGCGGCCATCGAGGCGGCGCGGGCGGGCGAGCATGGCCGCGGTTTTGCGGTGGTGGCCGACGAAGTCCGCACCCTGGCGTCACGCACTTCCAAGGCAGCTGAAGACATTCGCCAGATGGTCGAGGGCCTGCAAGGCGAAACCCGCAAGGCCGTAGGCTTCATGGAAAACGGCGTGACCAACGTCGACAGCAGCCTGCGCCTGGCCGAGGACGCCTCCTCGGAGAACGTGCACCTGCACCAGGCGGTGGAGAGCATGTTCAGCATCATCCAGCAGCTCAACGCCCGCAGCCTCGACTATGGCAAGACCATCAAGCAGGTCAGCCACTCTTCGGAGCAAATGCGCCTGACCGTAGGGGTGTTGCAGACCAGCGCGGAAACCGTGCGGGTCAATGCCAACAAGTTGCAGAAGCTGGTGGGGTTGTTCGAAGTCAGTGAGGCTGCGGCCTGACCAGGCTGCGCTTATCCAGCAGCAGGCGCTCCAACTCCTTCATCGGCAAAGGCCGGCTGAACAGATACCCCTGGATCTGATCGCAGCCGGCTTCCCGCAGAAACTCCAGCTGCGCCTGGGTTTCCACGCCTTCGGCCACCACTCGCAGCTTCAGGCTGTGGGCCAGTTCGATGATGGTGCGGGTGATGGCCGCGTCCTGCGGGTTGCTGGTGACTTCGCGGATAAACGCGATATCGATTTTCAGCGTATCAATCGGGAACCGCCGCAGGTAGGCCAGGCTGGAATAGCCGGTGCCGAAGTCGTCGATGGAGATCTTCACCCCCATCGCCCGCAGGCGCTGCAAGCTGGCGATGGTGTGCTGGGTGTTCTCCATCAGCGAGCCTTCGGTCAATTCAACTTCCAGCCAATGCGCTTCCACGCCGGCCTGGGCGAGGGACTGGGCGATATCGGCAATCAGGTCACCCTCGATCAATTGATGCCCCGAAACGTTGACCGATACCTCCACCGCGCCCACCGTGCCGGATTGCCACGCTGCGATCTGGCGGCACACGTTGTCGATCACCCAACGCCCGAGCGTGACGATCAAGCCCTGGCTTTCCAGGATCGGTATGAAGACCGCTGGAGACACCGCACCGTAACCGGGCCGGTCCCAGCGCAGCAGGGCCTCGAGGGCGCACACCTGACCGTTGGCCAGTTCGACCTTGGGTTGGTAATGCAGCACGAATTCTTCGCGCTCGACCGCCAGGCGCAGGGCTTTTTCCAGGTCCAGGCGCGCCAGATCATGCACATTCAACCGCGAGGACTCATTTTGGTGGTGTTGAAGTTGCTGCTCCAACAACTGGCTATGGTTTTTCAACCGATCGCCGTGGGCCTTGAGCCGCAGCAGGTTGCGTACCCGTAGCCACAACTCGACCCGCTCCACCGGCTTGCTGATGAACTCCTCGGCACCGGTTTCCAGGCCGCTGAGCCGCGCGCTGGACTCACTCAATGCCGAAAGCATAATGATCGGAATGTTCGCCGTGGCCTGGTTGCCCTTGAGCTGGTTGGCCACTTCATAGCCGTCCATGCCCGGCATCATGATGTCCAGCAGGATCAAGTCCGGCGGCCGCTGCGCCACCAACTGCAAGGCTTCTTCACCACTGGCGGCGCTCACGGTCTGGTAACCCTCGTGGCGCAGCAGGGTTTCCAGCAGCTTGCGCACCTGGATTTCATCATCAACGATCAACAGCGTTGCGGGTTGGCTGGCCATGGAGAGGACTCAAGTCGAGGGAGTAATGTTCTTTTGCAGCAGCGTGTCGATCACCTGGTACAGCTCTTTGTAGCGCAGGGGCTTGATGATGTAGGCATCGCAGCCGGCCCGCAGGGTCTTGTCACGGTCTTCCTTCATGGCCATGGCCGTCAGGGCGATCACCGGGATGTGCGCGGTATGAGGGTCCTGCTTGAGCAGTGACGTGGCTGCCAGGCCGTCCATGCCCGGCAACTGGATGTCCATCAGGATCAATGCCGGTTGTTTTTCCCGGGCCAGGGTCAGCCCGGTCTCGGCATCGGCGGCCCACAACACGCTGTGGCCGGCGTTCACCAGCAGCACGCGGGCGAGGCGCATATTGGCCTCGTTGTCTTCGACGATCAGGATTTCGGCCATGGGGCCTCCGCATCTGCGGCACGGTGCAGCGGCAGCCACACCACAAACCGCGCGCCTTCGCCTTCGCGGCTGGCCACGGCGACACTGCCGCCGTGCAGGTCGGTGAGTTGCTTGACCATCGCCAGGCCCAGGCCCGTGCCTTCGAATTTGCGCGCCAGGCTGCTGTCGATCTGGCTGAAGGCCTTGAACAGCTTGCTCATGTCGTGCCGGGCGATACCGATGCCGGTGTCGCTGACGCTGAATTCCAGGAACTGTTGCTGCTCGCTGGGTTGCAGGGCAAAACCGTAGGTGGGCCAGTCGCCGGGAACCTGCCCGACTTGTGCACGACTCACCTCGCGCACCGACAGGGTCACGGAGCCGCCGTGCTCGCTGAACTTCACCGCATTGGCCAGCAGGTTGTAGATGATCTGCTTGGTCTTGCGCAGGTCGAGTTCCAGGGTGCCGAAGTCGTCCTGGCATTCAAGTTTCAACTGGATGCGTTGCAGCGCGGCCTTTTCCCGCACGATCAGCAGGCTGTTGGCCAACAACCCCGCCAGCTCCACGGCTTCCAGTTCCAGGTCCATCATCCCGGCCTCGACCTTGGACAGGTCGAGGATGTCGTTGATCAGCGACAGCAAGTGCTGGCCGCTGGTGAAGATATCGCCGATGTATTCGCGCTGGATATCGCTCATGTCGCCCACCAGGCCGTCCTTGAGCGCCTCGGAAAAACCGATCACCGCATTCAGCGGCGTGCGCAGCTCGTGGGACATGGTGGCAAGGAACTCGGACTTCATGTGGCTGGCGTGTTCCAGCTCCAGGTTCTTCTCTTCCAGGGCGCGCTCAAAGCCTTTGCGTTGCGCCTCTTCCTGCTTGCGTGCGGTGTTGTCGGTGCCGATCAGCAGATAGCCGATGATCGCGTCGTTGCGGTTGCGCAGGGCGGTGACCGAGACCATCGCCGACAGGCGACTGTTGTCCTTGCGGATATAGGTCAGCTCGTAGATGTCCTCGATGCCCCGGGAGGCCTTGAACACCAGGGCTTCGAAGCCGGGCGTGATCGGTGTGTCCAGTTCCAGGCTGAGGGCGGCGGCGCGGGTGATCAGCTCGGCGGGGTCGGAAATGTCGGCCGGTGTGACGCGGTTCAGCACATCGGCGGCGGCGTAGCCAAGCATGCGTTCGGCGCCGACGTTGAAAATCTGGATTACGCCTTTTTCGTCGGTGGCGATGCTGGAGAAGTAGGCGCTGTTGAAGATCGCGTCTTGCAGCGCGCCGGTCTTGAGCAGGGCTTTCTGGCGTTTGAATTCGACGATTTTCTCGGCCCGGGATTGCGGCTCGATGGGGCTGTCGGTTGAAGAGTTGTCCATCGTGAAGTGTTCCGTGAACCTGGGGCCAGACGCTGCGAAAACGCAGCGCCGCAGAGCATGCTCACAGAAGATCGCGCAGGCGCGATGAGGAGGAGATGATGTCTTTGGACGATAGCAGATTAGCAACGGTTTACACCGCTATAACAAGGTCAAAAGCATGCACTCTCAACAACAAATCACTCAAATGGAGTGATTTTTCTCAAAGGCAGGTATGCGATCTTCAATTAATCCGGGTCGCGACGGATTTCCAGGGTGGCCCTGAGCCCGCCCGTGGCGCGATTTTCCAGGTGAACCTGGCCGCCCAGGCTCTGGGCGATGGTTTGCACGATCGTCAGCCCCAGGCCAGCGCCATGGGCGTTGCCTCGGCTGTAAAACCGCTCGAACAGCCGCTCATGCTCGGCTTCGTCAATACCGGGCCCCTCATCCTCCACCGTCAGTTGGAAATAGCCGGGCGTTTTGTTCAGGCCCACCGTGATCACCCCATGTTCCGGGGAAAAGTTGGCCGCGTTGGTCACCAGATTGTTCAAGGCAATGTGGATGGATGCCGCATCAACGTTGGCGCGGCAGTCGTCAGCGTCGATCTCGAAGGCCAGCTCAAGGCCTTTGCTGAGCAGCCAGGGGGTCAGTTGAATCAGGCCGTCACGCACGGTTGTCGCCAGGTCCACCGGCTGAACCGGTGGCCATGCAGAGGTTGGCTCCAGCCGAGCCATGGTCAGCAGTTGGTTGACCAGCCGGCTGGCGCGGTCCACGCCCTCGATCAAGAACGTGAGGGACTCGCGGCGCTCATGTTCTGTGCCGGCTTCCAGCAGGTTTTGTGCATGCACCCGCAGCACCGCCAGCGGTGTACGCAGTTCATGGGCGGCGTCGGCAATAAAACGTCGCTCACGCCCCAGGACTTCCTGGATCTGCGCCAGCATGCGATTGAGTGCGGCCTGCATTGGCTCCAGTTCCATGGGCAGGGGACTCAGTTGCATCGGTTCCAATGACCCGGAGTGCCGGGCGCGCAAGGTAGCGGCCATGTTGACCAGCGGTTTGAGCCCCCAGCCGATGGCCAGCCAGACCATGCCGGCCAGGATCAGGCTGCCCAGGATATTGGGCCACAGTGTATGGCGCACAATGCGGTCGACCAGGTCGGAGCGCACATCGTCCCGCTCACCGACCCAGATCCGCAGGCCATTGTCCTTGTCTTTCAGCACGAAGCCGCGCCAATCACGTCCGGTCAAGTCGGTGACATTGCCGAAACCCGGTTGCGCAGGCGGCTTGGCGAAGGCGGGCGCACTGCTGGTGAACACCAGAAGCTCGCCTTGAGGGCTCCAGACCTGAAAGGCAATCTTGCTTTCATACGGGTGGCCATTGACCTTGGGCACCGCTTCTCCCAAAGCCTTATTGAAGGCGCGATACAGGTCTGCCTGGTCTCTGCTGGCCAGCGGCATGCTCATGACACCCTGCAGCAACCGCGCATTCTGGGCCAGTTGGGCATCATAAACCTCAGCGATTTCGTGATTGCTGTCGTGCAGGTTGAAAATGCTGATCACCAACAATCCAGCGAGCAGCAGGCCAATGATCAGTGTCAGGGTGCGCCGCCGGATTGAGGTCATCGCCGTTCCTCGACCAGGTAGCCTATCCCGCGAATGGTCCGGATCAAGTCGCTGGAAAACTTCTTGCGCAGGTGATGAATGTGCACTTCCAGGGTGTTGCTCTCGGCTTCTTCGTTCCAGCCATAAAGCAGTTGCATCAGTTGGTCACGGGTCATGACCCGCCCCGGTGGGGAGAGCAGTTCGTGCAGTAACTGATACTCCTTGGGCGTCAGCAGTACCGGTGCGCCGTTATAGCTGACTTGTTGGGTGCCCGGGTCAAGGGCGATGCCCGCGTGCTCGATCAGCGCCCGCGCCCGCCCGGCACTGCGGCGCAGCAATGCGCGCAGACGGGCCTTGAGCTCGGCCAGATCAAAGGGCTTGATCAGGTAATCGTCGGCACCGGCATCCAGCCCGGCGATACGGTCTTCGGTGGCATCTCGGGCCGTGAGAATCAGCACAGGCACCTGGGAGCCGCTGTCGCGCAAGCGGCGCAACACCTCCAACCCGTCCATGCGCGGCAGGCCCAGGTCGAGCACCACGGCATCAAAGGTTTCGCTGAGCAACGCATGCAAGGCGCTGCTGCCGTCCTGCAACCAATCAACGGTGTACCCCTCGCGCGCCAGGGCCTGGTGGATACCTTCGCCCAGGGCCACGTCATCTTCGATCAGTAATAAGCGCACAGAGACTCCTGTCAGGTCAGTTTTTTGTTGACGTCCACCAACAAGCTTTCGATCTCCTGGCGGCGCCCGGCATCGGCGGTTTCGCGGCCAGGGCGGGGGGCGGCCTGCAAGGCTTGCTGCAAGGCGACCTTGGCGTCGGCATAGCGTTTTTGCCGGTACAGATGGTCCCCCCAGAAATACAGACTATCAATGCCGGTCGGGTTCAGTTGCAAGGCCTGCTTGAGCAGTTTCTCGGCTTTGTCGGCATCACCAAAGCCGATGGGCCAGCCGGGGACGCGATCATACAGCGCAGCCAGGCTCGTATAGGCCGAACCTTGCAAGGCGCCAGGGTCCAGCGCCAATGCCTTTTCGAAGTCGGCTTTTGCCTCCTTGACTTTGCTCAACGCGCCCAGCCCGCCCTGGGCACCGGCCCAACTGCTGGTCACGATGCCGGACCAGATCCAGGCTTCGGCGACCCGAGGCCGCGCCTGGGTAAAGCCCGTGGCCTGGGCGGCCAGCTCTTCAAAGGCATGGGTGCGTTGTTCGGCGGGCAGGTTGTATTGAATGTGCGCCCAGCGCAGTTGGATGTCGCTCAGACGTTGCTGGTCGGCATTGTCCAGGGCCCAGGAACCCTGGCTCAGGCCCATCAGCAGCAAGACCGCGAAGATTTTTTTCATGGCGTAAGGTCCTTGTGGTCAGGCTTGTGGCTCAAGCGGCGTATCAGTGGCAAATGCTTGCGCAGCCCTCGGTCTACCAAGTGCGGCAGCAGGCCGTTGAGGCGTACGAAGAAGCGCTCTGGCCAACCCAGGTAAAGGTCGCGCCGATCGGTGGCGATGGCCTGGATCACCGCCGATGCGACGGTTTGCGGGTCGTCGACATTGGCCTTGAGCGCGTCGTTCAAAGCCTGCGCCGCCGGGCTGTTCATGCGGGTGCTGGTGGCCCGGGGAGCTACGTACAAGACACTCACCCGGGTGTCGGCCAGTTCCCGGCGCAAGGCTTCGGAAAATCCCCGCAGGGCAAACTTGCTGGCGCAATAGCTGGCATAACCTGGATAACCGATGGAGCCGTAGGTGGAACCCACATTCACCACCATGGCGCTCTCGGCTTGCTTGAGCACCGGCAGCAGGATTTTCGTCAGGCTGATGGGCGCACCAATGTTCAGTGCCAGCATGGCGCTGATTTCACTGTCGTCCAGTTGTTCGAGCATCGCGAAGTGATTGATACCGGCCGCATTGATCAGCAGGTTGATGCCGCCGATGGCTTCGGCCGCCGCCAGGACTTTGCGCCGGTCGCTGACGAAGGTCAGGTCGGCGCCTACCCAGCACAGGTGTTGCGGGTAGCGCTCGATCAACGCGTCCAGCGGCTCGCGGTGCCGGGCCACGGCCAGCACTCTGGCGCCGGCGGCACACAGCGCGGTGGCAATCGCCAGGCCAATGCCGCCGCTGGCACCCGTCAACACCACCCGCGCGTCAGATAGGCGCATGGGTATTCTCCGCACTGCGTGGCAAACCCCGGAACATCGCGGTGTACAGGGTGTACACCACTTTTGAGGCGTGAATCACGGCCGCTTGGTCATCAGCATCCTCAAGGCTATTCATCAACCGGCGGTAGGTCTCCATATGGCCGATGTCCAGTGAACCATGGGAGCTGAGGTAGCTGAACGCCGTTTCGGGCAGCCCCAGGCGCTCACGGATATTGCCGGCGGCATGGGTGGCCAGTGCGATGCTGGTGCCTTCCAGCACATTGACCATGCCAAACAGGCCCACCGGATTGCCCCGGGCAATCCGGTCATAGAGAAAACCCACCATGAGCTCGATGGGCAACGAAGGCTGTCCATCGCGTACGGCGTCTTTGTCGCCGCCGCAGGCAGCAATGTCGTTGAGCACCCACTGCTCATGGCCGTATTCGTCCTCGATGTATTCGCACACGGCCTTGCGCAGCCATTCCAGGCGTGAAGGCAGGCGTGCGCCACATGCCATCATCAAGGGCACTGTGTGGCGAACGTGGTAATAGGCCTGTGCCAGGAACGCGCGGTAACTGTCCAGGCTGACAGTGCCTTCCAGCGCGTCTCGAATGATCGGCAGGCTGAACAGTTCCTGGCGTTCCTTCTGGGTGGCTTCTTGCAGGGTGTCGAAGAAATTCATGACGGTGTTTCCTCAGGGAACAGGGTTTCCAGGCGGGATTGATAATGCGCGACGATGGCGTCACGGCGTGGCCTGCCATTGGCGGTCAGCAATCCGTTGGCGGCTGTAAAGGGTTGAGGCAGGCGCGTCCAGTAATGCACCTGGGCGTAATCGGGCAGGGCAGCGTTGGCCTGGGCCACGGCGGTCGCCAGTTGTTGGTCGGTGCAGTCCGGGCGACGGGGCCACAGCAGCGCATGGTTATGCGGCAGTGCCTCGCCATAGACAAAGGCCTGGGCGATTTCACCGCCCTGGGTCATCTCCGCCTCGACCCATTCCGGGTTGACGTTGCGACCAAAGCTGGTGACGAATTGGTGCTTCTTGCGGCCCTTGAGGAACAGAAAACCGTCAGCATCGAAGACCCCAAGGTCGCCGCTGGGCCACCACGCATCCAGCGCCTCGTCGTGGCCCAGATAACCGAGCAAGGTGGAGCCCTTGATCAGTACCTCGCCGTCATCGTCCAGGCGAATCTCCACATGGGGCAATGGCCGGCCAACACTGCCGGGGCGATGGGCCCCAGGCCGGTTGAGGCAAACCACCGAGGCGCATTCCGACAGTCCATACCCCTCATAGACCGGCATCCCGACCTGCTGCGCGCGCGCCAGCAATGCTTCGGATACCCGGGCACCGCCCACTGCCGCAAAGCGCAGGAGCCGAGGGTTGAACACGTGTTGCTCGGCGGCACTGACCAACACCTGCAACAACTGCGGCACCAGGATCAGGCTGTGTGGCGCACGCTCCGCCAGGCTGCCCAACAGTTGCGGCGCATTTACGCCACTGGCGCCCTGCATACCGAGGCTGCCCTGACTCGGCAGGCTCAAGGTTGCCCCTGCGTACAGCGCGGCGTAGCAGCCCAGGTTTTCCAACAGAATCGCCAGCGGCAACAGCGCCATATGATGGCGAGGGGCTGCCGGTCGGCTGGCGTGCTCCAGCTCCCGCGCCACCCGCAGCAGGCTATCGGCGCTCAGGCATACGCCCTTGGGCGTTCCGGTGGTGCCCGAGGTGAAGGTGAGCTTGGCAGTACCTTCTGGCATTGAGTTCGCACCATTGAAGGCGCGATGCCAGAACTCGCCGTTGTTCCGATAGCCAAGGGCGTGCAGTTCAGGCGCCAGGTGCGGCTCGCAGATCACCCGTTCGGCCTGGCTTTGCTCCAGGCAATGAGCGCGCTGGGCCGGGCTGAAAAACGGCGGCAGGGTGACACAGGTCAACCCCTCGAACAGCACCGCCAAGTCCCAGAGCATCGCGTCTACCCCGTTGTCCAGCGCCACGGCGACTACCTTGGCGCCCTCATCACGCAGGCGTTGTTGTCGATACGCCACCTCGGCACACAGGGTGGGGTAATCCAGTTTCAGGTGATCGCCCCACAGGGCGATGCTGCCGTCGTGGCGCTCGGCATGGCTGCGCAGGGCTTCCTGGAAACGCCGGGTTTCAGGCGACATGGCTGGCTTCCTCGATAGACATTGGCAACCCCAGGCGCGTGAACAGGCCCATGTTGCGTAAATGAATGAACCCGGCGCGGATATTCCCGACATGCACCCAAGGCTGGCTTTCGTAATAACTGCCCCAGTGATGCTGGTCGTCGCCAAGGCGCTGCGGGTCGGCCGCACACAGGGTGACGGGCTTCAATCCCAGGCGGTGAAAGCTGTTGACCAGTCCGGTATTGCCGGTAAATGCCACCCACTCCAGGCCACCCATGGCCAGTAAGTAGGTAATAGCGATGATGCTCAGCCGCGCACTGCCGGTGTCGCTGGCAGCCAGGTTGCCGACTTCAGCGATGGCTCCACGGTCCACCGTTTGCTCGGCGGCAGCGCTGATCAGCGGGTCTATCGGGTGATCCAGGTAGCGCTCCAGAAACAGCGCCTCGGCGCTGGCCAACCGCACGCCGGCCACCGCGCACAGCTCGCCGCCAGCCTTGCTGACGCCAAACAGTTGCGGCATGAAATGCCGGATATCAGCGCCATGGGCAATTCGAAAACGCTGCTGGATGAAGGCTTCGAAAGAAGGGCGTTGCGCGTCGTGCACCAAGGCACGATCCAGTGACATGTGTGGGGTGTCGGCTTGGCCGAACCTCAGTGGCAAGGGAATGTTCCAGTCGATATCGGGCATTGGCAATTCGCCTCCCTCGTTGAGTTGGGAGGAGTATCCGGGGCGATTCTTAACGAAGTCTGAAGGTGCTGAAAATGATCGATTTGCCCATCTTCAGATTGCCTTAAGACGCGAAGGGCAGGGTGGCGCTGTCTGTTCACGGCGGGATGAATGAATCGTCCGCCGGCCACTCCCTTGCACGAGGCTCCTCACCCATGACCCAAAACTCAACCACCCAGCGCTACACAACACTGTCGATGACCCTGCACTGGCTGATGCTTGCGCTGTTTGTCGGCGTCTATGCCTGTATCGAAATCAAAGGCCTGCTACCCCGAGGGAGCGCGCTGAGAAGCCTGCTCCTGGGCGGGCATGCGCTATTCGGCGTGGGGATTTTTGTGCTGGTGTGGCTGCGCTTGCTCGGCCGACTGGCTCCGCGCCCGGCGATCCTGCCACGCCCACCGACCTGGCAAACGGCGCTGTCGCAGCTGATGCACCTGGCGCTGTACGGGTTGATGATCGTCACGCCGCTGCTGGCGTGGTTGATGCTCAACGCACAGGACAAACCGCTGCCGTATTTTGCGATTCCTTTGCCGTCGCTGGTAAACCCGGACCCGGACCTCGCACGGCAATTCAAACACTGGCACGAATGGCTGGGCAGTGCCGGTTACTGGCTGATCGGACTGCACGCGGCGGCAGGGCTGTTTCACCATTACTGGGTCCGGGATAACACCTTGGTACGCATGTTGCCCAAGCGCTTCGAACCTTGAAGAAGTGATCGGAATGCCAGGTTGGTCCGCCCTGGCATTCATCCATGGTTTCAACACTCAATCATCACAATCGACGGAACATGAGTTGATGAAACGTTTAACCAACCCTAAAAAACGCTACGCAAGCGCTTGCTTAAAGTTTTTTATCTGATTAGAGTCATTTTCAATCAGGTCACCAGCTGAAGCATTTTCGGCGTTGACCCAGGTAAAAAAATAAAAAAGCCGGGGTTGCACATGCACACTTTGTCTTGCCAGTCAGTCCGCATCGCCGTGGGCGTCACATCATCGGTGAGGCCTCAGCCATGAGCCTCGTACCGCAGCCATTGCCCCTCCTCGAAATGCACGGCATCAGCAAGACCTTCAACGGTCTGCGGGTGCTCAAGAACGTCAGCCTGAAGGTCTACCCCGGTGAAATCCACGCCTTGATGGGTGAGAACGGCGCCGGCAAATCGACCTTGATGAAGATCCTCTCCGGTGCCTACCAGGCCGATGATGGCGGCACCATCCGCATTGATGGCCAGCCCGTCGCCAGCTACAACCCAGCCTCCGCCAAAGCCCTCGGCATTGCCGTGATCTACCAGGAACTGAGCCTGTGTCCGAACCTCACGGTGGCCGAGAACATCTACCTGGGCCGTGAACTGCGCCGTGGCTGGACCATCGACCGCAAGGGCATGGAAGCCGGGGTGGCTGAAGTGCTGGCAAGGCTTGGCGCGGAGTTCCTGCCCACCACCCGCGTCGCCAGCCTGTCCATCGCCGAGCGCCAACTGGTAGAAATCGCCCGGGCGCTGCATGCCCACGCGAAAATCCTGGTGATGGACGAGCCCACCACGCCGCTGTCCTCTCGCGAGACCGACCGCCTGTTTGCGCTGATCAAACAGCTGCGCAGCCAAGGCCTGGCGATCATCTACATCAGCCACCGCATGGCGGAAATCTACGAACTGTCGGATCGGGTCTCGGTGCTGCGGGACGGCGAGTACGTCGGCGAACTGGCGCGGGACGTGCTGTCGGCCGAGGTGCTGGTGAAGATGATGGTGGGCCGCGACCTCTCCGGTTTCTACAAGAAGGAACATGCCGCCTACGACCCCGGCCAGGTGGTGATGCGCGTGCGTGACATGGCCGACGGCAAGCGCGTGCGAAACTGCAGCTTCGACCTGCACGCCGGTGAAGTACTGGGCATCGCCGGCCTGGTGGGCGCCGGGCGTACCGAACTGGCACGGCTGATCTTTGCCGCCGACCCACGCACCTCCGGCACCCTGGAGGTGGTCGGCAAAACCGTGACCCAACTGCGCAACCCGGCGGATGCGATTCGCGCCGGTGTCGTCTACCTCACCGAGGACCGCAAGGCCCAGGGTCTGTTTCTCGACATGAGCGTGGCCGACAACATCAACGTCTGTGCGTGTGTGCCGGATGCCCATGCCGGTGGCGTGCTCGACCGTGGCCACGCCGCACAACGCTCACGCGATGCGATCAAGTCCCTGTCGATCCGCGTGGCGTCGGGCAAGGTCAACGTCGGCGCGTTGTCCGGTGGCAACCAGCAGAAGGTGCTGCTGGCACGGCTGCTGGAGGTCAAGCCGCATGTGCTGATCCTCGACGAGCCCACCCGTGGCGTGGACATCGGCTCCAAATCCGAGATCTACCGCATCATCAACCAGTTGGCCAAGGCCGGTGTAGGCATCGTGGTGATCTCCAGCGAACTGCCGGAAATCATCGGCACCTGCGACCGCGTGCTGATCATGCGCGAAGGGCAACTGGTGGCCGAAGTGGGCGGGGCATCGGGGCTGGATATTTCCCAGGAGGCGATCATCGACCTCGCCACCGGCAGCGAACAGGTGGCCGCCCATGGCTAATTCAACGACAAGCGGGAGCAACACCATGACTGTGGCAACGATCGGCAAGGCTGAGCGTATTCGCGAACTGATGCGCACGGTGGGCATGTTGCCGGTGCTGGTGCTGTTGCTGGTGGGCTTTGCCCTGGCCAGCGAAAACTTCATGACGGTGCAGAACCTGTCGATCATCACCCAGCAGGCGTCGGTCAACGTGGTGCTGGCGGCGGGGATGACCTTTGTGATCCTCACGGCGGGCATCGACTTGTCGGTGGGAGCGATTCTTGCGGCTTCGGCTGTGGTTGCGTTGCAAGCGTCGATGTCACCGCAGTTCGGCATGTTCGGGATTGCCGCCGGGGTTGGCTTCGGCCTGTTGCTGGGCCTGGTCAACGGCGGCCTGATCGCCTTCATGCGCCTGCCGCCGTTTATCGTCACCCTGGGTGCCCTGACCGCCATGCGCGGGTTGGCGAGGTTGCTGGCCGACGACAAGACCGTGTTCAACCCTGATTTGCCGTTTGCCTTTATTGGCAACGACTCAGTACTGGGCGTGCCTTGGCTGGTGATCATCGCCGTGGCCGTCATCGCATTGTCGTGGTTCATCCTGCGGCGCACGGTGATGGGGGTGCAAATCTACTCCGTGGGCGGCAACCCGGAAGCGGCGCGGCTGTCGGGGATCAAGGTGTGGAAGGTCCTGCTGTTCGTCTATGCCATGTCCGGTGCGTTGGCCGGGTTGGGCGCGGTGATGAGCGCGTCACGCCTGTTCGCCGCCAATGGCCTGCAACTGGGACAATCCTATGAGCTGGATGCGATTGCCGCAGTGATCCTCGGCGGTACCAGTTTTACCGGCGGCGTCGGCACCATCGGCGGCACGCTGATTGGTGCGCTGATCATCGCGGTATTGACCAACGGCCTGGTGCTGCTGGGCGTCTCGGATATCTGGCAGTACATCATCAAGGGCATCGTGATCATTGGCGCGGTGGCGCTGGATCGCTATCGCCAGTCCGGTGCGCGGACCTGATTTCACTCAAACAACAATCACAAGAGAGTCATCATGAACTTCAAACGCATGTTTCCTGTTGTCGCCTCCCTGGGCGTTGCCGTGTTGATGTCCCAGGCGGTGCAAGCCCGTGAACTGAAAGCCATCGGCATCAGCATGGGGTCCCTGGGCAACCCGTATTTCGTGACCTTGGCCGACGGTGCCACGGCGCGGGCCAAGGAGCTGAACCCGGCGGTGAAAGTCACCTCGGTGTCGGCCGACTATGACCTGAGCAAGCAGTTCTCGCAGATCGACAACTTCATCTCGTCCAAGGTCGACCTGATCCTGCTCAACGCCGTCGACCCGTCGGCGATGGCCTCGGCGATCAAGAAAGCCCGTGATGCCGGGATCGTGGTGGTGGCCGTGGACGTCGACGCCAAGGGCGTGAATGCCACGGTGCAGACCGACAACGTCGAGGCTGGCAAGCTCGCCTGCCAGTTCATCGTCGACAAACTGTCGGGCAAGGGCAATGTGATCATTCAGAACGGCCCGCAAGTCACCGCCGTGACCGATCGGGTCAAAGGCTGCAAAGCCGCGCTGGCCAGCGCCCCGGAGATCAAGGTGCTGTCAGATGACCAGGACGGCAAAGGCTCCCGCGAAGGCGGCTTGAACGTGATGCAGGGCTACCTGACACGCTTTCAGAAAATTGACGGCCTGTTCGCAATCAACGACCCGCAAGCCATCGGCAGCGACCTGGCGGCCAAGCAACTGAAACGCAGCGGCATCATCATCACCTCCGTGGACGGCGCGCCGGACATCGAGAATGCCTTGAAGACCGACACCCTGATCCAGGCCTCCGCCAGCCAGGACCCATGGGCCATGGCCCAGACCGCCGTCAATGTCGGCAATGACATTCTCAATGACAAACAACCCGCCGAAGCGGTTACCCTGCTGGCGCCAAAATTGATCACCCGCGATAACGTCGGTTCCTACAGCGGTTGGTCCAGCAAACATTAAAAGAAACCAGGAGTGAGCACCGTGGCAACCATGGAGGATGTGGCAAGAATTGCAGGGGTGTCGACGTCGACGGTTTCCCACGTCTTGAACGGCACCCGCAAGGTCAGCCCGGACACGGTGCAAGCGGTGCAGGACGCGATCCGGCAGGTGGGCTACATCCCCAACACGCTGGCGCGTTCCCTGGCGCGGTCCACCACCAATACGATTGGCGTGGCGATCTCGGCGCTGTCCAACCACTACTTCAGTGAAACGGTGCACGCGATTGAAACCGAGTGCGCCAAGCACGGCTACATGATGTTGTTTGTCGATACCCACGACGATCCCGAACAGGAACTGCGTGTGGTCACGGCGCTGCACCATCGGCGGGTGGACGGCATTCTGCTGGCGCCGTCTACCGGTTCGCTGGCCCTGGAATACCTGCAGGCCAATCAAGTGCCGGCGGTGCTGGTGGACCGGATGATGTGTGATCGTTTCGATCAGGTCGGGGTGGAAAATACCCTGTCTACCCAGGCTTTGGTGGCGCACTTGATCGAGCATGGCCACCGGCGCATCGGCTTTATTTCCGGGCGCGCGGGGCTCGGCACTTCCGATGAGCGCGTGGCCGGCTATCAAGCCGCGTTGCAGGCGGCAGGGTTGGTGTTTGACCCGCAGTTGCTGGTCAACGGTGGTTCCAGCAGCGAGCCGGCACGGCAAGCGACCGCGCAGTTATTGACCCTGGCAACACCGCCCACGGCAATCATGGCGGGCAACAACCTGATGACCCTGGGTGCGATGCACGCCTTGCGTGATGCGAATATCGACGTGCCCGGGCAGATGGCCCTGGTGGGCTTCGATGATTTTGACTGGGCGGATTTCTTTGTGCCACGCCTGACCCTGATCGCACAGCCGGTCCAGGAACTCGGCGCCCGGGCGGTCAACCTGCTGCTTGAGCGCATGGCGTCGCCCAAGCGTAAAACACACAGCGTGCGGCTCGCGCCCACCCTGAAGATTCGTAACTCATGCGGCTGCCCCTGATATGAACAACGCGGTTTCCCTTGGCATTGATCTCGGCACTTCGGAACTCAAGGCGATCCTGATGGACGAGCAAGGCAACGTCCTCGCCCATGCGGGCGCGCGGCTGACAGTCTCGCGCCCGCACACCGGCTGGTCCGAGCAGGCGCCTGAGGAGTGGTGGCAAGCATGCCTGAAGGCCCTGGACCAACTGCGCACTGATCAGCCGGATGCCTACGGCCGTGTCGGCTGCATCGGGTTGTCCGGGCAGATGCACGGGGCGGTATTGCTGGGGCAAGACGACCGGGTGTTGTACCCGGCGATTCTCTGGGATGACTCCCGTGCCATGGCCCAGGCTGAAGCCTTGGGCAGTGAGTTTGCCGACGTCACCGGCAGCTTGCCGATGGCCGGTCTCACGGCGCCCAAGCTGCTGTGGTTGCAGGAGCATGAACCGGCGGTATTCAGCGCCATTGATTGCGTGCTGTCGCCCAAGGATTACCTGCGCCTGCGCTTGAGTGGTGAGCGCGTGAGTGATGTGTCCGATGGTGCGGGGACGCTGTGGCTGGATGTGGCCAACCGTGAATGGTTTGAACCGATGCTGCAGGCCACGGGTTTGCGGTTGGCGCAGATGCCACGGCTGGTAGAAGGTGGCGCGGCCAGTGCTTGTTTGAATGCGGCTGCGGCGGGGCGACTGGGCTTGGCCGAGGGCCTGGTGATTGCCGGCGGTGGCGGGGACAACCCGGTGGCGGCGGTGGGCATAGGGGCGGTGAATGCGGGGGATGCGTTTATCACGTTGGGGACGAGTGCGGCCATCGTGGCGATTACTGATCACTCGGCGGGGAATCCGGCGAGTGCGGTGCATAGTTTTTGTCATGCGTTGCCTAATCGCTGGTACACCATGGGCGCCATGCTGGCCGGGGCCAGTTGCTTGCGGTGGGTGACGCGGTTGACGGGGTCGGTTGATGAGCAGGCGTTGCTGGATCGGGTGCAGGCCGAGTGGCCGATCGGGCAGGGCGTGCCGGTTTCCAATCCGTTGTTTTTGCCGTATTTGGCGGGGGAGCGCACGCCCCATAACGACCCGTTGTTGCGGGGTGGTTTCATGAGCCTGGGGCATGACTGCACGCCGGCCATGCTGGGGTATGCGGTGATGGAGGGCGTCGGGTTCGGGTTGCTGGATGCATTGAATGCAGTGCAGTCGGCCGGGGCCACGGTGGGGGCTTGTGCGTTGGTGGGTGGTGGGGCGCGCAGTGAGTATTGGGCGCAGTTGTTGGCCAATATTCTTGGGCGGGAGATTTATACGTTGCATGGCAGTGAGTTGGGGGCGTGTATTGGTGCAGCGAAGTTGGGGTTCCTGTCGAGCGGCCAGGGTGCGGCGCTGTTGCAGGCGGGGATGCCGGTGAAGCAACGGTTTTTCCCGGACGGCGCTCAACAGGCTGTTTTGCAGGCGCGATATTTGAAGTTTCGGGGGTTGTTGGGGGCGGCTAAGGCTTTGCACGATTAGGGAAGTTTTGGGTGTATATCCGTTATTTGGGTAACGGCTGCTATTGGTTCCGCTC
>NZ_JACAPM010000074.1:0-1675 GCF_013385695.1 Pseudomonas sp. D8002
CGAGTTGGCAACAACCTTGCATATGCTTGTATGTACAAGTAAAGATGTGTGCGTAAGAGTCCATGAACTTCCTCTTCGCACCCATCAATGTTCGCGCATTGATCGTTGAGGATTTTTTTGTGACCAAGCCTACCCAATACCGTGACGTTGAAATCCGTGCCGCACGCGGCAACACGCTGACCGCCAAAAGCTGGCTGACTGAAGCGCCGCTGCGCATGTTGATGAACAACCTCGACCCGCAGGTTGCCGAAAATCCGAAAGAACTGGTGGTGTACGGCGGCATCGGCCGTGCGGCACGTAACTGGGAATGCTACGACAAGATCGTCGAAAGCCTGACCAACCTCAACGACGACGAAACCCTGCTGGTGCAATCCGGCAAACCCGTCGGCGTGTTCAAGACCCACAGCAACGCCCCGCGCGTGCTGATCGCCAACTCCAACCTGGTGCCGCACTGGGCGAGCTGGGAGCATTTCAACGAACTGGATGCCAAGGGCCTGGCCATGTACGGCCAGATGACCGCCGGCAGCTGGATCTACATCGGCAGCCAGGGCATCGTGCAGGGCACCTACGAAACCTTCGTCGAAGCCGGTCGCCAGCACTACAACGATGACCTCAAGGGCCGTTGGGTCCTGACCGCCGGCCTCGGCGGCATGGGCGGCGCCCAGCCACTGGCCGCGACCCTGGCCGGTGCCTGCTCGCTGAACATCGAATGCCAGCAGGTCAGCATCGACTTCCGCCTGAGCAGCCGCTACGTCGACGAACAAGCCACCGACCTCGACGACGCCCTGGCGCGCATCGACAAATACACCAAGGCCGGCCAGGCGATCTCCATCGCGTTGCTGGGCAACGCCGCTGAAATCCTTCCGGAACTGGTCAAGCGTGGCGTACGCCCGGACATGGTCACCGACCAGACCAGCGCCCACGACCCGCTCAACGGCTACCTGCCCGCCGGCTGGACCTGGGACGAATACCGCGCCCGCGCCAAGACCGAACCGGCCGAAGTGATCAAGGCCGCCAAGCAGTCGATGGCCGTGCACGTCAAGGCCATGCTCGAGTTCCAGAAACAAGGCATCCCGACGTTCGACTACGGCAACAACATCCGTCAGATGGCGCAAGAAGTGGGCGTGGAAAACGCCTTCGACTTCCCGGGTTTCGTCCCGGCCTACATCCGTCCGCTGTTCTGCCGTGGCATCGGCCCGTTCCGTTGGGCTGCGCTGTCGGGCGACCCGCAAGACATCTACAAGACCGACGCCAAAGTCAAAGAGCTGATCCCGGACGACGCGCACCTGCACAACTGGCTGGACATGGCCCGCGAGCGCATCAGCTTCCAGGGCCTGCCGGCGCGTATCTGCTGGGTTGGCCTGGGCCAGCGCGCCAAGCTCGGCCTGGCATTCAACGAAATGGTGCGCAGCGGCGAGCTGTCGGCACCCATCGTGATCGGCCGCGACCACCTGGACTCCGGCTCGGTGGCGAGCCCCAACCGTGAAACCGAATCGATGCAGGACGGCTCCGACGCCGTGTCCGACTGGCCACTGCTCAACGCCTTGCTCAACACCGCCAGCGGCGCGACCTGGGTTTCGTTGCACCACGGCGGCGGCGTCGGCATGGGCTTCTCCCAGCACTCGGGCATGGTGATTGTCTGCGACGGTACCGACGAAGCCGCCGAGCGTATCGC
>NZ_JACAPM010000075.1:0-17454 GCF_013385695.1 Pseudomonas sp. D8002
CTCAACCATAGAATCTCCCACAATGGACCTGCTTTGCTCATAGAGCAGGTTCCAAATCCAGGCCAAAAAAAACGCCAACCCGAGGGTTGGCGTTTTTATGCAGCGCTTAACGAATCACTGCGGCTTCTTGCGACCAAAACTTGGACGCTGGCCGGAACCGGCCGGTGCACCACGACGCTTGCCCGATGGCGCGTCATCGACCAGCTTCAGGCCCGGGCGCTTTTTCGGCGATGGCTTGGCTGGACGTTTGGTGCTGGCGCTGTCGTCGGCACGGCCCGCAGCCGGAGCACCACGACCAGACTCGCCACGGTTACCGCGACCGCCGGCAGGTGCATCACCACGACCGGCTGGACGCGGTGCGCGCGGCGCACGTTCGCCATCCTGACGGGGCGGTGCCGAAGGACGACGCTCGCCTTCGATGTGCGGCTCGCGGGAGATGCGGCCGCCCGTGGCCGGTGCATCCAGCGCAGGGCGCAGGGTGCGGGCAACACGGTCGGTACGCGCCACCGGACGCGACGATTTACGCTGCATACGCTCAAGCTTGTCTTTGCTCTTGGCGTTCATCTGCGGCATGGCCACCGGCGTCAGGCCGACTTCGGCACTGAGGATGTCGACTTCGTACTGGCTCATTTCGCGCCAGCGGCCCATCGGCAGGTCGGAGTTGAGGAACACCGGGCCGAAACGCACGCGCTTCAGGCGGCTGACCACCAGGCCCTGGGATTCCCACAGGCGACGTACTTCACGGTTACGGCCTTCCATCACCACGCAGTGGTACCAATGGTTGAAGCCTTCGCCGCCCGGCGCCTGCTTGATGTCGGTGAACCTGGCCGGGCCGTCTTCCAGCACGACGCCGGCTTTCAAGCGCTCGATCATTTCGTCATCGACTTCACCACGCACACGTACCGCGTATTCACGGTCCATCTCGTAGGAAGGGTGCATCAGGCGGTTGGCCAGCTCACCGTCGGTGGTGAACATCAGCAAGCCGGTGGTGTTGATGTCGAGACGACCGATGTTGATCCAGCGGCCTTCTTTGGGGCGCGGCATCTTGTCGAATACGGTTGGACGGCCTTCCGGGTCGTCACGGGTGCAGATTTCGCCATCAGGCTTGTTGTACATGATGACGCGGCGCACCGATTCGGCGGCCTCTTCACGCTTGATGACCTTGCCATCAATGGTGATGGCATCGTGCAGGTCGACGCGCTGGCCAAGGGTGGCTTCAACGCCGTTGACCTTGATGCGCTTCTGGGTGATCCAGGCTTCTACGTCGCGGCGCGAGCCTACGCCGATACGGGCGAGGACTTTCTGCAGTTTTTCGCCTGCGGGGCCGATTTCCTGGGTGTCGTTCTGGTCTTGGTCACTCATCTTAAGCACCTCCCGGTGTGTCGATTCAGGCTTGGCCTGAAGATAGTAAAAGCTGGGCTTTTGGCGAACGCATCGCCAAAGGGTCGCGAATCATACGCTCATGGCGCGCGTTGCGCATCAGAGACTAGTCGATAAGTGCGGGCTCATTTGCCTTTCCGCCGACCGGTGGCACCCAGCGCCAGCAGGCGCAGCTCGGCTTCGGCGAGTACCGTGCGCTTGTCGACCTTGTCGAGTTTCTTCCAGGCACGGATCTCGCGCTTGCTGCGCCCGCAGCCCACGCAGATGTCATCGGTGAATTTGCAGACGCTGATGCAGGGGTCTTTGGTGGAGCTCATTTGAGTTCTCCTTGCTGGCGACAATCCAAATGTGGGAGCGGGCTTGCTCGCGAATGCAGTGTGTCAGTCGCCGGATGCTTGGCTGACCCACCGCATTCGCGAGCAAGCCCGCTCCCACATTTTGTTCTGCGTCAGTCTTCGAATTGGCGGCGCTCGTTTTCGATGGCTTCGGCCAGGGCGCGGGCTTCGTCTTCTTCGTCGCTCAGCGGCGGTTGTTCGAGCGCTGCGACGGCGGCCAGCAGTTTGGCACGCGCTTCGGCGACGCCGAGGATGTCCTCCTCGGGTTCAGGCTCGGGCTCATCTTCAACTTCGACTGGCAGCTCAACCTCAACGTTCAGTTGCAGCGCAGGCTCCTGCTCACCGTCACTGGCCGCACCATCACGCAGCAAGTCATCGAAGTCGGTCTTGATGCCCTGCTCCATGTCATCCAGTTCCAGCAACAATGTGTGGAAACTGGTTTCGTCCTTCGGCTCTTCCGGCTCGGCGCTGGCGTCGGCCAGCTCCTGCAACCCGGCGGGCACCGGTGCGTCGTCGAAATCCAGGACCGGGTCCGGCTCCATCTCCCGCAGCTCGGCCAGCGGCGGCAAGTCGTCGAGGTTTTTCAGGTTGAAGTGGTCGAGGAACACCTTGGTAGTGGCAAACATCGCCGGCTTGCCGGGCACGTCGCGGTAGCCAACGATCCTGATCCACTCCCGCTCCAGCAACGTCTTGACGATATGGCTGTTGACCGCGACGCCGCGCACGTCTTCGATCTCGCCCCGGGTGATCGGCTGGCGATAGGCGATCAGCGCCATGGTTTCCAGCATCGCGCGGGAATAGCGCTGCGGGCGTTCTTCCCACAGGCGGCCGACCCACGGCGAAAACTTCTCGCGAATTTGCAGGCGATACCCGGAAGCCACTTCCCGCAGCTCGAAGGCACGGCCGTCGCAGGACTTGCGCAGAATCTCCAGGGCCTTCTTGAACACCGGCGGCTCAGGGCGCTCGGCTTCTTCAAACAGTTCGAACAGGCGCTCCAGGGATTGCGGCTTGCCCGAGGCCAGGAGAAAGGCTTCCAGCAGCGGAGCCAGTTCGCGGGGTTCAGTCAGATTCATCGATTCAGCTCTTTATTCGGCTCGCGCCCGCACGTGGATAGCCGCAAAAGGCTCATTCTGGACCAGCTCGACCAAGGATTCCTTGACCAGCTCAAGGATCGCCATAAAGGTCACGACTACCCCCAGGCGCCCTTCTTCCTTGGTAAACAGTTCGACAAACGGCACAAACCCGCCGCCCTTGAGGCGATCCAGCACATCACTCATGCGTTCGCGGGTGGACAGTGCCTCGCGGCTGACCTGGTGGCTTTCAAACATATCGCCACGGCGCAGTACTTCGGCCATGGACATCAGCAACTCTTCCAGGCTCACGTCCGGCAGCAGCTTGCGCGCCCGGGCTTCCGGGGCGTCGAGCTTGGGCACCTCCACATCGCGGCCGACCCGGCTCAAACCGTCGATGCCTTCGGCCGCGGCCTTGAAGCGCTCGTACTCCTGCAGGCGGCGGATCAGTTCGGCGCGGGGGTCATCCTCTTCCGCCTCGATAGTCTCCGAGCGCGGCAGCAGCATGCGTGACTTGATTTCCGCGAGCATCGCGGCCATCACCAGGTATTCGGCGGCCAGTTCCAGGCGCACGGTCTGCATCAGTTCGACGTAGCCCATGTACTGGCGGGTGATTTCCGCCACCGGGATGTCGAGGATATTGATGTTCTGCTTGCGGATCAGGTACAGCAGCAAGTCCAGCGGACCTTCGAAGGCTTCGAGGAAGACTTCCAGCGCATCCGGCGGGATGTACAGGTCCAGCGGCATTTCCATCACGGCCTGGCCGTAGACCATGGCAAATGGCAGTTCCTGCTGGGCGCCCGCCTGGCTGTCGACGGCTTCCACGGCCGACATTCAGGCCTCGACCATGAACGGTGCCGGGTCGCCACACCCTACGCGCACCACTTCCGGCTCGCCGTCGGCCAGGTTGATCACGGTAGAGGCCTTGTTGCCGCCGTAGCCGCCGTCGATGATCAGGTCGACGTGTTTTTCCAGTAGCCGGCGCATTTCATAAGGGTCGTACAACGGCTCTTCTTCCCCCGGCAGGATCAGCGACACACTCATCAGCGGCTCACCGAGTTCGGCCAGCAGCGCCAGGGCGATCGGGTGTTCCGGCACCCGCAGGCCGATGGTGCGCTTCTTCGGGTGCAGCAGCAGGCGCGGCACTTCGCGGGTGGCGTTGAGGATGAAGGTGTAGGGCCCCGGCGTGTGCGCCTTGAGCAGGCGGAAGGTGCCGGTGTCGACCTTGGCGAACAGCCCCAGCTGGGACAGGTCGCTGCAAATCAGTGCGAAGTTGTGGTTCTTGTCCAGGTCACGCAGGCGTCTTACGCGCTCGACCGCATTCTTGTCGCCGATCTGGCAACCGATGGCGTAGGACGAATCCGTGGGGTAGATCACCACGCCACCGGCACGGATGATCTCCACGGCCTGTTTGATCAGGCGCGCCTGCGGGTTTTCCGGATGAATCTGGAAGAATTGACTCACGTGTTCTACCTGTTCAGACGGTGGCAATAATGGGGTCATGTTTGAAGCGACACCAAAGGGGCGGCAAATCTTCCGGAACGGCGCGGTACTCGCCAATCTCGGACCAGCCGCCGGGGCCATGAAAATCACTGCCGGCGCTGACCAGCAGACCAAATTCACGGGCAAGAATCGCCAGGCTGCCTACCTGCTCGGCGGGTTGATGCCCGTTGACCACTTCGATTGCGTGGCCGCCCGCTCCAATATAGTCGCCAATCAGCTTGCGACGCTTGCTGCGGGTGAAATCGTAATGCCACGGATGCGCCAGGCTGACCCAGGCACCTGCTGCCCGCAGTGTGCCAACGGTGTCTTCCAGGGTTGGCCAGTGTTGCTTGACGTCCCCCAGCTTGCCGGCACCCAGCCATTTGCGGAACGCTTCGGCGCGATCCTTTACAAAACCTTCACGCACCATCCAGTCGGCAAAGTGCGGGCGGGCCGGGGCGTTGCCGCTGTCACCCAGTTCCTGCTGGATGGCGCGGGCGCCTTCCAGGCCGTTGGGCATGCCCTTGAGGGCCAGCTTGCGGCTTATTTCTTCGGACCGCAGCCAGCGGCCATCGTGCAATTTGGCGATGGCCTCCACCAGCGGCGGCGCGTTGACGTCGAAACCGTAGCCCAATACGTGGATGGTTGCGCCGCCCCAGGTGCAGGACAATTCAACCCCGTTGACCAGTTGCATGCCCAACGCATGCGCCGCCTCGCGGGCCTCTGCCAGGCCTTCGAGGGTGTCGTGGTCGGTCAACGACAGGACTCGCACGCCTTTTTCAAACGCACGCGCAACCAGGACCGCGGGCGCCAGGGCGCCGTCGGAGGCTGTGCTATGGCAGTGCAAATCAACATTCACGGGAGTGTGTAACCTCAAGTCAGCTGGCGCTTTCGCTACCAAGGATGTTTGTTATTATGCCGCCACATCCAGCTTCTGGCTCTTACTGTGAAACAATTCATCGACTTCATCCCGCTGTTGCTGTTTTTCATCGTTTACAAAACCGACCCTCGCGTTATCGATCTTGCCGGCCACGAGCTGACCCTCGGCGGCATCTACAGCGCCACGGCGGTGCTGATCATCAGCTCCGTGGTGGTCTACGGCGCGCTCTTCATCTCCCAGCGCAAGCTGGAAAAAAGCCAGTGGCTGACCCTGGTCGCCTGCCTTGTGTTCGGCAGCCTGACCCTGGCCTTCCACAGCGAAACCTTCCTTAAATGGAAAGCCCCGGTGGTCAACTGGCTGTTCGCCCTGGCCTTTATCGGCAGCCACTTCATCGGTGATCGCCTGCTGATCAAGCGGATCATGGGCCACGCGCTGACCTTGCCAGACCCGGTATGGACCCGCCTGAACATCGCCTGGATCGTGTTTTTCCTGTTCTGCGGCGCCGCCAACCTGTTCGTCGCCTTTACCTTCCAGAGCTACTGGGTGGACTTCAAGGTGTTCGGCAGCCTGGGCATGACCGTGCTGTTCCTGGTCGGCCAGGGTATCTACCTGTCGCGCCACCTGCATGACACCGACCCTACCACGCCGAAAACCGAGGACTGACATGCTCTACGCCATCATTTCCACCGACGTCGCCAACTCCCTGGAAAAACGCCTGTCCGTACGCCCGGCCCACGTCGAGCGCCTGAAACAGCTGCAAGCCGAAGGCCGCCTGGTACTGGCCGGCCCGCATCCTGCGGTAGACAGCAACGACCCGGGAGACGCCGGCTTCACCGGTAGCCTGGTGGTTGTCGAGTTCGCCTCCCTGGCGGCGGCACAAGCCTGGGCCGATGCTGATCCGTATGTAGCGGCCGGCGTCTACGCCCAGGTGCTGGTCAAACCGTTCAAGCAAGTCCTGCCTTGATTCGTTGCGCGCTGAACCAAATGGCTTCAGCGCACTCCTAAACGCTCATTATTCCCGGTAACCTGCCGACAACGTTCTGAATATTCGTGTGGAATCAGGAGTTCCGATGCGCTTACGTCAGTTGTGTCTGTTGGCAGTGTTAATGATCGGGGCTACGGCCCACGCTGAAGAAACCTCGAACACCGGCAGTTCCACGCCCCTGTCCTTGAGTGCCGGCAGCCAGATCACCGATTTGCAGCAACGTTTGAAAGAGAGCGAACGCCAGCGCGATGAGCTGAGCAAGCAATTGCAAAGTGCTGACGCCACGCGGGAAAGTACCCAACTGAGTAAACTGCGCCAGGAGAACCAACGCCTGGTCCAGCAACTCAAAGAAGCACAGGGCAGTGCCTTGCCACGCTGGCTTACCGAGCAACAACAATGGTTCGTGACCGGCGGGGCAGTCGCGCTGATCGCCCTGTTATGCGGGATCTTCGCCAGTGGCGGGCACCGGCGCCGTCGACAATGGCTAAATTGAGTGAGTCATGAGCGAGCTGTTACTGATAGATGATGACCAGGAGCTCTGTGAGCTGCTGACCAGTTGGTTGAGCCAGGAAGGTTTCCAGGTGCGCGCCTGCCATGACGGCTTGAGCGCCCGCAAGGCATTGGCCGAAGCCGCCCCGGCGGCCGTGGTGCTCGACGTGATGCTGCCCGACGGCAGCGGCCTGGAGCTGCTCAAGCAATTGCGCAGCGACCACCCGGAACTGCCGGTGCTGATGCTCTCGGCCAGGGGCGAACCCCTGGACCGGATCCTCGGCCTGGAACTGGGCGCCGACGACTACCTGGCCAAACCCTGCGATCCTCGTGAACTGACCGCGCGCCTGCGCGCCGTGCTGCGCCGCAGCCACCCGGCCGCCGTGTCCACTCAGCTGGAGCTGGGCGACCTGTGCTTCAGCCCGGTGCGTGGCGTGGTCACTATCGATGAACAGGAATTTGCCCTGACCGTGTCCGAAAGCCGCCTGCTGGAAGCCTTGCTGCGTCAGCCCGGCGAGCCGCTGGACAAGCAGGAACTGGCGCAAATCGCCCTGGGCCGCAAGCTGACCCTGTATGACCGCAGCCTGGACATGCACGTCAGCAACCTGCGCAAGAAGATCGGCCCGCACCCGGATGGCCGGCCACGGATCGTGGCGCTGCGTAGCCGCGGCTATTACTACAGCCTCTAGCCCGCGTAGCAGCTGTCGAGCCTCGGCGAGGCTGCGACAGCATCGCCTCGGTACAGGTGTCAGACCGCAGCGCCTGCCTCGCAGCCTCGCCAAGGCTCGACAGTTGCTACGGTCGCCAATAGTTTTGTCAGCCCCGCCCAAAATCCTCTTTACCCAAGCTTTACCGTCCCCTGACTGCCGCTGACCTTGATCTCCGTAATCTACTCACATCCGGACTCACCGGAATAGAGACAGGAGAATCACCATGCGCAAGACCCTTATCGCTTTGATGTTCGCTGCTGCCCTGCCAACCGTTGCCATGGCCGCTGCGCCAGAAGGCCCAGGCCCGATGGGCGGTCCTGAAGGCCACATGATGGGTGGCCCAGGTCACGGCGGTGAACACGGCATGCGGGGCAAAGGTGGCCCTTTCAGCCAGCTGGACCTGAGCCCTGAACAGCGCCAGCAGATCGGCAAGTTGATGGGCCAGCAATGGCACGCTCGCAAAGAGTTGGTGCGCAAGTACCTGGACAAACTGCCAGCCGCTGATCAGAAAGCCATGAAAGACGAAATGGCGGCCGCCAAGCAGAAAACCCAGACCGACATCCGTGCCGTGCTGAAACCCGATCAACAGAAGAAATTCGACGAGATCGTGAAGAAACAAGCCGAGCGCCGCGCCGAGTGGAAGGAATTCCAGGCCTGGAAAGCCCAGCAGCCGCAAAAAGCGCAATAATGATCTAGCTTCACTCCCAGCCCAGTGGCCACCGCCGCTGGGCTTTTCCTGTTTGAGGATTTCTTGTGCGTTCATTGTTCTGGCGCGTCCTTGCCAGCTTCTGGCTGGCCATCGCCCTGGTTGCCGGGTTGTCGATCCTACTTGGGCATATGCTCAACCAGGACGCCTGGATTCTCAGCCGCCACCCCGGGCTCAATAACCTCGCGCAGGAATGGACGCAGCTTTACGAGGCCCAGGGCGAAGACGCCGCCCAGGAGCTGCTGCAGCAGCGCAAGCGTCAGTACCACATTGACGTGCAAGTGCTTAACGAAAGCGGCGAGCCTGTGGTGCGCGGCACCTTCCCGCGCCGCGCCGCCGCCCTCGAAGCCCGGCAAAACGACAGCCAGGACCGCCACCTGCCCTGGCGCCGGCTGACCGCCGAGTACACCAGCGAAAAAACCGGCGACACCTACCTGCTGATCTACCGCATTCCCCACCCGGAACTGGACGCCTGGCACCGCAGCAGCCTGCTCTGGCCGTTAAGTGCCCTGGCGATTGCGCTGGTGGTGCTGACCCTGTTCAGCCTGTTGGTGACGTTGTCCATCACCCGCCCCCTCAGCCGCCTGCGCGGCGCAGTGCACGACCTGGGCCAGACCACCTATCAGCAGAACAGCCTGGCGCGGCTGGCCAACCGTCGCGACGAATTCGGCGTACTGGCCACCGACTTCAACCGCATGGGCGCCCGCCTGCAAAGCCTGATCGGCAGCCAGCGCCAGTTGCTGCGGGATGTGTCCCACGAACTGCGCTCGCCCCTGGCCCGCCTGCGGATCGCCCTGGCCCTGGCAGAACGGGCCACGCCCGAAGCGCGGGAAAAACTCTGGCCGCGCCTGACCCGCGAATGCGACCGCCTGGAAGCGCTGATCAGCGAAATCCTGGTACTCGCCCGGGTGGACGCCGATAACGCCAGTGCCGAAGACATCGACCTCAACCCGTTGCTCCGGACCCTGCAAAAAGACGCCTTGCTCGGCGCGCCGGACCAACCCGTGCAACTGGATGCCGAGGCCGGGCTGCACCTCAAGGGCTGGCCGACCATGATCGAACGCGCGGTGGATAACCTGCTGCGCAACGCCCAACGCTTCAACCCGCCCGGGCAACCGATTGAAATGGAAGCCAGACGCCAGGGCGAACGCATTGTGATCAGTGTGCGCGACCACGGCCCCGGCGTGGATGCCGAACACCTGAGCCAACTCGGCGAGCCGTTTTACCGCGCCCCGGGGCAAACCGCCCAGGGCCATGGCCTGGGCCTGGCCATTGCGCGGCGCGCCGCAGAGCGCCATGGCGGCAGCCTGATTCTGGCCAATCATCAAGGCGGCGGCTTTATCGCCAGCGTGGATCTACCGCTGGAGCCTGGGGTTGTCATTCAACCCTGATGATCTTCTATGATGGTCCTTCTCATTAGGAGGGCCTTTGATGACTGATCTGCTCACCCCCATCCAGGAAGCACTCGATTTACCCGTCACCCCACTGGCCGTAACCGAAGTCGGCGCCCTGCCCTCGACCTTTGCCGTCACCGAACTGGCCAGCGCCAGCATCGGTGCCGCGGGCCAGGCGGTCGCCCAGTTGCTGTTGCAGCAAACCGGGCGCCTGCCCTCGGTGACCGTGGACCGGCGCCTCGCCTCGTTCTGGTTCTCCTCCTCGCTGCGCCCCGACGGCTGGACCACCCCGCCGCTGTGGGACCCGATAGCCGGCGACTACGCCTGCACCGATGGCTGGATTCGCCTGCACACCAATGCACCGCATCACCGTGCCGCCGCCGAGCGCGTACTCGGGCAGGTCGCTGACCGTGAAGCAATGGCCGCGAAGGTTGCGCCATGGACCGCTGCCGAGCTGGAACAGGCGATTGTCGAGGCGAACGGCTGTGCGGCGCAGATGCGCTCATGGCAAGACTGGCAAGTTCATCCACAAGGCTTGGCGGTCAATCAGGAACCGCTGGTCCATCGCCAGACCTTTGCAGCCCTCAGCGACAAACCCTGGCTGGGCTCGGTGGCAAGGCCGCTGGCGGGCATCAAGGTGCTGGACCTGACGCGCGTATTGGCCGGCCCCACCGCCAGCCGTTTTCTCGCAGGCCTCGGCGCCGATGTACTGCGCATCGACTCCCCTGACTGGAACGAACCCGGCGTGGTGCCGGAAATGACCCTGGGCAAACGTTGCGCCCGCCTGGACCTGAAAAACCCCGACGACCGCCTGATCTTCGAAAACCTGCTCAAGAACACCGACATTCTGCTGCACGGCTACCGCGCCGATGCTTTGGAGCAGTTGGGCTACGGTGAGGCCGCGCTGCAAGCCCTCGCGCCTGGCCTGATCGACGCCAGCCTCAACGCTTACGGCTGGAGCGGCCCGTGGCGCAATCGCCGGGGGTTCGACAGCCTGGTGCAGATGAGCACCGGGATTGCCGAGGCTGGCAGGCAGTGGAAAAACTCGGAAAAACCGGTGCCGCTGCCGTTGCAGGCGCTGGACCACGCCACCGGGTATTTGATGGCGGCCAGTGCGATCCAGGCGTTGAGTGAACGCTTGAAATCCGGCCGCGGCGGTTCGGCACTGTTGTCCCTCGCGCGCACGGCAAAGCTGTTGGTGGACGCAGGACAAGTCCCTGAACAACTACCGCTGCGGGCCGAAGAACCGGGTGATCAAGGCTTGGTGGTGGAGCAAACCGCCTGGGGCCCGGCCCACCGCTTGCTGCCCCCGGTGACCATCAGCGGGACACCGTTGCAGTGGGACTTGCCCGCAGGGGAATTGGGCTCACACCGCCCTCAGTGGTGACCGAAGATCCTGTGGCGAGGGAGCTTGCTCCCGCTGGACTGCGCAGCAGGCCCCAGCTTTTGGGTCAATGGGGCCGCTTCGCGCCCCAGCGGGAGCAAGCTCCCTCGCCACAGGTATGCAGAATCAATCCGCGCGGCTCAGTGATGTCCACAAATGCTGCGCCGCATAGGCTCTAAGCGGTCGCCAGGCCTCAGCCCGCGCCAGCAACTGGCGCGGGCTCACCGGCCCGCCTTCCAGCGCCACCAGCGCATTGATCAAACCGATATCCCCCGAGGCAAACGCATCCTGCTCGCGCATCTGGCGCATGGCGATGTACTGCGCCGTCCAGTCACCAATCCCGGGTAATGCGACCAACCGCGCCACACCTTCCTTCAGGTTCGCCTTCGCCTGGAAGATCTGCGGGTCATCCAGCAACGCCTGGGCCACGCCCGACAAGGTACGCCCGCGACTTTTCGGCATGCCGAGGGTTGCCAAATCTGCGGCTGCCAGCACCTCGGCCGAAGGAAACACATGGGTCACACCGGCATGGGGCGTCACCAGCGGCGTGCCGTACTGCGCCACCAGCTTGCCCGCCAGCTTGATCGCCGCCACCACGCTAATCTGCTGGCCCAACACCGCGCGGATCGCCAACTCCAGCCCATCCCAGGTTCCCGGCACCCGCAAGCCAGGACGCGCCGCCACCAAGCTCGCCATCAAGGGATCATTCGCCAATTGCCGGTTGATCCGCTTCGGGTCAGCCGACAGGTCAAACATGTCCCGTAACCGCCGCTCAATTTCCGGCAACGCTGCCGGGTCGGGGAAGCCCACCGTTACCTCAAGCCAATCACCGGCCCCGGGCGACACACTGAGCCAACCCTGCTGACCGTCGACACTGATACTGCGCGAGTAAACGCCAGCGTCCACCGTCTCCATCCCGCTGATCGCCCGCGCCGACAAAAAGCCCGACATCGCCGCCCAGTCATACGGCGCCTGATACGCCAGCTGCATTCTCACAACGACAATACCCCGCTGTACAACCCATACGCCGCCAGGCTCGCCCCGGCGATCACGCAGGCGAAAATGCCTTTTTCCAGATGGGTAAACAAGGGCTGGCCCTGCTCGCGCTTGGCCAGGGCAAACAGGATCACGCCCGGTGCATACAGCAGCGCCGACAGCAGCAAGTACTTCAGGCCACCGGCGTAGAGCAGCCACACCGCATAGGCCAGGGCGATCAGGCTCACCAGCAGGTCCTTGGTGCGTTCGCCATGGGCGCCTTCGTAGGTTTCACCGCGGCCGCTCAACAGCACCGCATACGCCGCCGACCACAGATAGGGCACCAGGATCATCGACGACGCCAGGTAGATCAGGGTGGTGTAGGTACTTTCCGAAAACAGCGTGATCACCAGGAACAGCTGGATCATCACATTGGTCAGCCACAGCGCATTGACCGGCACCTGATTGACGTTTTCCTTTTTCAGGAACGCCGGCATGGTCTTGTCATGGGCGGTGGCGTAGAGGATTTCGGCGCAGAGCAAGGCCCACGACAGCAGCGCGCCCAACAGCGAAACCGCCAGGCCGATGCTGATCAACAGCGCGCCCCACGGGCCAACGATATGTTCCAGCACCCCGGCCAGGGACGGGTTTTGCAGGTTGGCCAGTTCCGGCTGGCTCATGATCCCGAGCGACAGCAGGTTGACCAATACCAGCAGCGCCAACACCCCCAGGAAACCGATGACCGTGGCCCGGCCCACGTCCGAGCGTTTCTCGGCCCGCGCCGAGTAGACACTGGCGCCCTCGATGCCGATAAACACAAACACCGTGACCAGCATCATGTTGCGCACCTGATCCACCACGCCGCCGAAATTCGGATTACTCAGGCCCCAGATATCCCGGGTAAAGATGTCGGCCTTGAATGCCACGGCGGCGATCACGATAAACATCACCAGCGGTACGATCTTGGCCACGGTGGTGATCTGGTTGATGAACGCCGCCTCCTTGATCCCGCGCATCACCAAAAAATGCACGGCCCACAGCAACACCGACGCGCAGCCAATCGCCACCGGGGTATTGCCCTGGCCGAACACCGGAAAAAAGTAGCCGAGGGTACTGAATAGCAACACGAAGTAACCGACGTTGCCCATCCAGGCACTGATCCAGTAGCCCCAGGCCGACGAGAAACCCATGTAGTCGCCGAACCCGGCCTTGGCGTACGCGTATACGCCGGAATCCAGTTCCGGCTTGCGGTTGGCCAGGGTCTGGAACACAAAGGCCAGGGTCAGCATGCCCACGGCGGTAATGCCCCAGCCAATCAACACCGCGCCTACCTCGGCCCGCGCCGCCATGTTCTGCGGTAACGAGAAAATCCCGCCGCCGATCATCGAGCCCACCACCAGGGCGATCAAGGCATTGAGGCGCAGCTTTTCCGAGGATTGGGACATGAACACTCCTGAACAAAACAACCATTGAGCCAACAACTGTGCACTCAACTAATTTATTAAGCCGGCGCAGCGTTTATTAGATATAGCCAACAAAGGCGCCTGCTTCATAACTTAAAGGCATGACAATAAACAGCGTTAAGGCAAATTTATAATTTAAATAACGCTGCGCTGTAAAAGTTTGCATATCTGCAAATACGGGCTAGCTTCAAAGGTCCACGCTAATGAGAAAACCTGTTGTTTGAAACGCAGAACCGCTCTACGACGAGCCTCTGCGAGGCACTTGAGCGCCCGTACCTTTCATCATAAGTCATTAATTCACAATGGAATGTGCCAATGAAGTGATCTGAGTCAGCTGTTTGATTAGCGCACGGATTTATTCTGTGGTCTCTCTTCTCCTGCATTGGAGTCATGCGATGTCTGAATCTCCCGGAAAACTTCGACTCGGCGCACTGGTTGCACTTGTCGTGGGTTCAATGATTGGTGGCGGGATCTTCTCACTGCCGCAAAACATGGCGGCCAGCGCCGATGTCGGCGCGGTACTGATTGGTTGGGTGATCACCGCCGTGGGCATGTTGACCCTGGCGTTCGTGTTCCAGACCCTGGCCAATCGCAAGCCCGACCTCGACGGCGGGGTCTATGCCTATGCCAAGGCCGGGTTTGGCGACTACATGGGTTTCTCATCCGCCTGGGGTTACTGGATCAGTGCCTGGTTGGGCAACGTCGGCTATTTCGTGCTGCTGTTCAGCACCCTCGGTTACTTCTTCCCCATCTTCGGCGAAGGCAACACCCCGGCGGCGGTGATCGGCGCGTCGGTGCTGCTGTGGGCCGTGCACTTCCTGGTACTGCGCGGGATCAAGGAAGCCGCGTTCATCAACCTGGTGACCACCATCGCCAAGGTGGTGCCGCTGGTGCTGTTTGTGTTGATCGCGCTCTTCGCGTTCAAGCTGGACATCTTCACCGCCGACATCTGGGGCGTGAAAAACCCGGACCTGGGCAGCGTGATGAACCAGGTGCGCAACATGATGCTGGTCACCGTCTGGGTGTTCATCGGCATTGAGGGTGCGAGCATCTTCTCGTCCCGCGCCGAAAAACGCTCCGACGTCGGCAAGGCCACGGTGATTGGTTTTATCACCGTGCTGCTGTTCCTGATGCTGGTGAACGTGCTGTCCCTGGGGATCATGACCCAACCGGAATTGGCCAAGCTGCAAAACCCGTCGATGGCCGCCGTGCTGGAGCATGTGGTGGGTCACTGGGGCGCGGTATTGATCAGCGTCGGCTTGATCATTTCCTTGCTGGGGGCGCTGCTGTCGTGGGTGCTGCTGTGTGCGGAGATCATGTTCGCCGCCGCCAAGGACCACACCATGCCGGAGTTCCTGCGTAAGGAAAACGCCAACCACGTGCCGGCCAACGCCCTGTGGCTGACCAACGCCATGGTGCAGATTTTCCTGGTGATCACGCTGTTCTCGGCCAGCACTTACCTGTCGCTGATCTACCTCGCCACCTCGATGATCCTGGTGCCTTACCTGTGGTCGGCGGCCTATGCACTGCTGCTGGCGGTGCGCGGTGAAACCTATGAAAGCGCCCCGGGCGAACGCAGGAAAGACCTGCTGATCGGCGCCATCGCGTTGATCTACGCGGTCTGGCTGCTGTACGCCGGTGGCACCAAGTACCTGTTGCTGTCCGCCCTGCTCTACGCCCCTGGCGTGATCCTGTTCGCCATGGCCAAGCATGAATTGGGCAAACCGATTTTCACCAACGTCGAGAAGCTGATTTTCGCCGCAGTCGTCATAGGCGCCCTCGTGGCGGGCTATGGCCTCTACTCCGGCTTCCTGACCCTGTAATCATTGTTCACTGGAGGATCTGTAATGACCACGGAAAAAGTGAAGTACGGCGTACATTCCGAAGCCGGCAAACTGCGCAAAGTCATGGTGTGCTCCCCAGGTTTGGCCCACCAGCGGCTGACCCCAAACAACTGCGATGAACTGCTGTTCGATGACGTGCTGTGGGTAGCCCAGGCCAAGCGCGACCACTTCGACTTCGTGACCAAGATGCGCGAGCGCGACATCGATGTGCTGGAAATGCACAACCTGCTGACCGACATCGTCGCCATCCCCGAAGCGCTGGACTGGATCCTGGAGCGCAAGATCACCGCCAACCAGGTGGGCCTGGGGCTGGTCAATGAGGTCAGCTCGTGGCTGCGCAGCCTGGAGCCGCGCAAGGTCGCCGAGTACCTGATCGGTGGCGTGTCGGCCGATGACCTGCCGAGCAGTTTCGGTGGCAAGACCATCGAGATGTTCCGCGATTTCCTCGGCCACTCAAGCTTCATCCTGCCGCCGCTGCCCAACACCCAGTTCACCCGCGACACCACCTGCTGGATCTACGGTGGCGTGACGCTGAACCCGATGTACTGGCCGGCGCGACGCCAGGAAACCCTGCTGGCCAGCGCCATCTACAAATTCCACCCCGAGTTCACCAACGCGGACTTCCAGGTGTGGTACGGCGACCCTGACCAGGAACACGGCAACGCCACCCTGGAAGGCGGCGACGTGATGCCGATTGGTAACGGCGTGGTGTTGATCGGCATGGGCGAGCGTTCCTCGCGCCAGGCCATCGGCCAACTCGCCCTGAACCTGTTCAAGCACAAGGCCGTGGAGCGTGTGATCGTCGCCGGCCTGCCAAAATCCCGCGCGGCGATGCACCTCGACACCGTGTTCAGCTTCTGCGACCGCGACCTGGTCACGATCTTCCCGGAAGTGGTCAACCAGATCGTCGCTTTCACCCTGCGCCCGGACGAGACCAAGCCCGGCGGCATCGACATCCAGCGCGAAAAAACCAACTTCCTCGACACCGTCGCCGCCGCCCTGAACCTCAAGGCCCTGCGTGTGGTGGAAACCGGCGGCAACAGCTTCGCCGCCGAGCGCGAGCAGTGGGATGACGGCAACAACGTAGTGGCCGTGGAGCCTGGCGTGGTGATCGGCTACGACCGCAACACCTACACCAACACCTTGCTGCGCAAGGCCGGTGTGGAAGTCATCACCATCAGCGCCGGTGAACTCGGCCGTGGCCGTGGCGGCGGCCACTGCATGACTTGCCCGATCATTCGCGACCCAATCGACTACTGATATTCAAACCCTGGCCGCCGCTCATAAGGCGCCGGCCAGGGGGATAACCTAAACAGAAGGAGATCCACCATGGCTTTTAATATGCGCAACCGCAGCCTGCTGTCGCTGATGCACCACACCACTCGCGAGCTGCACTACCTGCTGGACCTGTCCCGCGACCTCAAGCGCGCCAAATACACCGGCACCGAGCGTCCGCACCTGAAGGGCAAAAACATCGCGCTGATCTTCGAAAAAACCTCGACCCGCACCCGTTGCGCGTTCGAAGTCGCGGCCCACGACCAGGGTGCCCACGTCACCTACATCGACCCGGTGTCGTCGCAGATCGGCCACAAGGAAAGCATGAAGGACACCGCCCGCGTCCTCGGCCGGATGTTCGATGCCATCGAGTACCGTGGCTTTGAACAGGAAATCGTCGAAGAGCTGGCCAAGTTCGCCGGGGTGCCGGTGTTCAACGGCCTGACCGCCGAATTCCACCCCACCCAGATGATCGCCGACACCCTGACCATGCGCGAGCACAGCGACAAGCCGCTGCATGACATCAGCTACGCCTACCTGGGCGACGCCCGCTACAACATGGGCAACTCGCTGCTGATGATCGGCGCCAAGCTGGGCATGGACGTGCGCATCGGCGCACCGAAAGCCCTGTGGCCCCATGCTGACTTCATCAAGCAGTGCCAGGCATTCGCCGAGGAAAGCGGCGCGCGCATCACCATCACCGAAGACCCGAAGGAAGCGGTGAAAGGCGTGGACTTCATCCACACCGATATCTGGGTGTCCATGGGCGAACCCGTGGAAGCGTGGGACGAGCGCATCGAGCAACTGCTGCCGTACCAGGTCAACGCCAAGATGATGAAAGCCTCGGGCAATCCCCGCGTGAAATTCATGCACTGCCTGCCGGCGTTCCACAACAGCGAAACCAAGGTCGGCAAGGACATCGCCGCGCGTTATCCGAACCTGGCCAATGGCGTGGAAGTGACCGAAGAGGTGTTTGAGTCGCCGGCCAACATTGCCTTTGAACAGGCGGAAAACCGCATGCACACCATCAAGGCGATCCTGGTGTCGGCGCTGGCGGATATCTAAACCAATACCGCTCCCAC
>NZ_JACAPM010000075.1:17514-28180 GCF_013385695.1 Pseudomonas sp. D8002
CCGCTCCCACATTTGGCCCGGTGTTCACAACGCTGGATTCTGGAAGGACAACCTTATATGCGTATCGTCGTTGCACTGGGCGGCAACGCCCTTCTGCGCCGTGGTGAACCCATGACCGCAGACAATCAACGGGCCAATATCCGCATCGCCACCGAACAGATCGCCAAGATCCACAAAGGCAACGAGCTGGTGATTGCCCACGGCAATGGCCCGCAAGTGGGCCTGCTGTCGCTGCAGGCTGCCGCCTACACCCAGGTTTCACCTTACCCGCTGGATGTGTTGGGAGCCGAAACCGAAGGCATGATCGGCTACATCATCGAACAGGAACTGGGCAACCTGCTGGACTTCGAAGTGCCGTTCGCCACACTGCTGACCCAGGTCGAAGTCGACGCCAAGGACCCGGCCTTCCAGAACCCGACCAAACCCATCGGCCCGGTGTACTCCAAAGCCGAAGCGGAAAAACTGGCCGCTGAAAAAGGCTGGGCGATTGCCCCCGATGGCGACAAGTATCGCCGCGTGGTGGCCAGCCCACGGCCAAAACGGATCTTTGAAATCCGCCCGATCCAGTGGCTGCTGGAAAAAGGCAGCATCGTGATCTGCGCCGGTGGCGGCGGGATTCCGACGATGTATGGCGAAGACGGCAAGCTCAAGGGCATTGAAGCCGTGATCGACAAAGACCTGTGCTCCTCGTTGCTGGCCGGGCAACTGGACGCCGATTTGCTGGTGATCGCCACCGACGTCAATGCCGCCTTTATCGACTTCGGCAAGCCCACCCAGAAAGCCATCGGCCAGGCACACCCGGACGAAATCGAAAAGCTCGGCTTCGCCGCCGGCTCCATGGGACCCAAGGTCCAGGCCGCGTGCGAGTTCGCCCGCCAGACTGGAAAAACCGCAGTGATCGGTTCACTCTCGGACATCGAAGCAATTGTCCAGGGCAGCGCCGGCACCCGCATCAGTACCGCAAAACCTGGCATCACCTACCTGTGAAGTAGAGGAGAAACGCCTATGGCTACCTTTGAACCTGGTCACCTGCACATCGAACGCCACGCGCTGAACAAGGATGACTACAGCTACAACCTGTGCATCGACTACGAAGTCAGCCAGGACCCAAAGGAAGGCAAGGGAATGCTCTTCAAGATGCACGGCACGGTGCAGGGCAAGGAGCTCAAGGAAGAGTTCTTCCTGCCCAAGGACCAGTCGTTCGACTTCGCCCGGCAGGCGATGAACATCGCGCAGAAGTACGGCATGCCGAAGATTGCCGTGCTCAATGGCCAGATGCACAAGCAGTACGATTTGATGTTTGAAGATGTGCGCCATCAGTTGGATGTGAAGCCTGGGGATCCGGTCAAACCCGAACACCTCGAATAACCTGATTTCCCAGGCACCAACTATCAAATGTGGGAGCGGCGGTGCGACGATTCGACTTGCTCGCGAATGCGGTGTGTCAGCTAATACATCCGGTGACTGACACACCGCATTCGCGAGCAAGCCCGCTCCCACATTTTGATCTCTATCTTCTCCAAGGCATACTTGCCACCTCTCGCTCGCCAGAACCAAAAACAGCCCCATGCGTATCCACGTCAGCTTCATCGACCGCGTCGGCATCACCCAGGAAGTCCTGGCCTTGCTCGGTGGGCGCAATCTGAACCTGGATGCGGTGGAAATGGTTCCGCCCAACGTCTACATCGACGCCCCGACCCTAAGCGCCGAGGTACTGGAAGAGCTGCGTGATGCACTGTTCAGCGTGCGCGGCGTGCAAGCCGTGACCGTGGTCGACATCCTCCCCGGCCAGCGCCAGCACCTGCAACTCGATGCCCTGCTCGCCGCCATGACCGACCCGGTACTGGCCCTGGACAGCGCCGGCAAGATCCTGCTGGCCAACCCGGCGCTGATCGCCTTGTACGGTCGTGAACCCGCCGGGGAAAGCATCAACGAACTGTTCGACGACCCAACCCTGCTGGCCACCCTGCTGGAACACGGCTTTCGCCTGGCCCTGCGGGAAATCAGCGTCAACGGCCAGACCCTGCTGCTGGACGCCACGCCGATCACCGACGCCGGCGCCCTGCTGACCCTGTACCAACCCAACCGCATCGGCGAACAACTGTCGGCGCTGCACCATGACCACGCCGAAGGTTTCGACGCGTTGTTGGGCGAGTCTCCGGCGATCCGCACCCTCAAGGCGCGGGCGCAACGGGTGGCGGCGCTGGATGCACCGTTGTTGATCCAGGGCGAGACCGGCACCGGCAAGGAGCTGGTGGCCCGTGCCTGCCACGCCATCAGCGCACGCCACAGCGCGCCGTTCCTGGCCCTGAACTGCGCGGCGCTGCCGGAGAACCTGGCCGAGAGCGAACTGTTCGGCTACGCCCCCGGAGCCTTCACCGGTGCCCAGCGCGGCGGCAAGCCGGGGCTGATGGAACTGGCGAACCAGGGCACGGTGTTCCTCGACGAGATCGGCGAGATGTCACCGTACTTGCAGGCCAAGCTGCTGCGGTTTCTCAACGACGGCAGCTTCCGCCGGGTGGGCGGCGACCGTGAGGTGAAGGTCAATGTGCGGATCCTCAGCGCCACCCACCGCGACCTGGAAAAGATGGTCAGCGAAGGCACCTTCCGCGAAGACCTGTTCTACCGCCTCAACGTGCTCAACGTCGAAGTGCCGCCCCTGCGCGAGCGCGGCCAGGACATCCTGCTGCTGGCCCGCTACTTCATGCAGCAGGCCTGCGCGCAGATCCAGCGCCCGGTCTGCCGCCTGGCGCCGGGCACCTACCCGGCGCTGCTGGGCAACCGCTGGCCGGGCAACGTGCGGCAATTACAGAACGTGATCTTCCGCGCCGCGGCCATTTGCGAAAGCAGCCTGGTGGACATCGGCGACCTGGACATCGCCGGCACCTCGGTGGCGCGGCAGAACGATGGTGAAGTCGACAGCCTGGAGCAGGCGGTGGAAGACTTCGAGCGCGGGTTGCTGGAGAAGCTCTATGTCAGCTATCCGTCCACGCGCCAGCTGGCCAGCCGCCTGCAAACCTCCCACACCGCCATTGCCCATCGCTTGCGCAAGTACGGCATTCCCAACAAGCCCTGACTGACTGCACGCGATCAACATGTGGGAGCGGGCTTGCTCGCGAATGCGTTGGGTCAGTCAATACATTCGGCACTGACATACCGCTTTCGCGAGCAAGCCCGCTCCCACATTTGATCTACGGCGCCCTCAAAAGCGACCTCCGCCCGTACTGAAAGCGCTACAGTGGAACGATATCGATACACACCGTCTTAGGCGTCGCCATGCAAGGCTTTGATCCTCATAGTCTTTTTTTCAACGGTCCAGCTGTAGCGATATCGCTACAACCACCTTCCGAACATCACCCGCCATAATCAGTAACTAATTGTTTTATAACGATAAAAAAACATTGGCCGCAATTTTGCTAAGCAACTCCCCATTATTCCAATCCCGTCCACCAGACGAATCTGGCCCTGAGGAGTTTCCATGAGCGAGTTGCGCTTTACTGAAGATCACGAATGGCTGCGCGCCGAAGCCGACGGCAGCGTGACCGTGGGCATTACCGCTTTTGCGCAGAACGCGCTGGGTGATGTGGTTTTCGTGCAACTGCCTGAGCTGCAGTCCTACGACAAAGGGGCAGAAGCCTCCACCGTTGAATCGGTCAAGGCCGCCAGCGGCGTATACATGCCATTGGACGGCGAAGTCCTCGAAGTAAACGACAAGCTGGAAGGCAGCCCCGAGCTGGTCAACGAAGACCCGATGGGCGAAGGCTGGTTCTTCCGCTTTAAACCGGCTGATGCCGACGCAGTAGCTAAGCTGTTGGATCAGGATGCGTATGACCGCCTGATCAAAGCCAACGCTGAAGCCTGAGGAGCGCGCCATGACTAATCTGACCACCGCCAACGAATTCATCGCCCGCCACATCGGCCCGCGCCAGGACGACGAGCAACACATGCTCGCCACCCTGGGCTTTGATTCCCTGGAAGCCTTGAGCGCCAGCGTGATCCCGGAAAGCATCAAGGGCACCGCTGTGCTGGGCCTGAGCGACGGCCTGAGCGAAGCCGACGCACTGGCTTCGATCAAGGCGATTGCCGCCAAGAACGAGCTGTTCAAGACCTACATCGGCCAGGGCTACTACAACTGCCACACACCGTCGCCGATCCTGCGCAACCTGCTGGAAAACCCGGCCTGGTACACCGCCTACACGCCGTATCAGCCGGAGATTTCCCAGGGCCGCCTGGAGTCGCTGCTGAACTTCCAGACGCTGATCAGCGACCTCACCGGCCTGCCGATCGCCAACGCCTCGCTGTTGGACGAAGCCACCGCCGCTGCCGAAGCCATGACCTTCTGCAAACGCCTGAGCAAGAACAAAGGCAGCAACGCGTTCTTCGCCTCCGTGCACAGCCACCCGCAAACCCTCGACGTACTGCGCACCCGTGCCGAGCCGCTGGGCATCGACGTGGTCGTGGGCGACGAGCGTGAACTGACCGACGTCAGTGCCTTCTTCGGCGCCCTGCTGCAATACCCGGCCAGCAACGGTGACGTGTTCGACTACCGCGAACTGACCGAGCGCTTCCACGCCGCCAATGCGCTGGTAGCCGTGGCCGCCGACCTGCTGGCCCTGACCCTGCTGACCCCGCCGGGTGAGTTCGGCGCCGACGTGGCCATCGGCAGCGCGCAACGCTTCGGCGTTCCGCTGGGCTTCGGTGGCCCGCATGCGGCGTACTTCTCCACCAAGGATGCGTTCAAGCGCGACATGCCGGGCCGCCTGGTCGGCGTCTCCGTGGACCGTTTCGGCAAGCCGGCCCTGCGCCTGGCCATGCAGACCCGCGAGCAACATATCCGCCGCGAGAAGGCCACCAGCAACATCTGCACCGCCCAGGTATTGCTCGCCAACATCGCCAGCATGTATGCCGTGTACCACGGCCCGAAAGGCCTGACCCAGATCGCCAACCGCATTCACCACCTGACCGCGATCTTCGCCAAAGGCTTGGGCGCATTGGGCCTGGCGGTTGAACAAGCCAACTTCTTCGACACCCTGACCATCAAGACCGGCGCGCAAACTGCTGCCCTGCACGACAAGGCTCGCGCCCAGCGTATCAACCTGCGTGTGGTCGACGGCGAACGCGTTGGCCTGTCGGTGGACGAAACCACCTCCCAAGCCGACATCGAAACCCTGTGGAGCGTGTTCGCCGGCGGTAAAGCCCTGCCGGACTTCGCCGCATTGGCTGCCAGCGTTGAAAGCACCCTGCCGGCCGCGCTGCTGCGCCAGTCGCCAATTCTCAGCCACCCGGTGTTCAACCGTTACCACTCCGAAACCGAGCTGATGCGCTACCTGCGCAAGCTGGCCGACAAGGACCTGGCCCTGGATCGCACCATGATCCCGCTGGGCTCGTGCACCATGAAGCTCAACGCCGCCAGCGAAATGATCCCGGTGACCTGGGCCGAGTTCGGTGCCCTGCACCCGTTCGCCCCGGCCTCGCAAAGCGCCGGCTACCAGCAACTGACGACCGAACTGGAAGCCATGCTCTGCGCGGCCACCGGTTACGACGCGATTTCCCTGCAACCGAACGCCGGTTCCCAGGGCGAATACGCCGGCCTGCTGGCCATCCGTGCCTATCACCAGAGCCGTGGCGAAGAACGCCGCGATATCTGCCTGATCCCGTCGTCGGCCCACGGCACCAACCCGGCCACCGCCAACATGGCCGGCATGCGCGTCGTGGTCACCGCCTGCGATGCACGCGGTAACGTCGACATCGAAGACCTGCGTGCCAAGGCTATCGAGCACCGCGAGCACCTCGCTGCGCTGATGATCACCTACCCGTCCACCCACGGCGTGTTCGAAGAAGGCATCCGCGAAATCTGCGGGATCATTCACGACAACGGCGGCCAGGTGTACATCGACGGCGCCAACATGAACGCGATGGTCGGCCTCTGCGCCCCGGGCAAGTTCGGCGGCGATGTGTCCCACTTGAACCTGCACAAGACCTTCTGCATTCCCCACGGCGGTGGCGGCCCGGGCGTCGGTCCGATTGGCGTCAAATCCCACCTGACGCCGTTCCTGCCCGGCCATGCCGCGATGGAACGCAAGGAAGGCGCGGTGTGCGCCGCACCGTTCGGCAGCGCGAGCATTTTGCCGATCACCTGGATGTACATCAGCATGATGGGCGGCGCGGGCCTCAAGCGCGCTTCGCAGTTGGCGATCCTCAACGCCAACTACATTTCCCGTCGCCTGGAAGAGCACTACCCGGTGCTGTACACCGGCAGCAACGGCCTGGTGGCCCACGAATGCATCCTCGACCTGCGCCCGTTGAAAGACAGCAGCGGCATCAGCGTGGATGACGTGGCCAAGCGCCTGATCGACTTTGGTTTCCATGCGCCGACCATGTCGTTCCCGGTGGCTGGCACCCTGATGATCGAGCCGACCGAAAGCGAATCCAGGGAAGAACTGGACCGCTTCTGCGACGCGATGATCGCCATCCGCGAAGAGATTCGCGCGGTGGAAAATGGCTCGCTGGACAAGGACGACAACCCGCTGAAGAACGCACCACACACTGCTGCGGAACTGGTTGGCGAATGGAGCCACCCATACAGCCGTGAACAAGCGGTGTACCCGGTGGCGTCGTTGATCGAAGCCAAGTACTGGCCGCCGGTTGGCCGGGTCGACAACGTGTTTGGCGATCGCAACCTGGTGTGCGCGTGCCCGTCGATCGAGAGCTACGCGTAACCTGATGTGGGAGCGGGCTTGCTCGCGAATGCGGAGTGTCAGTTGATACATCTGGTGACTGACCCGCCGCTTTCGCGAGCAAGCCCGCTCCCACATTGGACCGCGTACATCCGTTCAATAATAAGAAACCGGAGAACAACCATGTCTTTAAGCGTGTTCGACCTGTTCAAGATTGGCATCGGCCCCTCCAGCTCCCACACCGTCGGCCCGATGCGCGCTGCCGCTCGATTCGTCGAGGGACTGAAGCGCGACAACCTGCTGGGCGCCACCACCTGCGTCAAGGTGGAGCTCTACGGCTCACTCGGCGCCACCGGCAAAGGCCACGGCAGTGACAAGGCCGTATTGTTGGGCCTGGAAGGCGAGCACCCGGATACCGTGAACACCGAAACCGTTGCCGCCCGCCTGTTGGAAATTCGCGGCAACGCACGCTTGAACCTGCTCGGCGAACACAGCATTGCGTTCAACGAGAAAGAACACCTGGCGATGATTCGCAAACCCCTGCCCTATCATCCCAACGGCATGATCTTCCGCGCCTTCGACGCCGCCGGCTTGCAGATTCGCAGCCGCGAGTACTACTCGGTGGGCGGCGGGTTTGTGGTGGATGAAGACGCCGCCGGCCACGACCGGATTGTCGAAGACGCCACGCCCCTGACGTTCCCGTTCAAAAGTGCCAAGGACTTGCTCGGCCATTGCGCCACCTATGGGCTGTCCATCAGCCAGGTGATGCTAACCAATGAAAGCGCCTGGCGCCCGGAAGCGGAAACCCGCGCCGGCCTGCTGAAGATCTGGCAGGTGATGCAGGACTGCGTGGACGCGGGCTGTCGCAACGAAGGGATTTTGCCCGGAGGGCTGAAGGTCAAGCGCCGCGCCGCCGCGTTGCATCGCCAACTGTGCAAGCACCCGGAGTCGGCGCTGCGCGACCCGTTGTCGGTGCTGGACTGGGTCAACCTCTACGCCCTGGCGGTCAACGAAGAAAACGCCAATGGCGGGCGCGTGGTGACGGCGCCCACCAACGGTGCGGCCGGGATTGTGCCGGCGGTGTTGCACTACTACATGCGCTTTATCCCGGGGGCCAGCGAAGACGGAGTGGTGCGCTTCCTGCTCACCGCCGCAGCCATCGGCATTCTGTACAAGGAAAACGCCTCGATCTCCGGCGCCGAAGTCGGCTGCCAGGGGGAAGTCGGCGTGGCCTGTTCCATGGCTGCCGGCGCCCTGTGCGAAGTGTTGGGCGGTACGGTTTCCCAGGTAGAAAACGCCGCCGAGATCGGCATGGAACACAACCTCGGCCTGACCTGCGACCCCATCGGCGGCTTGGTGCAGGTGCCCTGCATCGAGCGCAACGCCATGGGTTCGGTCAAGGCCATCAATGCGGTGCGCATGGCCCTGCGCGGCGACGGGCAACACTTCGTGTCCCTCGACAAGGTCATCCGCACCATGCGCCAGACCGGCGCCGACATGAAAAGCAAATACAAGGAAACCGCCCGTGGCGGTTTGGCGGTCAACATTATCGAGTGCTGACGCCTATAAGCGCGTCCGCACGTTTTTCAGGAGCTGAATATGTCCACCGAAACCCTGTTGAAAACCCCGTTGCACGCCTTGCACATCGAACTGGGCGCACGCATGGTGCCCTTCGCCGGCTACGACATGCCGGTGCAATACCCGCTGGGCGTGATGAAAGAACACCTGCACACCCGTGAACAAGCCGGGTTGTTCGATGTGTCGCACATGGGCCAGATCCGCCTGACCGGCGCCGGTGCCGCCAAGGCCCTGGAAACCCTGGTGCCGGTGGACATCATCGACCTGCCGGTGGGCATGCAGCGTTATGCGATGTTCACCAACGAGCAAGGCGGCATCCTGGATGACCTGATGGTCGCCAACCTGGGTAACGGCGAACTGTTCCTGGTGGTCAACGCCGCCTGCAAGGACCAGGACCTGGCCCACCTGCGCCAGCACATCGGTGACCAGTGCACCATCGAGCCACTGTTCGAGGAACGCGCCCTGCTGGCCCTGCAAGGCCCGGCTGCCGTCAGCGTGCTGGCGCGCCTGGCGCCGGAGGTCAAGCACATGACCTTCATGCAATTCGCACCGACCCGCCTGCTGGGCGTGGACTGCTACGTCAGCCGCTCGGGCTACACCGGCGAAGACGGCTTCGAAATCTCGGTACCGGCCGCGAACGCCGAGGCCCTGGCCCGCAGCCTGCTGGCCGAAACCGAAGTACAGGCCATCGGCCTGGGCGCCCGCGACTCCCTGCGCCTGGAAGCCGGCCTGTGCCTTTATGGCCATGACATGAACACCGAGACCACGCCGATTGAAGCCAGCCTGTTGTGGGCAATTTCCAAGGCCCGTCGTGCTGATGGCGCACGCGCCGGTGGCTTCCCGGGCGCCGATGCGATCTTCACCCAGCAACAAACCGGCGTCAGCCGCAAACGCGTAGGCCTGTTGCCACAGGAACGCACGCCGGTCCGTGAAGGCGCAGAAATCGTCGACGAACACGGCACCGTGATCGGCAGCGTCTGCAGCGGCGGTTTTGGCCCGAGCCTGGGCGGCCCGCTGGCCATGGGTTATCTGGACAGCGCTTTCATCGCACTGGATACCGAAGTATCTGCGTTGGTACGTGGGAAAAAGGTGCCACTACGTGTAAGTAAAATGCCATTCGTGCCACAACGTTACTACCGTGGTTGATTGACTGTTCCTATAAGTAACGCGGTTGCGTCAACGTGCACTAATCTGTAACGCAACCGCCACATTAAAGTGCATTGACGATAGTCAATGTTATGTTCAGTCACCTATAACAAGTGACGAATTCTATCGAATAAACGCGTTCCACATTGTGGACAGAAGTGTAACGAGGCCGAGCAAAACCTGGGGTTTTGCCGGGGCTTGTTTTTTCTGTATTAGTTGGCGTAGAGTTTGCCCACTGTGTTTGCATGGGTCGCTTTGAACCTGGACCTGGGCAGTAGCCAAAGTTTGCTACAACCCGTTCGACGTCTCTTACTTTCCTGCAACCCAGCCCAGTACTCTTTCATGTGAAAGGGGCTGTCATTAATTTTTTTGCGTCAAGGAAATAAGAAAATGGCTGATCGTCAGAGCGGTACCGTCAAGTGGTTTAACGACGAAAAAGGGTTTGGTTTTATCACTCCAGAAAGCGGTCCGGATCTGTTCGTCCACTTCCGCGCTATTCAGGGCAACGGCTTCAAAAGCCTGAAAGAAGGCCAGAAAGTGACCTTCATCGCGGTGCAGGGCCAGAAAGGCATGCAAGCCGACGAAGTACAAGCAGAAGGCTGATCCTTGCTGCGACAAAAAGCCCCTGATATGACATCAGGGGCTTTTTTATGGGCGTTCTTCCGTAAAATGGCTTTTTTCCTGCCGAGAGCCATGCCATGTCGAAACACCTGCTGAGCCCCCAAGGCGAGTTTCCCGCCGTAGGCCTGGGCCGTCGTCTGGCAGCGATGTTCTATGACTTCCTGTTGTGCACCGCCCTGCTGATCGTCACGGCCTTCATCTACAAGCTGGTGTGGATGGGGTTTGTCGGTGAGGCCAAGTTGCGGGCGCTTTCCGAATCCGGCGCGCTGGATGGTGATCCGCTGTTGTCGACGATTTTGTTTTTTGTGTTGTTTGGGTTTTTTGCCAAGTTCTGGACGCACTCGGGGCAGACCCTGGGGATGCAGGTTTGGGGGGTGCGGGTGCAGAACGCTGATGGGTCGCGGATTAGTCTGTGGCAGGCGTTGTTGCGGTTTGTGGTGTCGATTGCTTCGTGGTTGTGCCTGGGGCTTGGGTTTATCTGGTCGTTGTTCGACAAGCAGAAGCGTGGCTGGCATGACATCTACTCCGACACGCAGTTGGTGCGGGTTCCGAAGAAAAAGAAGTAGGTTTTCAGGTTGGGGGCATATCCGTTGCTGCGGTTATGGCCGCTATTGGTTCCGCTTTTACAGCGGCTCACTTTTGAA
>NZ_JACAPM010000076.1:0-18133 GCF_013385695.1 Pseudomonas sp. D8002
AGGGGTTTTGTTTTGGGCGGTCGGAAAGTATGGCGAGCGTCTCCAAGTGTTCCTCACTTGCAGCCTACGATTGTCTTCAATGCTAAAGTCCATCCCTCGATTTTGCTTTTCCCAAGGAAGCCGTTATGCCGGATGCGACGTCCCTCAGTGCTGGATTCATGGTGGTTCACGGCAACCGCCTGGATGAACTGCGCAGCCTGGTTGTCAGCTGGATGCGCCGTTACCCGCTGGCTCCCCTGGAAAACGAAATCGCCCTGGTACAAAGCAACGGTATTGCTCAGTGGCTGAAACTGGCGCTGGCTGAAGACCCTGAAGACGACGACATGGGCGGTTGCGGCATCGCTGCCGCTATTGATGTGCAGCTTCCCGGCAGCTTCATGTGGCAGCTCTATCGCATGGTCCTGGGCAAAGACGAGATCCCGCCCAAATCCCTGCTCGACAAAGCCCCACTGACCTGGCGCCTCATGCGCCTGCTCCCCGAGCTGATCGATCAGCCCCATTTCGAACCCCTGCAACGCTTCCTGACCCACGATACGGATCTGCGCAAACGCTACCAACTCGCGGAACGCCTCGCCGACCTGTTCGACCAATACCAGGTCTACCGTGCTGACTGGCTGGAAGATTGGGCTGCCGGTCGCCATCAACTGCGCAATGGCCGTGGCGAATCCAAACCTTTGAACCCGGCCAACTGCTGGCAAGCCGAACTATGGCGCGCCCTGCTGTTGGACGTAGGAGAGGAGGGCATGGCTCAAAGTCGCGCCGGAGTTCACCAACGCTTTATCGAGCGCATCAATAGCCTGGAGCAGGCACCGATAGGCCTGCCCTCCCGCGTGATCGTCTTCGGCATTTCCTCCTTGCCAGCCCAAGCGCTGGAAGCCCTTGCCGGCCTCGCCCGTTTCAGCCAGGTGCTGCTGTGTGTGCACAACCCTTGTCGCCATCACTGGTCCGACATCGTCGCCGACAAAGACCTGCTCCGAAACGAATACAAGCGCCAGGCACGCAAGGCCGGAATGCCGGTCACCATCGACCCGCAAACCCTGCATCAGCACGCCCACCCGCTGCTCGCTGCCTGGGGTAAGCAAGGTCGCGACTACATCAACCTGTTGGACAGCTACGACGACCCCAACAGTTACCGCTCGGCATTCCGTGACGGTCGTATCGACCTGTTCAGCGAGAGCGAGCCCACCACCTTGCTCAACCAACTCCAGGACGACATCCTCGAACTGCGCCCCCTCAACGAAACCCGTGAACTCTGGCCAAGCGTCGACCTGGCGCGCGACACTTCCATTCGCTTCCACATCGCCCACAGTGCCCAACGCGAAGTTGAAGTTCTTCACGACCAGTTACTGCAGCGCTTCAGCGCCAACCCCACGCTGCGCCCACGGGACATCATCGTCATGGTCCCCGACGTCGACAGCTACGCGCCGCATATTCGCGCCGTATTCGGCCAGCTTGAAAGAAGCGACCTACGCTTCATTCCGTTCACGCTTACGGACCAGGGCCAGCGCGGTCGCGATCCGTTACTGATTGCCGTCGAGCACCTGCTCAAGCTCCCGGACAGCCGCTTTCCGGTCAGCGAAATCCTCGACCTGCTCGACGTCCCGGCACTGCGGGAACGCTTCGCCATCAAGGAGCGCGACCTGCCGACCCTGCACCGCTGGATCGAAGGCGCCGGTATCCGTTGGGGCCTCAACGCCGAACAACGCGCCGGCCTCGGCTTGCCCCAGGAGCTGGAGCAAAACAGCTGGCGGTTCGGCCTGCGTCGCATGCTCCTGGGCTACGCCGTCGGTACGGGCGCTGCCTGCGATGGCATCGAGCCGTACGATGAAATCGGCGGACTCGATGCGGCCTTGATCGGCCCGCTGGTCGCACTGCTCGATGCGCTGCACGACGCCCACCAGGCACTTTCGCAACCTGCCGCGCCGACAGAGTGGGGCGAGCGCCTGCAAAACCTGATGCAGTTGTTCTTCCTCCCGAGCAACGAGCACGACGACTACCTGTTGGGTCAACTCGAGCAACTGAGAGAAACCTGGCTGGAGACCTGCGAGTCCGTCGGACTGCATGACGAATTACCCCTGACCGTAGTCCGCGAGGCCTGGCTGGCAGGCCTCGACCAAGGCCGACTGTCCCAGCGCTTCCTCGCGGGAGCTGTCAATTTTTGTACCTTGATGCCCATGCGCGCGATCCCGTTCAAGCTGGTTTGCCTACTCGGCATGAACGATGGCGACTACCCACGCGCACAACCGCCGCTGGACTTTGACCTGATGGGCAGCGACTACCGCCCAGGCGATCGGTCACGCCGCGAAGACGACCGCTACCTGTTGCTCGAAGCCCTGCTCTCCGCCCGCGACCAGCTCTACATCAGTTGGGTCGGCCGCAGTATCCGCGACAACAGTGATCGCCCGGCATCGGTCCTGATCGGGCAGTTGCGCGACCACATCGCCAGCGGCTGGCACACCACCAGTGGCGAACCACTCCTGGAAGCCACCACCCAGGAACACCCGCTCCAGCCCTTCAGCGCCCGCTACTTCCATGAAGGTGACAAGCTGTTCAGCTACGCCCGCGAATGGCAGTTGCTCCACGCAACCCCGGACAGCGTGCCCGATACCGGCAGCCTCGCACCCTACACCCAGGAAGAACCGCTGAGCCTCGGCCAACTGCAAGACTTCCTGCGCAACCCGGTCAAACACTTCTTCAGCCAGCGCCTGAAAGTGTTTTTCGAAGCCGCCGAAGTCCCGCTGGAAGATGAAGAACCCTTCGTCCTCGATGCACTGCAGCGCTATAGCCTGAGCGACAGTTTGCTCACGGCGGCACTCACCCGCCCCGACAACCTCGACGAAGCCCTCAACGCCCAGGCCCTGCGTCTGCAAGGCAGTGGCTTGTTGCCGATGGTTGGTTTCGGCGAATGCCTGCGCAAAGAACTGATCGAGCCTCTGCCCGACCTGTTGCAGCGTTACCAGCAACTCCTGGCACTCTGGCCCACTGCGCACACCAGCGCCGAACCGATCAGTTTTGAGCATCAAGGCATCCAGCTGGAAGGTTGGATCAGTGGCCTGCATCAACGCAGCGATGGCGGCTTTCTAAGCGTCACCGCCATCCCCAACAGCATCGGCTCGATCAAGACCCGTAAGTGGCATCGCCTGATTCGCCCATGGGTCAACCACCTGGTGGCCTGTGCCTGCGGCCTTCCGTTAAGTACCGGCCTGGTCGCCAGCGACGACACACTGCTATTGGCCCCACTTGAGCAAGCCACAGCCCGGGAGCTCCTCGGCAACCTGCTGCTCGCCTGGAAAACCGGCATGAGCGAACCACTGCCGGTCGCCGTTAAAACCGCATTCGCCTGGCTCGGTCAAACCGACCCGGCCAAAGCGCAAGCCGCCGCCAGCAAAGCCTACGAAGGCGACGGCCAAACCAGCGACGGCGAGCGCCGTGAAAGCCCTGCGCTCATCCGACAGTTCCCCGACTACGCCGCCTTGATGGCCAGCGAAGAGTTCGAAGGCTGGTGCGAAACCCTCTATCGACCGTTGATCAACGCTCCCTGGCGATCACTCACCAGCGCGGAGGCCAGCGCATGAGCGGTACAAAGCCCCTGGCCCTGGCCTTCCCGCTCAAGGGCAGCCAACTGATCGAAGCCAGTGCCGGCACAGGCAAGACATTTACCATCTCAGCGCTCTACCTGCGTCTGGTACTCGGCCACGGAGGGGACGAATCGGGCTTCGGCCGCGAGTTGCTGCCGCCGCAAATTCTCGTCGTGACCTTTACTGATGCCGCCACCAAAGAGCTGCGTGAACGCATCCGAATCCGCCTGGCAGAAGCCGCGCGTTTTTTCCGCGAAGAAATCGAAGAACCCGACGCGTTGATCGCCGAACTGCGCGACCAATACAGCCCCGAACAATGGCCCGGCTGCGCCAATCGCCTGGACATCGCCGCCCAGTGGATGGATGAAGCCGCCGTCTCGACCATTCACAGCTGGTGCCAGCGCATGCTGCGCGAACACGCCTTCGACAGCGGCAGCCTGTTCACCCAGACCCTGGAAACTGACCACAGCGACCTGCTCGGCGAAGTGCTGCGCGACTACTGGCGGCTGTTCTGCTACCCGATGCACGACGATGCGCTGAACTGGGTGCGCAACAATTGGGGCGGCCCGGCGGCCCTGATGCCACGGGTACGCGCGCTGTTCGGCAGCGAGCGGCCCACGGATGAAACGCGTGACCCCGCCGAGCTGATCAACGAATGCCTGCAAGAGCGTCGCCAAGCACTCGTCGCGCTCAAGGCACCCTGGCAACAATGGGCAGAAGAATTGCGCAACATTTGCCTGCAGGCCGTCGCCGCCAAAACCGTCGATGGTCGCAAGATGCAAGCCCGTTACTTCGAACCCTGGTTCGAAAAAATCAGCGCCTGGGCAGCTGACGAGTCTCTCGAACAACTGGACATCGGCACCGGTTTCACCCGCCTGACCCCCGACGGCATGGCCGAAGCCTGGAAAGGCGAACCACCACGCCATCCGGGTATCGACGCCATGGCCAGTCTCAAGGCCAGCCTCGACGCCTTGCCAACGCCCGATGCTGCTGTACTGCAACACGCCGCCGGCTGGGTGGGGAAACGCTTCGAAGAAGAAAAGCGCCGTCGCGCCGAAATGGGCTTCGACGACATGCTGATCCGCCTCAACGCCGCCCTGCAAGCCGACGGCGGCGAGCGTTTGGCCAGCGTGATCCGCGAGCAATTCCCGGTCGCCCTGATCGACGAATTCCAGGACACCGACCCGGTGCAATACAGCATCTTCGACAGTATCTACCGCATCGAAGAAAACCACCTCGACAGCGGCCTGTTCCTGATCGGCGACCCAAAGCAGGCGATCTACGCCTTCCGTGGCGCCGACATCTACACCTACCTGCGCGCGCGCCAGTCCACCACCGGCCGCCATCACACCCTGGGCACCAACTTCCGTTCGAGCCACGCCATGGTCGAGGCGGTAAACCACGTATTCCAGCGCGCAGAAAAAGGCCGTGGAGCGTTCCTGTTCCGTGAACCAGACGGTACGAATCCGGTGCCGTTCCAGTCGGTATTGTCCCAAGGCCGTAAGGAACAACTGCAGGTCAACGGTCAGACGTTGCCTGCGCTGAATCTCTGGCATCTACCCACCGACCAGCCGATCTCCGGCGTGCTCTACCGCCAACAGTTGGCCGCGTCCTGTGCCAGTCAAATCGTCGCGTTACTCAATGGCGGCCAGCAGGGAACTGCCGGATTCCTCGGCAAAGACGCTAGCTTCAAAGGCGTGCTGCCTTCAGACATCGCCATCCTCGTGCGCGACGGCAAGGAAGCCCAGGCCGTGCGCGGTGAACTGGCTGCCCGTGGCGTGCGCAGCGTTTACCTTTCCGACAAGGACTCCGTGTTCGCCGCCCAGGAAGCCCACGATCTGCTGGCCTGGCTCAAGGCCTGTGCCGAGCCGGACGTCGAGCGCCCACTGCGCGCCGCCCTGGCTTGCGTCACCTTGAACCTGTCGCTGCCCGAACTGGAGCGTCTGAACCAGGACGAACTGGCGTGGGAACAACGCGTAATGCAGTTCCGCGATTACCGTACGATCTGGCGCACCCAAGGCGTGCTGCCGATGCTGCGGCGCCTGTTGCACGACTTCAAATTGCCGCAAACCCTGATCACGCGCAGCGATGGCGAGCGGGTATTGACCAACCTGTTGCACCTCTCGGAATTGCTGCAACAGGCGGCCGCAGAGCTGGACGGTGAACAAGCGCTGATTCGCCATCTGGCCGAACATCTCGCGCTTTCCGGCCAGGCCGGTGAAGAGCAGATCCTGCGCCTGGAAAGTGATGAACAACTGGTCAAAGTGGTAACGATCCACAAATCCAAGGGGCTGGAATACGACCTGGTTTTCCTGCCGTTCATTTGCTCGGCAAAACCGGTTGATGGCAGCCGCCTGCCGTTGCATTACCACGACGCAAACGGCAAATCCCAGGTCAGCCTCAGGCCCACCGCCGAGTTGATCGCCCAAGCCGACGATGAGCGCCTGGCCGAAGACTTGCGTCTGTTTTACGTGGCGCTGACCCGCGCCAAACACGCCTGCTGGCTGGGCATCGCCGACCTCAAGCGTGGCAATAACAACAGCTCGGTGCTGCACCTGTCGGCCCTGGGCTACTTGCTCGGCGGCGGCGCCGCACTTGGCGAGTCCGGCGGCCTGGCCCGCTGGTTGCTTGACCTGCAGGAAGGTTGCCCGGCACTGCATTACGCAGAAATGCCCGAGGCCGATGCGGTCGTATTCCACCCGCCGCGTAACGAAGCCACCTTGCTCGCGCCGCTGCTGCCCAAGCGCAAGGCGGCAGAAAACTGGTGGATCGCTTCCTACAGTGCGCTGCGTATCGGCGAGAGCATGAGTGCGGCGAGCCTCGAAGCGCCGGAAAGCCCACAAGCGCAGAAGCTGTTCGATGACGAACGCCTCGACCCGGATGCCCCACGCGAAGTGCCGGCTTCCGGTGGCGATATTCACCGTTTCCCACGCGGGCCGAATCCCGGCACCTTTCTCCATGGCCTGCTGGAATGGGCGGGCGGCGAAGGCTTCAATGTTACCCCGGAGGCCATCGAAGATGCGGTCGCCCGCCGCTGCAACCGACGCGGCTGGGAAGGCTGGATCGGCACACTCGGCGGTTGGCTCGGGCATCTGTTGCAAGCCCGGTTGCCGCTGGGCAACGGGCAGGTGGCCCTTAGCGAGTTGCGGCAGTACCAGATCGAAATGGAGTTCTGGTTTGCCAGCCACAAGGTCGACGTCCTCGCACTCGACAAACTGGTGTGCCAGCACACTCACAATGGCGTATCCCGCGTGGCCGCCGAACGGGTGCTGCTCAACGGCATGTTCAAGGGGTTTATCGACCTGACCTTTGAACACGAAGGCCGCTACTACGTGGCCGACTACAAATCCAATTGGCTTGGTCCCGATGATTCGGCCTACACGCAGCAGGCCATGGAGCTGTCGATCCTCGACCATCGTTACGACCTGCAATACGTACTTTACCTGCTGGCCCTGCATCGCCAGCTGAAGGCGCGGCTGCCGGATTACGACTACGACCGTCACGTCGGCGGCGCGTTGTACCTGTTCCTGCGGGGCACCCATTCCGCGAGCCAGGGCGCGTATTTTACCCGACCGCCCCGGGAATTGATCGAAAGCCTGGACCTGCTGTTCCAGGGCAAACCGCTACCACCCAAGGCCGAGCCCGCCTGGGAACAAGGAGAGCTGCTATGAGCCTGTCGCCGTTACCGCTTGAGGAGCTGACGCCCCTCAGCCGCGCCGCCGACCTGGTGCAACTGCTCGATCTCTGGGTGCAGCGCGGCTGGTTGCGCGCGCTGGACAAGGCCTTTGTCGGCTTCCTCCACGAACTCGATCCGCAGGCTGACCCTTTAGTCCTGCTGGCCGCGGCCCTGACCAGCCACCAACTGGGCCATGGCCATGTATGCCTGGACCTGTTCGAAACCCTCAAGGCCCCGGATTTCGCTCTGTCGCTGCCACCCGAAGGCGATGTGCAAAACGGCGTCATGCTGCTGCCATCACAGTTGCTCGACGGCCTGGACGGCGCCCATTGGTGCCATGCCCTGGCCGCCAGCCGTCTGGTGGCACTGGCCGTCGACGGCAGCGAGGAGGCGCAAAGCCGGCCACTGGTGCTGTCGGGCAAACGCCTGTACTTGCGCCGCTACTGGACCTACGAACGGCGTATCGACAGCGCTTTGCGCCTGCGACTCGCCACCCGGGAAAGCGTTGCCGCCGATCTGCCCGAACGCCTGAATCGCCTGTTCGACCAGGCCCCGCCAGACGGTGTTGTCGACTGGCAAAAGCTCGCCTGCGCCTTGGCCACCCGCGGTGCATTCAGCATCGTCACCGGCGGGCCGGGTACCGGCAAGACCACCACGGTAGTGCGTTTGCTTGCGCTGTTGCAGGCCCCCGCCGTGGAAGCGGGCAGCGCGTTGCGCATCCGTCTGGCGGCGCCCACCGGCAAGGCGGCCGCGCGCTTGACCGAGTCCATCAGCCAGCAAGTGCTGTCGCTGAAAGTGCCTGATGCGGTGAAGGAAAAAATCCCAACCCAGGTCACCACCGTTCACCGTTTGCTCGGCAGCCGTCCCGGCACCCGACACTTCCGGCATCACATCGGCAATCCGTTGCCCCTGGATGTGCTGGTAGTGGACGAAGCCTCGATGATCGACCTGGAAATGATGGCCAACCTGCTGGACGCCTTGCCACCCCATGCTCGCCTGGTGCTGCTGGGTGACAAGGACCAGTTGGCCTCGGTTGAAGCCGGGGCGGTGCTGGGGGATTTGTGCCGCGACGCCGAAGCCGGTTTCTACAGCCCGCAAACCCGCCAGTGGCTGCAACAGGTCAGCGGCGAAGACCTCGGCGCCAGCGGCCTGCAGGAAGACCTCGACGGTAGCCACCCCTTGGCGCAACAAGTGGTGATGCTGCGTTACTCGCGGCGATTCGGCGAAGGCAGCGGCATTGGCCAGCTGGCCCGCTGGGTCAACCAGCAAAACCCCGAGCAGGCCCGCAAACTGCTGGCTGCCCGCAGTCATGCCGACCTGTTTTGCGTCAGCCTCAAGGGCGAGCACGACCATGCCCTGGAGCGCCTGGTGCTGGACGGCCATGGCGACGGTGCCCACGGTTATCGCCATTACCTGAAACTGCTGCAGACCGCGCGTCCGTCCCTGGAGACGCCACGGGATGACGAGGCCTGGACGCTCTGGGCGCAAAAGCTGCTGAAAGCCTTCGACGCATTCCAGTTGCTCTGCGCCGTACGCAAGGGCCCATGGGGCGTGGAGGGCTTGAACCTGCGCATCACCGCCGCGCTGCTCAAGGCCCGGCTGATCGACAGCGACCAGCAATGGTACGAAGGGCGCCCGGTGTTGATGACTCGCAACGATTACGGCCTGGGCCTGATGAACGGCGATATCGGTATCGCCCTCAAGCTGCCCGAAAGCGACGGCGGGCCGCAGGTTCTGCGCGTCGCGTTCCCGCGCAACGATGGCCAGGGCGGCGTACGGTTTGTGTTGCCCAGCCGGCTCAACGACGTCGAAACCGTCTACGCGATGACGGTGCACAAATCTCAGGGCTCTGAATTCACCCACACCGCACTGATTTTGCCGGACGCCTTGAACCCGGTGCTCACCAAAGAGCTGATCTACACCGGCATCACCCGCGCCAAGGACTGGTTCAGCCTGATCGAACCCCGGGGTGGCGTATTCGAAGAGGCGGTGAGCCGCAAGGTGAAACGCTTGAGTGGGCTGATGCTGGAACTGGGCACTTGATCGTCAAAGAAGCTGACCAATGAGTCATCTAAATTTTTTGATCCAAATGTGTGATTTTTCTTAATAAAATGTCGGAATCCTCCTAGGTGTCGCCTCGGGGGTTTTCCGCCGTTGTGCTATCGTTGCGGCATCATCCCGAGAAGATCAAAGAGAATCGCTGCATGAACGTGGCTGTCTCGCCCACAGAGCGAAGTTTGAGCTGGAGACGAATGCTGCTGTTGGCGCTTCTGTGCGTGTTCACGCCCCTCGTTTTTGCCCAGCCGCCTGCCGGCATGGCCGATCAGCGGGCCAAGGCCGTCACCCAAGTGGTCCTGGGTATCCTCAGTTACGCCCGCTGGCCGGTAGAGCCCGCGCAATTGCGTTTGTGCATCGTCGGGCCAACCCAATACACCGATGACCTGGTCAAAGGCACCACCCAGGCTACTGGCCGTCCGGTAGTGGTGCAGCGTTTGCTGGCCGACCATCCAGACATCGCCAATGCCTGCGATGCCGTGTACATCGGCCAATTGACCAGCGACGAGCGCAGCCGCCTGTTCGCGGCATTGATCGGCCATCCGGTGCTCAGCATCAGCGAAGGCGGCGACCAATGCACCGTGGGCAGCCTGTTCTGCCTGCGGGTAGCCGACGAACAGGTGTCGTTCGAGGTCAACCTGGATTCCGTTGCCCGTAGCGGTGTGCGCATTCATCCGAGTGTGCTGCAGCTGTCCCGACGTCGAGCGCCGGGGTCATGAGTGTCGATAAGGCGCCAGTGCGTCCAACCTTGCGTTCAGTGATCGGGCGCGGGCACCTGAGCCTGGCGCTGATGGCCGTCAGCATGGCCAGTATTTCCCTGACCCTGCTCGGCGTGCTCGCGCTGCGGGTGTATGCCGACCACAACCTGCACCTGATCGCCCGCTCCATCAACTACACCGTGGAAGCGGCCGTGGTGTTCAACGACAGCGCGGCGGCCACCGAGGCGTTGGGCGTGATCGCCTCGGAGGAAGAAGTGGCCGAGGCGGAAGTCTTCAACGTCGACGGCAAGCAACTGGCCCATTGGGAGCGCCCTGAAACCGGGATGCTGTCGATGATTGAGCTGCAGTTGGCGCATGCCCTGCTCGAACAACCCATCACCCAGCCGATCCTGCACCAGGGCCAGGTCATCGGCAGCGTGCACCTGACCGGCCACGGCGGCAGCCTGTTGCGCTTCCTGCTCAGCGGCCTTGCCGGGATTCTGGTGTGCACCGCCCTCAGCGCCTGGGTTGCACTGTACCTGGCGCGGCGTTTGTTACGCGGCATCACCGGGCCGTTGCACAGCCTGGCCTCGGTGGCCCACGCCGCCCGAAGCGAGCGGGCCTTTGACCGACGCGTACCGCCGGCGAAAATCGCCGAACTCGACAGCCTGGGCAATGACTTCAATGCCCTGCTCGACGAACTGGAGGCCTGGCAGACCCACCTGCAAAGCGAAAACGAAACCCTCGCCCACCAGGCCAGCCACGACAGCCTGACCGGGCTGCCCAACCGTGCGTTCTTCGAAGGTCGGCTGATCCGCGCCCTGCGCAGCGCCGCCAAGCTCAACGAGAAAGTAGCGGTCTTGTTCCTCGACAGCGACCGCTTTAAAGACATCAACGACAACTTTGGCCACGCCGCCGGCGATGCGGTATTGGTGGCAGTGGCTACGCGCATTCGTGCGCAACTGCGTGAAGACGACCTGGTGGCACGCCTGGGCGGCGATGAATTCGCCATCTTGCTGTCGCCTCTGCACCGACTTGAGGACGCCCAGCGCATTGCCGAAAAAATCATCGCCAGCATGGACGCGCCCATTGCGCTGCCCGGCGACGCCCACGTATTGACCTCACTCAGTATCGGCATCGCCGTCTACCCCGATCATGGCGCCACCCCCGGTAACCTGCTCAACGCCGCCGATGCGGCGATGTACCAGGCCAAACGGCTTTCCCAGGGTGGGCAGCAAACGGCGGAATCGGAGTCCCCCGCCGCCGACGTTCAACACAGGAGTTGATCCCTTGTTCTCGACCGCACGCTTTTTATTCATCACCTTGCTCGTGGCTCTGCTCGCCCTGAGCGGCTGCCAGACCCCGCCGCCCAAAGGCCTGACACCGGCGCAAATCGCCGTGCTCAAACAGCAGGGTTTTGAACTGACTGACGAAGGCTGGGCCTTCGGCCTCTCGGGCAAGGTGCTGTTTGGCAGCGACGTCGAAAGTCTGAATGCCCCCAGCACCGAGATCGTCCAGCGCATCGGCAAGGCGCTGCTGGGCGTGGGCATTGAGCGCGTGCGGGTCGACGGCCACACCGACGCCTCGGGCAAGGAAACCTACAACCAGCAACTGTCCCTGCGCCGAGCCAAAAGCGTCGCGCACGTGTTGGCAGGCGTTGGGATGAAAGAAGAAAACGTACAACTGCGCGGGCTGGGCAGCAGCGAGCCGGTGGCGTCCAACGCGACAGCGGCGGGGCGCACCGAGAATCGCCGGGTGTCGATTGTGGTGATTGCGGACTAGTCTGGCTTTCGGGCACTTCGAGTTGGAATGCAGTCAATGTGGGAGCCGGGCTTGCCCGCGATGGCGGTGGATCAGTTGATGTATTGGGTGACTGACACACTGCTATCGCGGGCAAGCCCGGCTCCCACATTTTATTTAATCGGCAAACACCATCTCCCGCGTTTCCCCCATCAACAACGGCTGATTCTGCTCCGTCACCTCACGGATGTAATCCCACAGCAGGGTGATCCGTTTCAACTTCCTCAAGTCCTCGCGGCAGTACATCCAGAACTGCCGCGTAATGTTTATCTCCTTCGAAAGCACCGGCAGCAATCGCGGGTCCTGTGCCGCCAAAAAGCACGGCAGGATCGCCAGCGAGCGCCCTTGCTGCGCCGCCACGTACTGCGCAATCACGCTGGTGCTGCGCAAACTGGCGCTGGCGCCGGGCACTACATTGGCCAGGTACAGCAGCTCTGAACTGAACGCTAAATCATCCACGTAGCTGATAAACGGATGCTCGGCCAGGTCCGCCGCCCGGCGGATGGGCGGGTGCTGGTCCAGGTATTCCTGCGTCGCGTACAGCTGCAGCTTGTAGTCGCACAGCTTGCAGCACACGTACGGCCCGTGTTCCGGCCGCTCCAGGGCGATGACGATATCCGCCTCGCGCTTGGACAGGCTGATGAAGTGGGGCAGGGGCAGGATGTCCACCGAGATCGCCGGGTAGGTGTCGACGAAGTGGCTCAGTTGCGGGGTGACGAAGAAGCTGCCGAACCCTTCGGTGCAGCCCATGCGCACGTGGCCGGACAGCGCCACGCCGGAGCCGGAAACCTGTTCGCAGGCCATGTGCAACGTGCTTTCGATGGACTCGGCGTAGCCCAGCAGGCGCTGGCCTTCGGTGGTCAATACGAAGCCGTTGGTCCGGGACTTTTCAAACAGGAGAGTGCCCAACGATCCTTCAAGGGAACTGATGCGCCGCGACACCGTGGTGTAGTCCACCGCCAGGCGCTTGGCAGCGACGCTGGCCTTGCGGGTACGCGCGACTTCGAGGAAAAACTTCAGGTCATCCCAGTTCAGGGAGCCCAGTGACGTGATGTTTTTTTGCATATTGGACCGGCTTTTATGTGCGTTCTTATTAGAAGTTTGCACATCTATACTCCAAAAACAGTCCGAACGCCTCATCCTCAAGGCGATTCAACGCCTTGGTTCTCTGCATACCTACAAGAATTGGAGACCACATGAACGCATCTGCCGATATTTCCGTAAAACAGGTCAAGCTGCTGATCAACGGCGAGTGGGTCGAATCCAGGACCACCGAATGGCAAGACATCGTCAACCCCGCTACCCAGCAAGTGCTGGCCCGCGTACCGTTTTCCACCCCTGAAGAAGTCAACGCTGCCATCGACGCCGCCCATCGCGCCTTCCAGACCTGGAAGCTGACGCCGATCGGTGCGCGCATGCGCATCATGCTCAAGCTGCAAGCCTTGATCCGCGAGCACTCCAAGCGCATCGCCGTGGTCCTGAGTGCCGAGCAGGGCAAGACCATTGCCGACGCTGAAGGCGACATTTTCCGTGGCCTGGAAGTGGTCGAGCACGCGTGCTCCATCGGCACCCTGCAGATGGGCGAATTCGCTGAAAACGTCGCCGGCGGTGTGGATACCTACACCCTGCGCCAGCCGATCGGCGTGTGCGCCGGCATCACCCCGTTCAACTTCCCGGCGATGATTCCGCTGTGGATGTTCCCGATGGCCATTGCCTGCGGCAACACGTTCGTACTCAAGCCATCGGAACAGGACCCGCTGTCGACCCTGCTGCTGGTTGAACTGGCGCTGGAAGCCGGGGTGCCAGCCGGTGTGCTGAACGTGGTTCACGGCGGCAAGGACGTGGTGGATGCGCTGTGCACCCACAAAGATATCAAGGCCGTGTCCTTCGTCGGTTCGACCGCCGTGGGGACTCACGTCTACGACCTCGCCGGTAAACACGGCAAGCGCGTGCAATCGATGATGGGCGCCAAGAACCACGCCGTGGTGCTGCCGGATGCCAATCGCGAACAAACCCTGAACGCCCTGGTCGGTGCCGGTTTCGGTGCGGCGGGTCAGCGTTGCATGGCAACTTCCGTGGTGGTGCTGGTAGGCGCGGCCAAGCAATGGCTGCCGGACCTCAAGGCCCTGGCGCAAAAGCTCAAGGTGAACGCCGGCAGCGAAGCCGGTACCGATGTGGGTCCGGTAATCTCCAAGCGCGCCAAGGCACGCATTCTCGACCTGATCGAAAGCGGCGTAAAAGAAGGTGCCAAGCTGGAGCTGGATGGCCGCGGCATCAAGGTGCCGGGCTTTGAGGACGGCAATTTCGTCGGCCCGACGTTGTTCTCCGGCGTGACCACCGACATGCAGATCTACACCCAGGAAATCTTCGGCCCGGTGCTGGTGGTGCTGGAAGTCGACACCCTCGACCAAGCCATCGCCCTGGTCAACGCCAACCCGTTCGGCAACGGCACCGGCCTGTTCACCCAGAGCGGCGCGGCAGCGCGTAAATTCCAGAGCGAAATCGATGTGGGCCAGGTCGGCATCAACATCCCGATCCCCGTGCCGGTTCCGTTCTTCAGCTTCACCGGTTCCCGTGGTTCGAAACTCGGCGACCTGGGCCCGTACGGCAAGCAAGTGGTGCAGTTCTACACCCAGACCAAAACCGTCACCAGCCGCTGGTTCGACGACGACAGCGTCAACGATGGCGTCAACACCACCATCAACCTGCGCTGATCGAGGAGACGACCATGAAGATTGCATTTATCGGCCTGGGCAACATGGGCGCGCCGATGGCGCGCAACCTGATCAAGGCTGGCCATGCGCTGAACCTGTTCGACCTGAACCAGACCGTGCTCAAGGAACTGGCGGAACTGGGCGGCACCATCAGCGCTTCACCGCGCGCGGCAGCCGAAGGCGCCGAGTTGGTGGTGACCATGCTCCCGGCTGCGGCCCATGTGCGCAGTGTGTGGCTCGGTGAAGACGGCGTGCTCGCCGGCATCGGCAAAGGCGTGCCGGCGGTGGATTGCAGCACCATCGACCCGCAGACCGCCCGCGATGTAGCGGCGGCGGCAGCGAAACAAGGCGTGGTGATGGCGGATGCTCCAGTGTCCGGCGGCACCGGCGGTGCCCAGGCCGGGACGTTGACCTTCATGGTCGGCGCCACCCCGGAACTGTTCGCCACCCTGCAACCGGTGCTGGCGCAGATGGGCCGCAACATCGTCCATTGCGGCGAAGTCGGCACCGGGCAAATCGCCAAGATCTGCAACAACCTGCTGCTGGGTATCACCATGGTCGGCGTCAGCGAAGCCATGGCCCTGGGCGATGCGCTGGGCATCGACACCCAAGTGTTGGCGGGAATCATCAACAGCTCCACCGGGCGCTGCTGGAGTTCGGACACCTACAACCCATGGCCCGGGATTATCGAGACGGCGCCGTCGTCCCGGGGTTATACCGGTGGGTTTGGTGCAGAACTGATGCTCAAGGATCTGGGACTGGCCACTGAAGCGGCCCGCCAGGCACACCAGCCGGTGATCCTCGGCGCAGTGGCGCAGCAGTTGTATCAATCGATGAGCCAACGTGGGGAAGGGGGCAAGGACTTCTCGGCGATCATCAACAGCTATCGAAAACCAAAGTAGGGCGATTGTCCTTCTTCACTGTGGGCCCCTGATTTTTACTGCGTAGACCTTCCAGCACCAGCTCACTACTGGTGCTTTTTTTTGACCTGAATAAACCCCTTCGCGACGTTTGTGGGAGGGCGGTATTACTTATCGACTAATGCCTAGGGATAAGGTTTTTTTGCATTGTTATAGTTGTGAAATAAACTTTTACAAGTTTCAGGTGTGACGCTGAAATATCATGTTTTTGATCATGGGTTATTCATTAGGTGAGTGTCCATGGGGCGCTCGATTATCATGCCGTTATAATTGATTTCTCGGTTATGTGTGTTCGGTTTGTCGTGGCTTCCCTCATTAAACACCCATGTTTATTGCGTGTTTACATTTCTCTTTGATGTTGACTACTGCCTCGCTAGTATCGGTTTTGCGAGCGTTGTCATGGTTGCTGCGTCTCGATAACTTCCGCCGAAGCGTTGTACTTTCAAAGTTGTGCAGGTGTGTCAGAGATGGCTAGCGAATGGATGCGTACATCGGGTTTCCCAGGGCTATCGGCCTCATCGAACGAGGCCGCCCTGGAACTTGAAAAAGCCCGCATCCTGGCCCGTCACCTCTCCCGGTTGCTCGACCTCTGGGCTGCGATGCAGTCCAGCCCAAGGCCCGGGCAGGCTTATTCTGACGCCAAGGATGTGCCACCTCATTCGGTGTCAGCGTGTTGCAAGCGCACGCGTGTGGGTCTGCAATGTCGTGAAGAAACCGGCGTCGGTTGATCGCTGTAAATCCTGACCAGTCCTATATAAACGCAAAAAGAGTTTCGTGCTCGGCGGTAACTACCGTCGTGGGCATTCGCTCGCGCTGAAATACGTGTGTCCATATAAAAAAACGGGTGAGAGATGAAAAACATAACTATTGTCGACAAGGCAACGGGGACGGCGACAGAGCATGCCTTTGGCAACGCCAGCCTCAAGGGAACCAGCATTGTAAAACTGCCGTTCGGACAAGAAAGCGTTCAATCGTTTCAACAGTCCGGCCAAAACCTGGTGGTCACTCTGAAGTCTGGAGAAACCATCACCATTCAGAACTTTTTTGTGGTCGGAGCCGACGGCTCCGCTAACCAACTGGTACTGGAAAATGCCGACGGAACATTGTTGCTCGGCAACTATTCCACGCCGTATTCGGGTTTCAACTTCACCGAAATCTCGACCCTGGACGACCTGGGTGTGGCAGCCATTGCCGCTGACAGTGCGGTGCCGGACTGGGTGCTGTGGGGCTTGGGCATCCTCGCCGTCGGCGGTACCGCCGCGGCATTGAGCGGTGGTGGCGGTGGTGGTGGCCATCATCATCAAACGCCAGTTCCTGCACCCGGTGCTGCGACCGGTTTATCGGTCAACAGCGCGGGCACGGTGGTCAGCGGTAAAGGTCAGCCTGGCACCACCGTCACGGTCAAGGATGCCGCCGGTAACGTACTGGGCACAGGCACTGTGGGTACCGACGGCAACTTCCAGGTCAACCTGGACAAGCCGCAAACCAATGGCGAAACCCTGCAAGTCGTCCTCAAGGATGCCGCGGGTCAGGAATCGCAACCTGCGTCTGTGGTAGCGGGTGATACAACCGCCCCCGCCGCACCGAACGGTTTGGCCGTCAGTGCAGACGGTACAACCGTCAGCGGTAAGGGCGAGCCTAATTCGACCGTGATCATCAAGGATGCCAATGGCGAGGTCCTCGGCACCGGCACCGTGGATGCTGAAGGCAACTTCCAGGTCACCCTGGGAACTGCGCAAACCAATGGCGAAACCCTGCAAGTCACCCTCAAGGATGCTGCCGGCAATGAATCGTCCGCCAGCCCCGTGGTGGCTGGCGACAGCACCGCCCCGGATGCGCCGACCAACCTGGTGATCAGTGCCGATGGCGCAACTGTCAGCGGTAAAGGTGAACCGAACGCTGCCGTGAGCATCAAGGATGCCAGCGGCAACGTGATCGGTACGGGCACCGTCGGCGCGGATGGCAATTTCCAGGTTTCGCTCGACACACCCGCGTCCGAAGGCGAAAGCCTGGCGATCACGCTCAAAGACGCTGCCGGCAATGAGTCGGCTCCGGGTGCGCTGGTTGTCGCCGATATTGAGACACCGCTTGCGCCGCGCAACCTGGCAATCAGTGACGTGGGTGACACGCTCAGCGGTGAAGGCGCCGCGGCCCACAAAGTCATCGTCCTCAACGATGCTGGTGAAGTGGTCGGCAGCGGAACAGTGGCAGATGACGGCACATTCCTGGTGCAACTGAACTCGCTGCACATCAATGGCGAGCGGCTACGCGTGTTCCTGCGCAACTTCTCGGGCAAGGAATCCCTGCCAGGCATCGTCATCGCGGGGGACACCATCGCCCCGGATGCCCCAACAAACCTGGTGGTCGGCGAAGATGGCAGCACCGTCACCGGCAAGGGCGAACCGCGCGCGACCGTTACCGTGAAAGACGCCGATGGCAACGTGATCGGCACTGGTACGGTCGGCGACGACGGTAATTTTCAAGTCACCCTGGATCCGCTTCAGGTTAACGGCGAAACACTGGCTGTCACATTGACCGATGCAGCAGGCAACGAGTCTGTTCCGGCTTCTGTGATCGCTGTTGATATTGATGATACGGACGCCGATGCCGATGCCGATGCCGATGCGGACGCTGATGCGGATGCGGATGCGGATGCGGATGCGGATGCTGACGCTGATGCTGATGCTGATGC
>NZ_JACAPM010000077.1:0-1301 GCF_013385695.1 Pseudomonas sp. D8002
CAAATGTGGGAGATTCTATGGTTGAGGGGCAACCCTCAACCAACCTTTGGTTGGTATTCGCTTTGTCCTTTTAGCAAGGCAAATACCACTCGAGCAAGCTTGCGGGCCAGCATTACCAGCACCTGAGTGGTGCTGTAACCCCGCGCCCGTTGCGCTTGATAAAACTCCTTCCATGCAGCCGTTCGGCTAGCTGCCATCGCTGCGTTGTGCAAAAGACGCCGAGCTTCTGAGTCGCCACGTTTGCTCAAGCTACGACGATTATCTTTCTGTCCTGACTTAGAAACGCGTAAATCCATGCCCAAGAAGGCGATGAAAGCGTCTGCGTTTCTAAAATCACCTCGTTGAAAGCTAGTAACCAAGCGGGCTCCAGTCAAAAAACCGATACCTTCAACTTTCAAGCAACGCTTTAGCTGATCCGACAGTCCAGCTTCTTTCAGGCGATCACCGATCATCTTTTCAATCAGGCCTTCTAGCTTTTGCATCGACTTCACCTGCTCGGTAAAAGAGGCCTTCAGTAACGGCTCATTCGCCCAGCTTTGAGTCAGGCTGACGCGTGCCTGGACCAGCGCCGCCCGGCGGCGGAAAAGACTCAAAAGCTGGCGATACAGAGGAGATGGCGGCGTCCAGGGACGAAGTTCATCGGCTTCGTTTTTTAAATAGCGAGCGAGCAATTTGGCATCCTGGGCGTCGGTTTTAGCCCGGATATTCACACCTTTACGATAATGGCTGAGCTCATATCCACCCACCATGTAGATCACGCAGCCAGCTTCATAGGCGAGATCAGCGAACTCCAAGTGATAGATGTTGGTAGCTTCAATCGCAACTGCCACGGTGCCCGGTAGGGCCTTCAGCCATTTTTTAATGGCGGTTTTGTTGTTCGGGATTACTTCCAGCAGATCGAGTTCGGCGTGGTAAATCACCAGCTCATTTTTAGCAACATCGACGCCAACGATCGGCTTTGAGACAGGAACTGGCATTGCCATGGGACTTCCTCCGGGCTATGGTTTTGAGCACTTGAAGGGCTCACCCAGAGGCGCAGGCTTGTTCCTATCGTCGGTCATAGCCAGATGCATTCTTTATCGGCGCTTGGGTGAAAGGAGGAGGGGCGAAATCTCCCACGGTCTGTACTGCGCCAACAGTCAGAATCGGGCTTTGTCCCTCCTCCTCCCTTCAAGTCCTAGCATACAAGCGGGCTTGCTCGCGAATGCGGTGTATCAGTTGATACATCCAGTGACTGACCCACCGCATTCGCGAGCAAGCCCGCTCCCACAGTTGATCTCCATTGTTTTGGCGGGCGTGTC
>NZ_JACAPM010000078.1:0-676 GCF_013385695.1 Pseudomonas sp. D8002
CATCAAGGAAGAAAATGAAATACTCATTGCTTGAAGGCGCTCGTGTAGAGGCCACTCCAAAAGCACGTGGTGTTTGCAGTTTTTGTGGTTCCCAGACCGTCGCTAAATGCGGGAACCATGTCGTCTGGCATTGGGCTCATAAACGTTTGGACAATTGCGATCCGTGGTGGGAAACGGAAACGGCATGGCATCGCAATTGGAAGAATATGTTCCCAACCGAGTGGCAGGAAGTTGTGTTGCAAGCGTCCTCAGGGGAGCGACATATAGCAGATGTCCGAACGCCTTCAGGGATGGTTATCGAGTTTCAGAGATCGACAATACATCCTGAAGAGGTCATCGCGAGGCAAAACTACTATCAAAATATGATCTGGGTGATCGATGGCACGCGAACTGAGTTCGACAGGTACAACTTCAGAATGGGTTTGTCAAAAGTGTCGGAGAATGGACTGGCTTCATTTAGCTGGCATTCCCGCAGCAAGCTTTTTGCTCGCTGGTGGGTTTCCAAACCCGTGTTCATCGACTTCGGCCCCGATTTTGGTATATGGCGCGTCTTAAGATTCGATCCGACTCAAAAACGTGGAGTGGTGGCTTACACACCCAAGGAAAAGCTGGTCGAATGGATCACCAACGGCACCACCGATTTTAGCTTCAACGGAGGCCCGGCCTCTGATACATC
>NZ_JACAPM010000079.1:0-6224 GCF_013385695.1 Pseudomonas sp. D8002
GCCGTGCCGGAGTGCGGGCATGCCGAGCCTAGGCGAGGCACCGAGTGGTGGGGCAAAGACCTTTTGGTTACTTTTGGCTGGGCCGGCATTCCGGGCGTTTGCCAAAAGTGACCCGCTGTAAGAGCGGAACCATAATCCGCCGTTACCGAAGAAACGGATATGTACACCATCACTCCGGCAAAGGAATCACCCGCAACGGCCGCACCGACTTATAAGAAAAACTCGAGTAAATCTCCTTAACACACGGCAACCCCTGCAACACCTCCCGCGCAAACTCTCCAAACGACTCCAGATCCTTCGCCACCACTTCCAACAAAAAATCATACCGCCCCGAAACGTTATGACACGCCACAATCTCGGGAATCTCCAGCAACCTTTGCTCAAACGCCCGGGCAACTTCCCGGGAGTGCGTATCCATCATGATGCTGACAAACGCCGTCACCCCATACCCCAGCGCCTTGGGCGACAGGATCGCCTGATAACCGCCGATCACCCCGCTGTCCTCAAGGTTCTTCACCCGCCGCCAACACGGCGAAGTGGTCAGCGACACCCGCTCCGCCAACTCCGCCACCGTCAACCGCGCATTACCCTGCAAGGCGTTTAAAAGTGCCTTGTCAGTCCGATCCAGATGCATGGGCATATCTTGCCTCAAAACGTCGTTTTTATTGTTTTTTATCCCAATCTACCGGCTTTTCCCAGCAAACTATGGAACGTTCAGCCGCCGTTATAAGCATAGCATTGTAGGAAATAAGGAGCGTCCGACCATGAAAAATAAACACAACACGTTCGGCTTTTCCACCCGCGCCATCCATCACGGCTATGACCCCCAGGACCACCACGGCGCCCTCGTGCCGCCCATCTACCTGTCGGCAACCTTCGCCTTCCCCACCGCCGAATACGGAGCCGCCTGCTTCGCCGGCGAAGAGAGCGGACACTTCTACACCCGCATCTCCAACCCCACCCTGGCCCTGCTGGAATCGCGCATGGCCACCCTGGAAAACGGCGAAGCCGCCGTCGCCTTCAGCTCCGGCATGGGCGCAATTGCCGCGACGTTCTGGACCCTGCTACGCCCCGGTGATGAAATCATCGTCAGCCAGACCCTCTACGGCTGCACCTTCGCCCTGCTGCACCACGGCATCGGCGAATTCGGCATCAAGGTGCGCCACGTCGACCTCACCGACCTGAACGCCCTGAGCGAGGCCATCAACCCGGCCACGCGCATGATCTACTTCGAAACCCCGGCCAACCCCAACCTGCAACTGGTGGACATCGCCGCCGTCGCCGAGATCGCCCACCGGCAACCCGGGATCACCGTGGTGGTGGACAACACCTACTGCACGCCCTACCTGCAACGCCCGCTGGAAATGGGCGCCGACGTGGTGGTGCACTCGGCCACCAAATACCTCAGTGGCCACGGCGATATCACCGCCGGCATCGCCGTCAGCAGCCAGGCCCTGGCCCAGCGCATTCGCCTGCAAGGGCTCAAGGACCTGACCGGTGCGGTGATGTCACCCCAGGACGCCGCCCTGCTGATGCGCGGCCTCAAGACCCTGGCCCTGCGCATGGACCGCCATTGCAGCAACGCCCTGGCCATCGCCGAAGCCTTGCAGGCCCATCCCCTGGTGGAATGGGTGACCTACCCCGGCCTGCGCTCCTTCCCTCAATACGAACTGGCCGCGCGGCAGATGAAACAATCCGGCGGCATGATCGCGTTTGAACTCAAGGGCGGCATCGACATGGGCCGACGCTTCATGAACGCCCTCAAGCTGTTCACCCGGGCCGTGAGCCTGGGGGACGCCGAGTCACTGGCCCAGCACCCGGCCAGCATGACCCATTCCACCTACACCCCGGAGCAGCGCGCCCACCACGGGATTTCCGAAGGGCTGGTGCGACTCTCGGCGGGCCTTGAGGATGTCGCCGACCTGCTGGCCGACGTTGCCCAAGCCCTGCAGGCCTGTGCCGTAAAGCCGAAATCCCGGGCGGTGCAACACAACGTTCATCACGCTTGATGTAAATTCACAGGCAGGTGCGACGTTTATCAATAGCCCGGCCTGAAAAGGTCGGGCTTCTCCCGTTGCGCCCTGCACCGCAAAAAATTTGATCCATTCATTGGCCCGTTTGCGAAAGCCTGTACTAGCATACGAGGCGGCAGTCATGGAGATCACTGCCCTGTACGCCGCCCTCATTGAAACTCATGGATGAAATGATGAACTCACACCTGTTCCCCCACATTGGCAAAGTCATCGCCAGCACCGGCAGCCGGCATTTCCCGCGCATGCTGCACGACCTGATCCTCACCCAACTGGCGGTCGACGCGACGCACATCACGCAAATGCCTGTGAGTTCACCGCGCAAGGCAGGCAGTTCGCGAATGACGGGGATCAGCCCGGTGTACACCGACCCGCTGCCAGGGCAGGAAGAGGCCCAGGCCGCCGCCCAACTGCACCTGACCCGGCGCAAGGATGACGTCAGCTACGTGCTGTCGGTGTATCGCTCCAACCCCTGCGAAAGTTTTTCCCAGCAGGAGCGGATCATCCTGCAAGACTTCTCCTCCCTGCTGCTGCCGATGGTTGAAAAACACATCAGCGCCCTGCAACCCAGCGGTCCGGACAGCGAAGCGCCGCAGCAACAAGGCATCGACACCTTGCGCCGGCGCTTTGAAGAGCGCCTCGCGCAATCGGGGCTGGCCCTGTCCAGCCGGGAGCTTGAGGTGTGCGTGGGGCTGCTGGCCGGGCGTACCGCACCGGAACTGGCAGAGCAGTTGGCACTGAAGGTCAATACCATCGAGAGCTACCTCAAGCGGGCTGCGATCAAGATGGGCATCAGTGGCCGGCATTCGTTGATGCGGTGGATGTATTCCACAGAAGAAAACGCCACTCTCTAGAACACCGAGGAACAAATGTGGGAGCGGGCTTGCTCGCGAATGCGCAGTGTCAGTCAATACATGTGTGACTGATCCACCGCATTCGCGAGCAAGCCCGCTCCCACATTTTTTGATCTCTGCCCGGCCTAATCCCGGGCCAGGGCTTCAATCGGATCCAACCGCGCCGCATTCCGCGCCGGCACAAACCCGAACACAATCCCGATCAACGTCGAACACGCAAACGCCGTCACCACCGAGCCCAGGGAAAACACCATTTCCCACTCTTTCACAAACAACGAAAACAGATAGCCGATGGCGAATGACAGCGAGATGCCGATCATCCCGCCAATCAGGCAGACCATCACCGCTTCCACCAGGAACTGTTGGCGAATATCCGATTGCCGCGCGCCCACTGCCATGCGAATCCCGATTTCGCGGGTGCGTTCGGTCACCGACACCAGCATGATATTCATCACCCCGATGCCGCCCACCAGCAACGAAATCACTGCAATCAACGACAGCAGCAACGCCAGGGAACGGCTGGTTTTCTGCACCGTCTGCATGATGCTGTCGAGGTTGTTGGTAAAGAAGTCCTTGGTGCCGTGACGTTGCAACATCAGCTTGGTGACGTTCTCTTCCACCACCTTGCTCGGCTGGCCGTCCTTGATGCGCACCGTGATGCTGTCCAGATGACGCTGGCCCAACAGCCGCCCCGCTGCCGTCTCGTACGGCACCCACACGTTCAACGCCTTGCTGGCGGCGAACATGTTTTTGTTGTCGGCCGTCACCCCGATCACCGTACAGGGCAGATTGCCCACCAGGATCACCTGACCCAGCGGATCCACGCCGGGCGCGAACAGCCGATGGCGCGCGTTGTGGTCGATCACCACTACCTGGGCCTGGCGCCGGGCGTCGCTTTCGCTGAAGGTAATTCCAGCTTCGAGCTTCAGGCCCTTGACCTGGAAATAGCGATCGCTGACCCCATTGACCTGGGCGTCCAGGTCGATATTGCCGTAACGCAGCAACAGGTTGCGCCCCACCACCGGCGTGGCGCTGTCGACGTAATACAGCTGGTTCAGCGCATCCACATCCGACGGCAACAACGTCTCGATGGCTGACGCACGGCTGTCACCAAAACTCTTGCCGGGAAAGATATCAATGGTGTTACTGCCAATGGCCTGGATGTCCTTGAGCACATAGCGCTTGGCGCCTTCGCCGATGGCCGAGATCGACACCACCGAGGTGATGCCGATGACAATGCCGAGCATGGTCAGCAAGGTGCGCATGCGATGGGAAATCAGCGCCACCCAGGCCATGTTGAAGGCCTCCTTGAACAGCCCGAGGCTCGCCACCAACTTGCGCGCACCGCTGCGCTTGGGCTCGATGGGCGCTTCGGTGGGCAGGTCGAGGCCGACACTCTGATTGGCGCGGTCACTGACGATCTCGCCATCGCGCACCTCAATGATCCGCTGGGCATTGGCCGCGACTTTCGGGTCATGGGTAACGATGATCACCGTGTGCCCGGCGGCGTGCAGCTCGGCCAGGATGCGCATCACCTCCTTGCCGCTGTGGGTATCGAGGGCGCCGGTGGGTTCGTCGGCGAGGATCACTTCGCCGCCGTTCATCAAGGCCCGGGCGATACTCACGCGCTGTTGCTGGCCGCCGGACAGCTGGCTCGGGCGATGGGTCAAATGCCCCGACAACCCCAGGCGTGCCAGCAATTCCCCGGCGCGGCTATGCCTGGCGGTTTCCGGCGTACCGGCATAAATCGCCGGCATTTCCACGTTGTGCAACGCGCTCAGGTGCGCGAGCAAGTGGTAACGCTGAAAGATAAAACCGAAGTAGTCGCGGCGCAGCTCGGCCAGTTGCTCATCCCCCAGGGTGCGGGTTTCGATGCCATTGATCTTGTAGCTGCCGGCGGTGGCGTAGTCGAGGCCACCGAGGATGTTCATCAGGGTCGATTTACCCGAACCCGAGGCCCCGGTGATCGCGACCATTTCCCCGGCGTGGATGGTCAGGTCAATGCCCTTGAGCGCAATGAATTCGCGGTCACCGGCCATGAAACTGCGCACGATGCCTTTAAGCTCCAGCAGTGGCTGAGTCATCAATCAGCCCCCCGCCACGGCAGGCGATGGATCGCCGATCACCACCTTGTCGCCCTCGGCCAGGCCATCGAGGATCTGCACCTTGACGTTGTTGTTGATGCCCGTCTGCACCTGCCGCGTGTTAGCCTTGCCCTTGGTGTCCAGCACCCGCACCGGGAAGCTGCCATCGGCATTGCGCGGGCCGAGTGCGGCCACCGGCACGGTCAGTGCAGCCTTGGCGGTGTCGAGCACGATGCGCACCTGGGCGGTCATGGCGATGCGCAGGCGGTGGTCGGGGTTGGGTACGTCGAACAGCGCATTGTAGAACACCGCGGTGTTTTGCTTGGGGGTGCCGGCGGTCTGGGTTTCGAGGAAATTCTGCGGGGCAGGTTCGGTACCGCGCAATTTGGCGTAGTAGCGTTTGTCGGCCTCGCCGAGGATGGTGAAATACACCTGCTGGCCCGGACTGATGTGGATCACGTCCGCTTCGGAGACTTGGGCCTTGACGGTCATGGTGTCCAGGTCGGCGAGCTTGAGCAGCACCGGTGCCAGTTGGCTGGCGATCACGGTCTGGCCTTCCTGGGTGACGATGCCCACTACATCGCCGTCGATTGGCGCGACGATGCGGGTGTAGGCCAGGTTGATCTTGGCGGTGTCGATCTGGATATGGGCGCTTTTGATCTGGGCGTCGAGGGACATCAGGTTGGCGCGCTGTACCTCGTAGTTGGACTCGGCGGTTTCGAAGTCCTGGCGGGACACGGATTCGTCCTCCTGCAGGCCCTGATAGCGTTCGTAGACGGATTTGGTTTCCTTGAGTTGCGCCGCAGTAGCGCGGCGTTGGGCCTGGAGGTTTTCTTCGTCGACCTGGGCTTTGCGCAGGGTGTTCTGCAGGATCAACGGGTCGATTTCGGCCAGCCATTGGCCCTTCTTGACCTTGTCGCCGACCTTGACCTTCAGGGATTTGAGTTGGCCGGAAACCTGGGCGCCGACATCGACCTGCTTGACGCCTTCGAGCAGGCCGGTGGCCAGGACGGCGTTTTCGATGTCACTGCGCTCGGCGGTGGCGGTCAGGTATTGCGGCGCGTCTGCGGGGGCCTGCACGGTGTAGATGGTCAGGGCGGCGGCGATTGCCAGGGCCAGGGCCATTCCTGTTTTGCGAAGCTTTGACTTTTCCATAAGTGACCACAGAAGACGTTGAAGTTGGTCCGGCTTTTGGCTCGGAGTACATATCCGTTTTTTTAGTAACGGCTGATATGGGTTCCGCTCTTACAGCGGCT
>NZ_JACAPM010000079.1:6397-6552 GCF_013385695.1 Pseudomonas sp. D8002
AAAAGCAAGAGCACAGCGGCCTGAGAGCCGGCTTGAGTGTGGTGAAGCAAAGGCACAAGCCAAATCAAGAGCGGGCACGGTCAAATGTGGGAGCTGGCTTGCCTGCGATGGCATCAACTGGGTCTGCCTGATCCACCGAGGTGTCTGCATCGCAG
>NZ_JACAPM010000008.1:0-159181 GCF_013385695.1 Pseudomonas sp. D8002
ACATTGATGGGTGCGAAGAGGATGTTCATGGACTCTTACGCACACATCTTTACTTGTACATACAAGCATATGCAATCAAGCGGCCAACTTTGCGCGCAAGGTTTGAAGATTTTTCCGGGACGAGGGTGGAAGCCTTGGAAAACAAGGCTTCGCAGCATGATGAATTTTCTTACGGGGGATTTTTACAGTGCGGGAGACTTGTCATCGAGGCAGGGCTTTGCGCCATGCTGGGGCGTTCGGTAACAAGTTGGTGCGCGAAGAGGGAAACAAAATGTGGGGGAAGAAACCCCCACCTGTTCAAGCGGCGGCAGTCAATTCGATAACGCAGCAACGGCCAGTCACGCTGACGTCCAGCAGGGCGGTGTTACCGTCCAGTTGCAGGCAGTCGTGACGGTTCAGCCGCTCACCGAGCACCTTCACTTCATCGGCCACGCTGAACACCAGCACGGTGTGCGCGGCACTGAAGAAACGCTGCGTGCCGTCCATCCATTGCAACCGCGCTTGATAGCGCTGCGGCGAATAGATGAGGTTGAAATCGCGGATCGGCCCGCCGATCAAGCGGCAGGACACCTGGCTGTCACCCTTGAACGGGAATGGCTGCAGCGGTAACAACCCGAGCTGTTCCTCGCCATCCACCGTCAGCACCATGCCCGAGCCTTGCAGCACGGTGATAATGCGCTGGTACCCGGCAAAGGTGGAGAACCCGCCCGACTCGGCGATATCGGCAATCGACAGGCGCCAGCCGAAACCGTCCAGGCCCTCCCCCGCGTCACGGGTGATCTCTTCAGTGCTGCCGCCGCCGTTTTTCCACGGCATGCGAATGTAATCGGTAGCGCGCCAGACTTTCATCGAACTCATTTACTGAAACGTCCTTCCAGGCTATGACGGGAACCGGGGTGGATCAAACGTGCGGCCGTGACCGGCTGGCGGCCAGACCAGGTGCGGCGGCGAATCAGCAGGCACGGCTCGCTGGTTTCGATTTGCAGCAGCTTGCATTCGTCGGCGTCGGCCAGGATCGCCTCGACCACGTGCTCGCCTTCGGTCAGCGGCGCCACCTGGTTGAGGTAGGCATAGGGCGTTTGCTGGGTGAAATCCTGCTGCAGGTATTCCGGTGCTACCAGGGCGTTGACGAAACGGTCTTCGATTTGCACCGGAATGTCGTTTTCGTAGTGCACGATCAACGAGTGGAACACCCGCCCGCCTTCGCGCATTTCCAGCGCGACGGCGCGCTCGGAGCCGGCGGCTTCTTCACCGAGGGTAATGACCTTGCACGTATGGCGATGACCGCGGGAGGCGATCTCATCGGCAATGTTGTGCACTTCAAACAGCGCCGACTGGCTCTTGGGCTCGGCGACAAAGGTGCCCACACCTTGCATGCGTACCAGCAGACCTTCGGCAGTCAACTCGCGCAGGGCGCGGTTGATGGTCATGCGGCTGAAGCCCAACTGGTTGACCAGTTCGCTCTCCGAAGGCACGCGATAATGCGGCGGCCAGTTGCCGTTGAGAATCTGCTGGCTGATCATCTGTTTGACGCGGGCATACAAGGGCGCCGGACTTTCGTCCATGTGGGCAGCCAGTGGAGACTTGGCGGGCGGAGTCGACACAGGAAATCCTTGTAGGTGAAAAAGAAGCATAGCTTGCCGGAGTTTACCGAGCAGGCAAACGTCTGTATATGTATATACAAATAAACACACGACTGGGGTGCCTGAATCATGTCCGCTTTCTTTGCCGAACGCGCGCTGCTGCCTAATGGATGGGCCAACGATGTACGTCTTGAAGTCAGCGCCGATGGCCTGCTGACCAAGGTTGAGCCCAACACCAGTGCAGACGGTGCCGAACGGCTCAGGGGCCCCGTGCTGGCGGGCATGCCGAACCTGCATTCCCACGCATTCCAGCGCGCGATGGCCGGGCTGGCGGAAGTGGCCGGCAACCCGAATGACAGTTTCTGGACCTGGCGCGACCTGATGTATCGGATGGTCGGCAAGATCCGCCCCGACCAGTTGCAGGTCATCGCGCGCCAGTTGTATATCGAAATGCTCAAGGCCGGCTACACCTCGGTGGCCGAATTTCACTACGTGCACCACGACGTCAGCGGCCAGCCCTATGCCGACCCTGCGGAGCTGTCGCGGCAAATCAGCCAGGCCGCCGCCAACAGCGGTATCGGCCTGACGTTGTTGCCGGTGCTCTACAGCCACTCCGGTTTCGGCGGCCAGGCACCCAATGAAGGCCAGCGCCGCTTTATCAACAGCACCGAAAATTACCTGAGCCTGCAATCACGCCTGCAACCGATTCTGGCCGCGCAACCGGCACAACGGCTGGGCCTGTGTTTCCACTCGCTGCGCGCCGTCACACCGCAACAGATCAGCGAAGTGCTGGCCGCCAGCGACAAGGCGTGCCCGGTGCATATCCACATCGCCGAGCAGCAGAAGGAAGTCGACGACTGCCTGGCCTGGAGCGGCCAGCGCCCGCTGCAATGGTTGTATGACCATGTTGAAGTGGATCAGCGCTGGTGCCTGGTGCACGCCACCCACGCCAATCCGGAAGAAGTGACGTTGATGGCCAGGAGCCGGGCGATTGCCGGGTTGTGCCTGACCACTGAAGCCAACCTGGGCGACGGGATTTTCCCGGCGGTGGACTTCCTGGCCCAGGGCGGGCGCATGGGGATTGGTTCCGACAGCCATGTGTCACTGAGCGTGGTGGAAGAATTGCGCTGGCTGGAATATGGGCAGCGGCTGCGGGACCAGCGGCGCAACCGGCTGTATCGCAGCGATCAACCGATGGTTGGGCGTACGCTGTTCGATGCCGCGCTGGACGGCGGTGCCGAAGCGCTGGGGCAGCCGATTGGGCGCCTGGAAGTTGGCAAGCGTGCGGACTGGCTGGTGCTGGACGGCAACGATCCGTACCTGGCGACAGCGAACGAAGACGGGATCCTCAATCGCTGGTTGTTTGCCGGTGGTGATCGCCAGGTGCGCGATGTGCTGGTCAACGGGAAGTGGGTGGTGCGCGACGGGCATCACGCCGCCGAAGAAGACAGCAGCCGGGCGTTTACCCAGGTCCTGCGGGATTTGCTGGGCTGACAGACGACACATAACAAATGTGGGAGCTGGCTTGCTCGCGAAAGCAGTGGATCAGTCAATACATCTGGTGACTGTCACACCGCCTTCGCGAGCAAGCCCGCTCCCACATTGGATTGGCGCTGTTTCGTATTACTGCGAGGTCTTCGCCATCTGCTTGTCCGACGTACGCCAGATCAAACGCGTGGTGTCATACCCCTGCTGCCGCGCCCTGCTCAGCAGGTCTTCGCGGGTGTCGGCGCTGACCGTCGGCGTGCGCGACAGCAACCACATGTAGCGCCGGCTCGGGCTGCCGACAATGGCGGTCTTGTAGTCATCGCTGACGTACAGCACCCAGTAATCGCCCTTGGCCACGCCCGGCAACAGCGAGGTGAACCAGTTATTGAATTCGACCCACAGTTTGTCGGTCTTGCCGGCGACCTGCGGCGTTGCGGTGCCCTTGGCTTCCTGCCACTTCCACTCAGGGGTCAGGCAGCGGTTGAACACCGACATGTTGCCATCGGGCAACAGCGTGTAGCGGGCTTCGGACTGCGCACAATTGCGCTGGAAGTACATCGGCAAACGGGCCAGCTCATACCAGGTGCCCTGGTAACGCTTGAGGTTGACGCTGCCAACAGTCTTGGGTTGCAGATCATCGCCAGAATGGCTGGCGCAGCCCGCCAAAAACAGGCTGGCGCAGAGGTATAGAACGAAACGCATCATGTTGTTTTTCTCCCGCAGGCTTTCGCCCCGGTTTACTTCAGGCCTTGCCCGGAAAAAATCAGTACTTTGTCACCGGCATATTGCACGCTGATAAAGCTGTTTTTATCGCCCCAGGTGCAACTGGACATACCCAGCGCGCCAGAACAATCAGTCGGCTTGCCCAACAACGACTCCACCTCGGCCTTTGGCATGCCGGCCGACAGTTTTGCGTAATTTTCTTGAGTGACCTTGCTGCAAGCGGCCAGAAGCACGCAAAACGACAACAGGGCGAGACGGCGTAACGACATGGAAAAACTCCTGGAGAGACGAAGCAGCTTGGGGGTCTGCCAGAAGCTTAGAAGGGAAAAGAGGTGTCTGGTTCCCGACGAGCGAAAACAAAAAAGCCCCGAAAACGCTGAAACGTTTCGGGGCTTTTGCTTACCGCAAGGACTTACGCCTTGTGGTAGCCGGTCACACGCTCAACTTCTTCCTTCGAACCCAGGAACACCGCTACGCGCTGGTGCAGGCCTTCAGGCTGGATGTCGAGGATGCGCTGGTGGCCGTCGGTGGACGCACCGCCCGCCTGCTCAACCAGGAACGACATCGGGTTGGCTTCGTACATCAGGCGCAGCTTGCCTGGCTTGGACGGCTCGCGGCTGTCGCGTGGGTACATGAACAGGCCACCACGGGTCAGGATGCGGTGCACGTCGGCAACCATCGCAGCCACCCAGCGCATGTTGAAGTTCTTCTTCAGCGGGCCTTCTTCGCCGGCCATCAACTCGCCCACGTAGCGGGTAACCGGCTCTTCCCAGTGACGCTGGTTGGACATGTTGATTGCAAATTCCTGGGTGGACGCAGGAATGGTGATGTCTTCGTGGGTGAGCACGAAGCTGCCCATTTCGCGGTCCAGGGTGAAGCCCTTGACGCCGTCGCCCAGGGTCAGCACCAGCATGGTCTGTGGGCCGTAGATCGCGTAACCGGCAGCTACCTGCTCGGTGCCCGGCTGCAGGAAGGCCTTTTCGTTCAGGGCTTCGTTCTGGCTCAGGTATTCGTTCGGGCAACGCAGTACCGAGAAGATGGTGCCGACTGGCGCGTTGATGTCGATGTTCGACGAACCGTCCAGTGGGTCGAATACCAGCAGGTACGCGCCTTTCGGGTATTTGCCCGGGATCTGGTAGGCATTGTCCATTTCTTCGGACGCCATGCCGGCCAGGTGACCGCCCCACTCGTTGGCTTCGAGCAGGATTTCGTTGGAGATCACGTCAAGCTTCTTCTGCACTTCGCCTTGTACGTTTTCAGTGCCCATGCTGCCCAGGACACCACCCAGCGCGCCTTTGGACACGGCGTGGCTGATTTCCTTGCAAGCACGCGCCACCACTTCGATAAGGAAGCGCAGATCGGCAGGCGTGTTGTTGCTGCGGGTCTGCTCGATCAAATAGCGACTCAGGGTAACGCGGGACATGGAAGGCTCCGGAAATGGGGGGCTAAAAACCCGCGCAGTTTAACGCGAGTCGGGGCGTATTTCCTCCTATCAGAGGATTTAAACCCAATAGAGTTCATGGACTTTATTTAACGTGCCACCGGTGGCTTGCGCAGCAAACTGTAGGCCATGGCGCCCAGGGCCGCCACACCGAGCAGCAGCACGGCCCAAAGACCGAGCTTTTTCCAGTTCGGCCCGGCAACAACCGGGGCCGCGACCGCAGCCGATGTGACCACCGCCTCGCCCGCCACCTTGGCCTGCCCAAGCCCCGCGAGACGTTCGGCGCTGTAGTCCGGAATCAGGGTCGACAGCGGCAAGTTCGCGCCTTTCACCGACGGATTGCCGAGCACAAGGGTGAACGGTGGCTCGCCCCGCGCCAGGAACACCAACTGCGTGGCCCGCACCGCAAAGCTCAAGGTCGGCGCCTCCACGCCCAGGCCACCACCACGCTCGTCCACGTCGAGCTTGAGCTGCGCAACAGCCTGGCCCGGCAACTGCAGTTCGTTCTGTAAAACGTCCTGGCCATTTTGTGTCAACCGGTAGAGCAAACCGCTGCTCATGGGCTGCCAGGCCTGATTACTTTCCCGGCGGCCCGACAAGGTGACCGGCGCCAGGCTGTTGGGTTGGCTCAAGTCGATTCGCAAGCGTTCGACGTTCAGTGCGTTGGGTAACTGCCAGCTGTATTCCCCGGCCTTGAGCCGGCTGCCCGACAACGGCTGCGACCACACCAGCGGCAACGGCAGGTTGTGGGCGCTGACACTCTCCAACTGCGCCGACGTCAGCGCCGGTGCCGCCTGGCCTTTCCACAGCAGACGCAGATACCGCGCCGACTGCCCCGGCAAACTCACTTCATGCTGCTCGACGCGCTCATCGGCAAACGACAACCGCGCCACCTGCCCTTCGCCCCAGGCGCGCCAGTGCTGCAAGTCGTCGCTGGCTTCGATGCTGAAACGCTGGAAGCCGTCGCGCTCGCTCGTCCAGTCGAGGATCAGTTGCTGCAACGGGGCCTTGATCGCACTCGCATCGAGCAGCCAGCCGCGCAGCACTTCTTCGCCGGCCTCCAGTTGGCTCGGCGGCTGCACTTGCACCAGCGTGCCGGTGGACGTGGATTGCACACGCACGCTGGGCACGGCTTCGGAGGAGTCAGCCGCAGCGTACAACGGGAACCACTTCACGTTGGACAGGCTGCGGCTTTCGGTGCTTTGCGCCGACTGCCGCGCCAGCGCGTAAGCCTGGGGCTCGCCAGCGGCGTTGAACACCCGCACATCACTCAGGTCGGCCTGACGGGCGCTCAATTGCACCGCCAGCGGCAGTTCCAGGCGGTACCACGGGCCTTCGCCAATGACCGTCAGCGGCACCCGCGTGGTGAAATCGGCGGGCGTCTCCTGGGCCCAGGCCGATAACGTCGTGCACAACCCCAACAGCGCCACACTCAGCTTGCCCATCAAGAGGCCACTCCTTCAGTTTCAACCACCGGCTCGGGGCGCTTGGGCGGCAGCGGCGCGAAATAGCCCACCACCAGCAACAGCCCGCCCACACCGATAAACGATACGATCCGCGCCAGCCCGCCGCGGTTGCTCAATTCGACGAAGAACAATTTGGCCACCACGACGGCAATCAATGCCGCACCGATCAGCCACACCTCACGCCGGTGACGCAGATGGCCGCCGATCATCAGGCTCAGGGCAATCAGGGTCCACACTATCGACAGCCCGGCCTGCACCAGCATCGACTCCAGCAACGCATCCAGATGGAACGGCACGCCACCCCAGTGATGAGCCGTGCGCATCACCAGCGCAGTGAAGAAGGCGAACAACGAGACACCGGAGACCGCCTGGGCGACCAGTTCGGCGCACGGCCCGCGTTGCGGTGCGGCACTGCGGGACCACAGGTACACACCCAACAGCGCGAATAGCAATCCAATATCCAGCGGGTTAAGCAGCGGCACATACGGCAGCGGCTCGGCGGTGCCGTCGCTGAAGATATTCGCCAGCCAGAACCAGCCGAGCATCAACACCGCCAGCGGCAACGCGGCATACAACCGGTACTCGCGCGGGTACGCCGACACCGGCCACGGCCAACTGCGTGGCGCGGCGGCCAGCACCAGGTATAGGCTCGGCAGGATCGCCCAGCCCAGCCAGCTCCAGGCGTTGTATTCCTCGGACAGCAGCAACAGGCCGTAGCGCAGCTCCAGCGCCAGCACGCCGATCAGCAGCCAGCAGCCGAGCACGTGCGCGGCGCCCAGGGCTTTTTCCGGGATGACCAACGCCAGGCGCCGCAGCGACACGAAATGCACCGCAAATACCGCTGCCCAGGCCAGCCAGGCGAAGTTCGCCGCCGGGTGATAACGCGAGCCCCACGCGCCCAGCAACACCACGCCCACCGCCGGCATCAACAGCGTGCACAGCAAGCCCAGCGACGCCCATTGCAGCCTCAGGGCCAATACCGCCCAGATCACCACACTCACCGCCGCTACCGCCAACAGCCAGGTGCCTTGCAGCATCGACGGTGCAAAACGCAGCACTTCGCTGACCAACGCCAGCGTCCACCAACCCGCACCCCACACCAGCAGTACGTCGGACAGCCGCTGCAAACTCAACGCCTCGAACACCGGCGCATGAGGCCTGCGCTGCAAGCGCCAGGCACCGACCAGCGCCGCCAGCCCGAGCACCATTGGCGTCCAGAAACCGCTATGGCCCAAAGGACGCAAACCCTCGCTGGTCAGCGGCCCGAGCAGGTCCGGCACCGCGATCAGGAACGAAGCGCCGCCGATCACTTGCAGCAACAACCCGAAGACAAAACTGACGCGCTGTTGCAGGTACAGGCTCAGCCAGATGATCAACAAACCACTGGCCGCCCACACGCCGCTGGCGGTCTCCCACGGCAGCACAAACAGCACCGCCAGGTTGATCAGCACCAACCCGGCGAGCAACACCACCGACAGGCCACGCAACAACCGCACATCGCTGCGCACCATGGTGTCCCGCGCGGCCAGCAGCATGCCGCCGATCAATGCCAGGCCAATCAGCGATGCGGTGAGCAAGCCGCTCCAGCCCGCACTGAACACCGCGCCTGAATCAGCCCCCGCTTGCAGGCGCAGCAGGAACAGCGCACCACCCAGCAGTTGCACGGCAAACGCGGTGAAGAGGAACGTGCGCGAGCCGATTCGCAGGCCCACCAACAAGGTCGCAAGACCGGCAAGCGCCCAACTGATGGCCGTGCCCTGGGTCCACAGCAGCAACGGTGCGAGCAGGTACAAGAAGCCCAGGCCCACACTGGCCAATACCGGCAAGCCTCGACGCTCCCACTGCGCCGCGTGCTCCACCGGCGCCTTGCGCAACTGGTCGAAACTGAACAGCAAGGCCGCCCCCAGCAACAACGCACCCAAGGGTGCACCGTCCAGCAGGCTGGTCTCGCCAATCCGCAATTCGCTGAGGAACGCCAGCGCCGAACCGACTTGCAACAGCAAGCCAAACGCCCGTGCCAAAGGCCGCTGCTGACGCAGGCCGAGCCAGAAAATCCCGGCGCCTTCCACGGCCCAGGCCGCCGCGGTCCAGCGTGCGTCAAGGCCCAACGGAATCGCCAGGCTGGCGAAGATCACACCCAGCGCCAGGCAAGTTTCCGCCAGCAGCAAGGCGCGCCCGCCACTCAGCAAACGAGCCAGGCCCATATAGATAATGCCCAGGGCCAGCGCGCTGAACGCAGCGGCAAATTCCAGGTGCTGCACCAGCGCAAACTGCAAACCGAAGCCCACCAGCGGCGGACCGAACAGCATGCTGCCGTCGACATAATCGCCCTTGGCCGCCGACCAGCGCAGCAACGCGCCACGGCTGTCATCGTCCGGCGCGTCGCGCATCTCCAGCAACTTGCGCCGGGCGAACAACAGGCCGATGCCCAGGTACATCAGGAAAAATAGAATCAGGAACGGCTCGGTGCTCCACAGCAGCTCCGTTGTATAGGAGCGCATGCCCCAGGCGAAGCCGATGCCGAAGGTGCCGACAAAACCGATCAAATTGAGCAGGCGCCAGGCCTTGAACCAGGCGATGGCGAGAATGCCTGCGTTTAGCAGGGCGAAATAGCTGAACAGCGCCACATGGTTGCCGGCACCGGTGGACGTGAGGATCGGTGCCGCAAAACCGCCGAGTGCAGCGGCGCAGGCCAGGCCGAGGGCGTCCTGGGTAATCGCCAGGATCGCCGAGAAAACGGTGACCGCCACCAGCAAGCCGAGTGCCGCGCCGGGGTCGAGCAGCGGGTGCAGGCGCATCGCGGCGAACACCGTGAGGTACAACACCGCAATGCCGGTGCCCTGCAGCATCAACCCGTAATTACTGTTGCGCAGCCGCAGCCACCAACCCAGGCCCAGCAGTGCCAATGCGCAACCGGCGACACCTGCGTAACGCAACTCGATTGGCACCACCATGCCTTCAGTGGCATAGCGCAGCAGGAAGGCCAGGCCGAGGAACAACAACACCACGCCGACCCGCAGCACGGTGTTGCCACCGAACAGCCAGTTGCGGGCACCGCTGATTGCGCGCTCGATAAAGTTGGGGCCGCGAGGCACCGCAGGCGCGGCAGGTTGTTCAGGGATTTTCGCGCTCGGTTCGGCCCGCCACACATCAGCCGGCAATGGCTGGCTGGGTTCGGCCACCACACTTGAGTAGGCAGGTTCCAGTTCGGCGGGTAATTCCCAGACGAGTTCAGGCGGCGCCGCTACCGGCAGCGGCTCTTCGACAAACACAGGTCCGGCGGTTTCAACGGCGGCAGGGCTTTCCAGCAAGGCCAGGCGTTGCTCGACCACTTTCAGGGCGTTGCGGGCAGACTCCAGCTGACGGCCTTGTTCCTCCGTACGCGAGGCGAGCATCGACAGGCGAATCGCCTGGCCAATGCCCAAACCGAGCAGCGCACCAATGCCCGCATCACTGAACGACTCGTCGAGCGTCCAGCCGAGCACCAGGCCAATCAGCATGAAAATCCATTGCATGGCGGATATCCCTAAGCAGCCCGAAGCGGGCAAAGGCGATGCTCAGTATATCGACACGGACCCCATGTGGGAGCGGGCTTGCTCGCGAAGGCGGTGGATCAGTCACAAATTTGTCGACTGACGCTGCGCTTTCGCGAGCAAGCCCGCTCCCACATTTTTTATTGCGGTGTCTAATCCAACGCTTTCCAGATTTCCGTCGCGTATTCGCGGATGGTCCGGTCCGACGAGAACCAGCCCATGCGCGCGGTATTGAGCACCGCCGAACGCCACCATTCCTTGGAGTCGTGCCAATGGGCCTCGACCCGCGCCTGGGCATCCCAGTAGGAATCGAAGTCGGCACAGACCAGGAAGCGGTCGTAGTCGATCAGCGAATCCACCAACCCGGCATAACGGCCCGGATCATCCGGTGAGAACACCCCGCCACGAATCGCTTGCAGCACATCATTCAAGCGATGGGACGCGGCGATCTCTGGCCCGGCGTTGAACTCGCCCGCGTGTTTGCGCGCTTCCACCTGCTGGGCACTGAGGCCGAAGATGAACATGTGGTCGGCACCCACGCGCTCGTGCATCTCGACGTTGGCGCCGTCCATGGTGCCGATCGTCAGCGCGCCGTTGAGGCCGAATTTCATGTTGCTGGTGCCCGAGGCTTCAAAGCCAGCGGTGGAAATCTGCTCCGACAAGTCGGCCGCCGGAATGATGCTTTCCGCCAGGCTGACGTTGTAGTTGGGCAGGAATACCACCTTGAGCAACCCGCGCACGGTAGGGTCGTTGTTGACGGTACGGGCGATGTCGTTGGTCAGCTTGATGATCAGCTTGGCCTGGTGATAGCTGGCCGCGGCCTTGCCGGCGAAGATCTTCACCCGCGGCACCCAGTCGGTGCCCGGCTCGGCCCGGATCGCCTGGTACAGCGCGACGGTGTGCATCAGGTTCAGCAGCTGGCGCTTGTACTCGTGGATCCGCTTGACCTGCACATCGAACATCGCCGCCGGGTTGACCGAAATCCCCAGGCGCTCGTGAATGATGTCGGCCAGTGCCCGCTTACTGTGCAGGCGCTGTTCGGCGAAGGCCTTGCGAAAGGCTTGCTTCTCGGCAAACGGTTCCAGGTCTGCCAGGCGCTGTTCGGGGTTATCCAGCACGTCCGGGCCCAGTGCCTCCACCAGCATCGCCGTGAGCTTGGGGTTGGCCTGGTACAGCCAGCGGCGGAAGGTAATGCCGTTGGTTTTGTTGTTGATGCGGTCCGGGTAGAGCTTGTGCAGTTCGGAGAACACCGTGCTGCGCATCAGTTGCGTGTGCAGGCCGGATACGCCGTTGACACTGTGGGAGCCGAGGAACGCCAGGTTGCCCATGCGTACGCGGCGACCGTTGTCTTCTTCGATCAGCGAGACGGCACGCAGCACGTCGAAGTCATGGATGCCCTTGGCCCGCAGCGAGTCGATATGCTGGGCGTTGATCAGGTAGATGATCTGCATGTGCCGCGGCAGCATGCGCTCCATCAGGCCGACCGGCCAGGTTTCCAACGCCTCGGGGAGCAAGGTGTGGTTGGTGTACGAAAGGGTTTCGACGGTGACGTCCCAGGCGGCATCCCACGGGATGTCGTGCAGGTCCACCAACTGACGCATCAACTCGGCCACCGCGATCGAGGGGTGAGTGTCGTTGAGCTGGATGGCCGCGTGCTCGCCCAGGCTCAATACCGAGCCGTGCATGTTCTTGTGGCGACGCAGCAGATCCTGCAACGAGGCGGAAACGAAGAAGTACTCCTGGCGCAGGCGCAGCTCCTGCCCTGCTTCGGTGCTATCGGCCGGGTAAAGCACTCGGGAGATGCTTTCGGCGCGGGCCACCTCGGCGACGGCGCCCAAGTGGTCACCGGCGTTGAAACGTTCCAGGTGCAGGTCTTCCACCGCACGGGCACGCCACAGGCGCAAGGTGTTGACGCTGGCGCCGCGCCAGCCGACGACCGGGGTGTCATACGCCACCGCACGTACGGTTTCATTCGGCGACCAGACCTGGATCGACTTGCCGGACGCGTCCAGCACGGTTTCCACACCACCGCCAAAGCCGATCGGGTAGATCACTTCGGCGCGCTCGAACTCCCAGGGGTTGCCGAAATCCAGCCAGCGTTCGGTTTGCTCCTGCTGCCAGCCATCGACAATCGCCTGGCGAAACAGCCCGTGCTCATACCGAATGCCATAGCCATGGCCGGCGATGCCCAGGGTCGACATGCTTTCCATGAAGCAGGCCGCCAGGCGGCCAAGGCCACCGTTGCCCAGGGCCGCGTCGGGCTCCAGCAGGCGAATGCGCTCCATGTCCACACCCAACTCGCTCATGGCCTCACGGGCCACGTCCAGCAAGCCAAGGTTGCTCAGGCTGTCGTAGAGCAGACGGCCGATCAGGAATTCCAGCGAGAGGTAATAGACCCGCTTCTGTCCCTTGCGGTAGATGTGCCGCGTGTGGTCCATCCAGTGGTCGACCATGTGGTCGCGGGCGGCCAGTGCGATGGCTTCAAACCAATCGTGGTCGAAGGCGTGATCGGGGTCCTTGCCCACCGCATAGGTAAGTTTGGTCAAGACAGCATCGCGAAATGCGGCTACCTCTGCTTCTCGTACAAGCGGTTCCTGAGACATCGATGCGACCTCGGGCGAGATAGAAGGAGTTGCTAGAGCCTAGACGGTCTGACAGACGGTAGACGCTCTGGTTCGGCAGTTTTTTAACTCATTCACCTTTGCGGGAATTTGATGCAGGGGCCGTGCCCGTTTGTGGCCCGGCACAGCCTTCGAGCTGAAAGCTGGAAGATATTGTTCAAAAAACCACCAGTTCCGGTATGATCCCGCGCCGGATAACACCCCTCTTGGAAACCTGATGAAGCCTCAACTGATCGCCGCCGCGGAACTCGACCGTCTCGAGACCTGGCAGAAATACTCAAGCCATATGTGTGGCGGCTGTGTGTCGAGCTGCTGCACCCTGCCGGTTGAGGTGAAGATCAAGGACCTGATCCGCATCGGCATCGTCGATGAGTTCGAGCGTGGCGACCCGCCGAAGAACATCGCCAAGCGCTTGCAGAAGGAAGGCATCGTCGAGCGCTTCAACGCCAAATCCGAGATCTTCACCCTGCAGCGCATGAGCAACAACGATTGCCTGTACCTGGATCGTAAGAGCCGCTTCTGCACTATTTATGACAAGCGCCCGGATACTTGCCGCAATCACCCGAAAATCGGGCCGCGCCCGGGGTATTGCGCGTACAAGCCGAAGGAAGTGGTGCGCGAGACCAGGTTCAAGACCCTCGACAAGTTCTGATCCAGATTTTTTATTGCTTGAACTACCGCTTTCGCGGGCAAGCCCGCTCCCACACTTGACCTCATTCATCCTGAAAAAACGCGGTCGAATGTGGGAGCGGGCTTGCTCGCGAAGGGGCCCGCACAGTCACTACAGATATTGCAGGCATAAAAAAACGCCCCCGGCCTTTCGACCGGGGGCGTTTTTCATTCAGCCTGAGTTAACTCAGTTCTTGGCTTTCTTGGCAGCGCGGGTACGCTCGCCTTCGTCCAGGATCTTCTTACGCAGGCGGATCGACTTAGGCGTAACTTCGCACAGCTCGTCGTCCTGGATGAATTCCAGAGCCTGTTCCAGGGTGAAGCGAACAGGTGGAACCAGAGCGATGGTTTCGTCTTTACCCGAAGCACGCATGTTGTCGAGCTTCTTGCCTTTGGTTGGGTTGACGCCCATGTCGTTGTCACGGCTGTTCAGGCCAACGATCTGACCGTTGTAGATCTCTTGACCGTGTTCAACGAACAGCTTGCCACGCGCCTGGAGGGTTTCCAGGGAGTAGGTCAGCGCCTTGCCGGTTTCTACCGATACCAGAACACCGTTCTGACGGCCGGACATGTCGCCGGACTTCATGGTGTCGTAGCGATCGAAGATCGAGGTCAGGATGCCAGCACCGTTGGTCAGGGTCAGGAACTGGTTACGGAAACCAATCAGACCACGAGCAGGGATGTTGTATTCCAGACGCACACGGCCTTTGCCATCCGGCACCATGTTGGTCAGGTCGCCCTTACGCAGGCCCATCTCTTCCATGACCTTGCCCTGGGATTCTTCAGGGGTGTCGATGGTGACGTTTTCAAACGGTTCCTGCTTCACGCCGTCAACCTGACGGATGATCACTTCAGGACGACCAACGCCCATTTCGAAGCCTTCGCGACGCATGGTTTCGATCAGTACCGAGAGGTGCAGCTCACCACGGCCGGAAACCTTGAACTTGTCAGCCGAGTCGCCTTCTTCAACGCGCAGAGCAACGTTGTACAGCAGCTCTTTGTCCAGACGTTCCTTGATGTTACGGGAAGTCACGAACTTGCCTTCTTTACCGCAGAAAGGCGAGTCGTTTACCTGGAAGGTCATGGAAACGGTTGGCTCGTCAACGGTCAGAGGCTTCATCGCCTCGACGTTGTCCGGCTGGCACAGGGTGTCGGAGATGAACAGCGAGTCCATACCGCTCACACACACGATGTCACCGGCAAACGCTTCTTCAACGTCGATGCGGTGCAGGCCGTGGTGACCCATCAGCTTCAGGATACGACCGTTGCGCTTCTTGCCGTCGGCGCCGATGGCGACCACCGGAGTGTTCGGCTTGACGCTACCACGAGCGATACGGCCAACACCGATAACACCCAGGAAGCTGTTGTAGTCCAGTGCCGAGATTTGCATCTGGAACGGGCCTTCACGGTCAACTTTCGGAGCCGGTACGTTGTCGACGATCGACTGGTACAGCGGGGTCATGTCTTCAGCCATGTCGGTGTGTTCCAGACCGGCAATGCCGTTCAGGGCCGAGGCGTAGACGACTTTGAAGTCCAGCTGTTCTTCGGTGGCACCCAGGTTGTCGAACAGGTCGAAGATCTGGTCCAGAACCCAGTCCGGACGCGCGCCTGGACGGTCAACCTTGTTGATGCACACGATCGGACGCAGGCCGGCTTCGAAAGCCTTCTTGGTCACGAAACGGGTTTGCGGCATAGGGCCGTCTTGAGCGTCAACCAGCAGCAGAACGGAGTCAACCATCGACATTACGCGTTCAACTTCGCCGCCGAAGTCGGCGTGGCCCGGGGTATCCACGATGTTGATGTGGTAGCCGTTCCAGTTGATGGCGGTGTTTTTCGCCAGAATGGTAATACCGCGCTCTTTCTCCTGGTCGTTGGAGTCCATCACGCGCTCGTCGTTGAGCTCGTTGCGCTCCAGGGTGCCGGATTGACGCAAGAGTTTGTCTACCAGGGTGGTCTTACCATGGTCAACGTGAGCAATGATGGCGATGTTGCGTAGATTTTCGATCACTTGTGTATCTCGATCAGAGGATTCGGTGTGCTGACAGGTCGTGGCAGCGATTAACAGTAGAGTCAGGCCTTGCCGTTACAGCTTGACGGCAGAGTCGGGGGGCCGGTGACGCAGGCCACAGGCAAACAGCCCCGGGCTCTTAGCTCGGTCGATAAACGCGCACATTGGCATGCCCCTCACTGAGCAAATGGTGGGCATGCAGGCGACTCATCACGCCTTTGTCGCAATACAACAGGTACTGACGGCTGTCATCCAGTTCCTTGAAACGCGCATTCAATGCATAGAACGGCAGCGTTTGTACGTCGATGCCAGCAATTTCCAGCGGCTCGTCTTCAGCGGCATCCGGGTGACGGATGTCGATGATGATCTGACCGGCCAGAGCCTCGCTGACTTCTTCGATCTGCAAATCCTGGCCCAATTCGTCGATAACCCGATCGATCGGCACCAGCTTGGCGTTCTCAAGCGCACGCTCGAGCACCGCCATATCGAACTGTTGTTCTTCGTACTCCACGCGGTTGCGCTTGGCGTGGGTCTTGGGGTTCACCGAGATGACCCCGCAATATTCCGGCATGTGCTTGGCGAAATCCGCCGTGCCGATCTGGGTCGCCAGGTCGATGATGTCTTGCTTGTGACTGGCGATCAGCGGGCGCAGTACCAGCTTCTCGGTCACAGAGTCGATCAACGACAGGTTCGGCAGGGTCTGGCTGGACACCTGGGAAATCGCTTCACCGGTGACCAGTGCGTCGATTTCCAGCCGATCCGCGATTCGGGACGCAGCGCGTAACATCATACGCTTCAATACTACGCCCATATGACTGTTATCGACTTTCCCGAGAATTTCTCCCAGGACTTCCTCGAACGGTACGCTGACAAACAGCACCCGTTGCGAGCTGCCGTACTTCTTCCAGATGTAATGCGCGACTTCCATCACGCCCAATTCGTGTGCACGCCCGCCCAGGTTGAAGAAGCAGAAGTGGCTCATCAGCCCGCGGCGCATGATCTGGTAGGCCGCGACAGTGGAATCGAAACCGCCGGACATCAATACCAGGGTCTGTTCCAGGGCACCCAGCGGGTAGCCGCCGATGCTGTCGTGCTGGCTGTGGATCACAAACAACCGTTGGTCGCGAATTTCCATCCGCACTTCAATTTGCGGCTCTTTCAGGGAAATTCCGGCAGCGCCGCACTCGCGACGCAGCTTGCTGCCCACGTATTTCTCGACATCCATGGAGCTGAACGGGTGCTTGCCGGCGCGTTTGCAACGCACTGAAAACACCTTGCCTGCCAGCACATCGCCGTAGTGCTGCTTGCACTTTTCGGTGATGTCGTCGAAGTCGCCCAGCGGGTACTCGTCGACCTGCAGGAAATGCGCGATGCCCGGCACGCAGCTCAGGCGCTCGGTCATGTCCTTCAGGGCCTTGGGGTCTGTGAGGCGGGTTTCCAGCTCGAGATTGTCCCACACACCATTCACCACCACAGCCGGGTCCAGATCGCGGAGCACGGCACGGATGTTCTTGGCCAATTGACGGATGAAACGCATCCGTACCGGTCGGCTCTTGATGGTGATCTCGGGGAAGACTTTAACGATTAATTTCATGAAAACAGCGCGCGCAGGCCCAGCCGAAAAAGGGGGGCGCGGATTATAGCGGAAATCGCTCAAGGTTTAACCAGTTAATATGCAACTGACCTTTCGCGCACCAAAACGGGCCATAAACCAAAATAAGCGCTACATTGCGGTGCGCAATTTCTTCCGTTTCAGCGGATTGCACCTTTATAGGGGCGTTTTTGTGGCAAAAAACCCATGTCGGGGCACTGGCATGCAATTTGCTCTCTTGTGAGGCAGGTTGCCTTGGTCGAGTATTCGCGCCGGCATCACCCACATTCTAAGGGCTACTCCACTACCCCAGCCCGAAGCCACCCGGAGGACACTATGTCGAAGTCGGTTCAACTCATCAAAGATCATGACGTCAAATGGATTGATCTGCGCTTCACGGACACCAAAGGCACTCAGCACCACGTGACCATGCCGGCTCGCGACGCGCTGGATGACGCCTTCTTCGAAGAAGGCAAAATGTTCGACGGCTCCTCCATTGCCGGCTGGAAAGGAATCGAAGCGTCCGACATGATCCTGATGCCGGACGACAGCACTGCCGTACTCGACCCGTTCACCGAAGACCCAACCTTGATCATCGTCTGCGACGTGATCGAGCCTTCGACCATGCAGGGCTACGACCGTGACCCACGTGCGATCGCCAAGCGTGCCGAGGAATACCTGAAGTCGACCGGTATCGGCGACACCGTATTCGTAGGCCCGGAACCAGAATTCTTCATCTTTGATTCGGTCAAGTTCAAGTCCGACATCTCTGGCTCCATGTTCAAGATCTTCTCCGAACAAGGTTCGTGGATGTCCGACCAGGACGTGGAAGGCGGCAACAAAGGCCACCGTCCAGGTATCAAAGGCGGCTACTTCCCGGTTCCTCCGTTCGACCACGACCACGAAATCCGTACCTCCATGTGCAACGCCATGGAAGAGATGGGCCTGGTCATCGAAGTTCACCACCACGAAGTGGCGACTGCCGGCCAGAACGAAATCGGCGTGAAGTTCAACACCCTGGTTGCCAAGGCTGACGAAGTTCAGACCCTGAAGTACTGCGTACACAACGTGGCTGATGCCTACGGCCGTACCGCTACCTTCATGCCTAAGCCTCTGTACGGCGATAACGGTTCGGGTATGCACGTTCACCTGTCCATCGCCAAAGAAGGCAAGAACACCTTCGCTGGCGAAGGTTATGCCGGCCTGTCCGACACTGCCCTGTACTTCATCGGCGGTATCATCAAGCACGGTAAGGCCCTGAACGGCTTCACCAACCCATCGACCAACTCCTACAAGCGTCTGGTTCCAGGTTTCGAAGCTCCGGTAATGCTGGCCTACTCGGCTCGCAACCGCTCCGCCTCGATCCGTATTCCTTACGTGTCCAGCCCTCGCGCTCGCCGTATCGAAGCCCGTTTCCCGGATCCGGCAGCCAACCCGTACCTGGCCTTCGCTGCCCTGGTCATGGCCGGCCTGGACGGTATCCAGAACAAGATCCACCCTGGCGATGCCGCCGACAAAAACTTGTACGACCTGCCGCCTGAAGAGGCCAAAGAGATCCCACAAGTGTGCGGCAGCCTGAAAGAAGCCCTGGAAGAGCTGGACAAGGGCCGTGCGTTCCTGACCAAAGGCGGCGTGTTCAGCGACGACTTTATCGATGCCTACATCGCCCTGAAAAGCGAAGAAGAAATCAAGGTCCGCACCTTCGTACACCCACTGGAATACGAGCTGTACTACAGCTGCTGATCCGGTAGCGCTGCGTAACGCGGCGTGATGAAAAAGGCCTCCTTCGGGAGGTCTTTTTTTGCCCGCAAAACCCTGTGGGAGCCGGCTTGCCCGCGAAAAATTCAAAGGCACCGCATTTCTTCAATACTTACGCGTTATCGTTAACGACCTTCGCGAGCAAGCTCGCCCCTACAGAAGAGGGATCTGCCTTGAAACTCAAAATTGGGTTCATCTTGCTGGCCATCAGCGCCAATGTATTCGCAGCACCACCCACCCTCGCCCCGCTGCTCGACAGCATTGCCGAACGCCTGGCGATTGCCGACCAGGTGGCCCTGAGCAAATGGGACAGCCACAAGCCCGTCGAAGACCGCCCACGGGAGCAGGACGTGATCGCCAGCGTCGTCGCCCAGGCGCCGAGCTACAAACTGGCACCGGCACAGGCCGAGCAGTTTTTCTCGGCCCAGATCGAGGCGAACAAACTAGTGCAGTACGCCCACCTTTCCGACTGGCAGCTGCAAGGCAAGGCGCCGAATGACCCACGCCCGGATCTGGTCGGCCAGATCCGCCCTAAACTGGACCTGCTGCAAAAACGCCTGCTGCAACAGCTGGCGGACTTCACCCCGGAGCGCACCAACCCGCAATGCCCGCAATGGCTGGCCCAGGCCAATCACGCACCTGCCAAAGACTCGCTGCACCAGCTGGCAATTATCCGCGCCACTGCCGAGCTGTGTATCTATAAAATCTAAAATTGCGAACCCCATCAAAATGTGGGAGCGGGCTTGCTCGCGATGGCGGTGTGTCAGTTGATATATGCATGACTGACACGCCGCCTTCGCGAGCAAGCCCGCTCCCACAATTTAGATCCGACCCATTCAGCCAATCAGTCGCTGCCACCAGCTTCCTGAACAGACTTTTCAAAACCGCACTATATTGGTGCGATACGCTGCACCCTTCCCACTTACGCAACCCATTTTGGTTCGAAACTTCCCGTCCAAGCTGGCAGAACGCCACAGTTTCGCGCCTTAATCCCCCATTTCAGGGCTTTAACGCTTCTTTTCGGAGCTTTGGTTTGGTTTTTGCATTTTCCTTGTATCAGCGTGTGCCTCAAGCCCGCGCCTTGCTCCAAAAGAGGTCCTAATGACCATCAGCGACGCACTGCACCGCCTGTTACTCGACAACCTGACCACCGCGACCATTCTGCTCAATGACGAACTGCGCCTTGAGTACATGAACCCGGCGGCGGAGATGCTGCTGGCCATCAGCGGGCAGCGCAGCCATGGGCAATTCATCAGTGAGCTGTTCACTGAGTCGGCCGAGGCCTTGAGCTCGTTGCGCCAGGCCGTGGAGCAGGCGCACCCGTTCACCAAGCGCGAAGCGATGCTCACCGCCCTCACCGGCCAGACCCTCACCGTCGACTACGCGGTAACACCGATCCTCAGCCACGGCGCCACCTTGTTGCTGCTGGAGGTGCATCCCCGCGATCGCCTGCTGCGCATCACCAAGGAAGAGGCGCAGCTGTCCAAGCAGGAAACCAGCAAGATGCTGGTGCGCGGCCTGGCCCATGAGATCAAGAACCCCCTGGGCGGGATTCGCGGTGCCGCACAGCTGCTGGCCCGCGAGCTGCCGGACGAAAACCTCAAGGACTACACCAACGTCATCATCGAGGAAGCCGACCGCCTGCGTAACCTGGTAGACCGCATGCTCGGCTCCAACAAGCTGCCGTCTCTGGCAATGACCAACGTGCACGAAGTGCTGGAGCGGGTTTGCCAGTTGGTGGAGGCCGAAAGCCAGGGCTGCATCACCTTGGTGCGCGACTACGACCCAAGCATTCCCGACGTATTGATCGACCGCGAGCAGATGATCCAGGCGGTGCTCAATATCGTGCGTAACGCCATGCAGGCCATCAGCAGCCAGAACGAGCTGCGCCTGGGCCGCATCAGCCTGCGCACCCGTGCCCTGCGCCAGTTCACCATTGGCCACGTGCGCCATCGCCTGGTGACCAAGGTCGAGATCATCGACAACGGCCCCGGCATCCCTGCAGAACTGCAGGAAACCATCTTTTTCCCAATGGTCAGCGGCCGCCCGGACGGTACCGGGCTCGGCCTGGCCATTACCCAGAACATCATCAGCCAGCACCAGGGTTTGATCGAATGTGAGAGCCATCCCGGTCACACCACCTTCTCGATCTTTCTGCCACTGGAACAAGGAGCCCCATCGACATGAGCCGTAGTGAAACTGTCTGGATCGTCGATGACGACCGTTCTATCCGCTGGGTCCTGGAGAAAGCCTTGCAACAGGAAGGCATGACCACCCAGAGCTTCGACAGCGCCGACGGGGTGATGAGCCGCCTGGCTCGCCAGCAGCCCGATGTGATCATCTCCGACATCCGCATGCCCGGCGCCAGTGGCCTGGACTTGCTGGCGCGGATTCGCGAGCAGCACCCGCGCCTGCCGGTGATCATCATGACCGCGCACTCGGACCTGGACAGCGCTGTCGCGTCCTATCAGGGCGGCGCCTTTGAATACCTGCCAAAACCGTTCGACGTGGACGAAGCGGTGGCGCTGGTAAAACGCGCCAACCAGCACGCCCAGGAACAGCAGAACCAGGAAGCCCCGCCGGCCCTGACGCGTACCCCGGAAATCATCGGCGAAGCGCCGGCGATGCAGGAAGTGTTTCGCGCCATCGGGCGCTTGAGCCACTCCAACATCACCGTGCTGATCAATGGCGAGTCGGGTACCGGTAAAGAGCTGGTGGCCCACGCCCTGCACCGTCACAGCCCACGGGCGGCGTCGCCGTTCATTGCGCTGAACATGGCGGCGATCCCGAAAGACTTGATGGAGTCGGAACTGTTCGGCCATGAAAAAGGCGCGTTCACCGGTGCGGCCAACCTGCGCCGTGGCCGTTTTGAACAGGCCGACGGCGGCACGCTGTTCCTCGATGAAATCGGCGACATGCCGGCCGACACCCAGACGCGCTTGCTGCGGGTCCTGGCCGACGGCGAGTTTTATCGGGTAGGCGGGCACACGCCAGTCAAGGTCGACGTACGTATCATCGCGGCGACGCACCAGAACCTGGAAACCCTGGTGCACGCCGGGAAATTCCGTGAAGACTTGTTCCACCGCCTGAACGTGATCCGCATCCACATCCCACGGATGTCGGACCGTCGCGAGGACATCCCGACCCTGGCCCGTCACTTCCTCAGCCGCGCCGCCCAGGAGCTGGCCGTCGAGCCGAAGCTGCTGAAAAGCGAGACCGAGGAATACCTGAAGAACCTGCCATGGCCGGGCAACGTGCGTCAGCTGGAGAACACCTGCCGCTGGATCACGGTGATGGCTTCGGGGCGCGAAGTGCATATCAGCGACCTGCCGCCTGAGCTGCTGAGCCTGCCGCAGGATTCGGCACCGGTGACCAACTGGGAGCAGGCGCTGCGCCAGTGGGCCGACCAGGCCCTGGCACGTGGCCAGTCGAACCTGCTGGACAGCGCTGTGCCGGCTTTCGAGCGGATCATGATCGAAACCGCCCTCAAGCATACTGCTGGACGTCGTCGCGACGCCGCCGTGCTGCTGGGCTGGGGCCGCAATACGCTGACACGCAAGATCAAGGAGCTGGGGATGAAGGTTGACGGTGGGGATGATGATGAGGGCGATGAAGGCTGATTGATCCCTCAAGTACACCGAAGATCCAGTGTGGGAGCGGGCTCGCTCGCGAAGGCGATGGTTCAGTCAACATAAGTATCGACTGACGCGCCGCCTTCGCGAGCAAGCCCGCTCCCACATTTGGATCTCCACAAGGTTTCAGCACTGTGCACCGCTTCAATGCACCACGAACCGGCATCGCGCACTTATCCAACGCCTGCAACCCATGCCTTGTTAAGAAAATATTAAAACCAAAAAAAGCCAAAGCCCCGTATTCCGGGGCTTTGCGCTTTCTGAAGAAATTTTTTGGCGCCACTTCGCAATTCTGGCACGCGCCCTGCAATAACCCTGTTACTACCCAGTTTCGGGGACCTTGGTACAGGCAGGCCGAGAATCCCCTCTTTAACACCCGGGGTGCTTGATGCGGATCGCGTCGCGCCCCACACCCGTTTCGGGAACCTCGGTACAGGCAGGCCGGGGATTCCCTCTTTAACACCGAAGCCTTTGGCTTCACCCCGTTTTGGGAGCCCTGGTACAGGCAGGCCGGGAACTCCCTTCTTTACACCCGGGGCTTATGAGGCAACGCGCCCATAGCCCCAGCCCGTTTTGGGAACCTTGGTACAGGCAGGCCGGGGATTCCCTCTTTTATTGCTCCTGGAGATGGATCTCCACCCGCCAGCGTCCATCGGCCTTCTCTCCCGACCACTCCCCGCGCAACGGCCGAGCCGCCACCAGGTTCAGCAGCAAGCCGCCATCGGTCTTGCGTACGCGCCAGTTCACATCCTTGTCATTGACCTTCAATTGGCCGCCGTGGGCCTTGCCAAGCGCATCGAACAGCAGCGCCACGGTGCCGTCGATATGCTCGCCGTGCAGCTTGGGTTCGCTGTTGAACCACACCACCAGGCCATCGGCGGCGGGCTCTACCTGCTGCAGCTCAACCGGGTCTGGCGTGGTCAGCCGGCCGATCATCAGGCCCACCATCAAGCCGACAATCGCCAACGAGCCTAAAACCCGTGGCAATAGCTTCGGCCTGGGGTCTTCTTCAGGGGTAGAATGCAGCGCATCTTTGCCTTCGGAGCCGTGCATGTTTCACGTCATCCTTTTTCAACCAGAAATTCCGCCGAATACCGGCAACGTTATCAGGCTGTGCGCCAACAGTGGCTGCCACCTGCATTTGATCGAGCCCTTGGGTTTCGACATGGACGACAAGCGCCTGCGCCGCGCCGGGCTGGACTACCACGAGTACGCCACCCTGCAACGCCACGCCGACCTTGCCAGCTGCCTGGAAAGCCTGAACCACCCACGGTTGTTCGCGTTTACCACCAAGGGTTCGCGGCCGTTCCATGATGCCAGCTTTGCCGAAGGCGACGCCTTCCTGTTCGGCCCGGAAAGCCGGGGCTTGCCGGCAGACGTGCTGGACGCCCTGCCAGACGGCCACCGCCTGCGCCTGCCGATGCGCGAAGGCTGCCGCAGCCTGAACCTGTCCAACACCGTGGCCGTCGCGGTTTACGAAGGTTGGCGGCAACTGGGGTTCAAGTAACACTGCATAACGAATGTGGGAGCGGGCTTGCTCGCGAAAGCGGAGTGCCAGTCAACGAAGATATCGACTGAAGTACCGCATTCGCGAGCAAGCCCGCTCCCACATTGGATCGGCGTCGTTGCTCAGAACAGCTTACTGAACCGTTGGCGAGCCTTCCTGTTGCATGCGCTGCAGCTCTTGCGCATACAGGGCATCGAAGTTCACCGGAGCCAGCATCAGCGCCGGGAACGAGCCACGGGTGACCAGGCTGTCCAGGGTCTCACGGGCATACGGGAACAGGATGTTCGGGCAGAACGCGCCCAGGGTGTGGCTCATGGACGCTTCGTCCAGGCCCTGGATCAGGAAGATACCGGCCTGTTGCACTTCAGCAATGAAGGCCACTTCTTCGCCGTTCTTGACGGTGACCGACAGGGTCAGCACGACCTCGTGGAAGTCACCTTCCAGGGCCTTCTGACGGGTGTTCAGGTCCAGCGCAACGCTCGGGGTCCATTCCTGACGGAAGATGGCCGGGCTTTTCGGCGCTTCGAACGACAAGTCACGCACGTAAATACGCTGCAGGGAAAATTGTGGGCCTTGAGCTTCTTCTGCTGCCGCTTCGGTGTTCTGTTGGTCAGTCATCGCAGATCCTTCGTGATCTTGGGGTCTTTTAGGGGTTAGGAGTCAGACGTGAAGCAGCGCATCCAGTTTACCGGCGCTGTCCAGGGCGACCAGGTCATCGCATCCACCGATATGCTCATCACCAATCCAGATCTGTGGCACGGATGAACGCCCTGCCTTCCTGGTCATCTCGGCGCGCAACTGGGGCTTGCCATCAACCTTGATCTCTTCGAAGGCGACGCCCTTCTTCCTGAGCAGGGCCTTGGCATGCGAGCAATAAGGGCAATAATCGCTGGAATAAACGACAACCTGGCTCATATCACTTCACCAGCGGCAGGTTATCGCCACGCCAGCTGGAAATACCACCCGACAGTTTGGCGGCGTTGAAGCCGGTTTTCAGCATCTCGCGGGCGTGGGTGCCGGAGTGCTGGCCCTGGGCGTCGACCAGGATAATGGTCTTGGCCTTGTGCTTTTCCAGCTCGGCCAGGCGCGAAATCAGTTTGTCCTGGGGAATGTTCAGCGCGCCGACAATGTGACCGGCGGCGAAATCCTTGGCGGGACGAATGTCCACCACTACGGCCTCATCCTTGTTGACCAGGGCGGTCAGCTCGGACGTGCTGAGGCTGCGGCCACCGCGGCTCAATTCGTGAGCGATCAGCAGCGCCAGCAGTACGACGAACGCACCAGCGAGCAAATAGTGGGTAGTGGCAAATGCAATCAGGTGATCAACCATCAAGGAGGTTCCAGGGCGTTAAAATGGCGGTAAGTATACACAGCCGTCATGGTCGGCCAACCCCCGTAAAGCGGTGACGTGGTCGGAACTTCGCTTTAAACTGCCACTCCCTTTTCTATTCCCTTCATTCATTACCGCCGCGAGAGGATCTATGACTACTACGCCTAAACCTTTGGTCCTGATAATTCTCGATGGCTTCGGACACAGTGAAAGCCACCACGACAACGCCGTGTACTCGGCCAGCAAGCCAGTACTGGACCGTCTGAGCGCTACCGTTCCGAACGGCCTGATCTCGGGCTCGGGCATGGATGTTGGCCTGCCGGACGGCCAAATGGGCAACTCGGAAGTCGGCCATATGAATCTCGGTGCCGGACGAGTGGTCTATCAAGACTTCACCCGCGTGACCAAAGCGATCCGCGACGGTGAGTTTTTCGAGAACCCAAACATCTGCGCGGCAGTGGATAAAGCGGTCAAGGCCGGCAAGGCCGTGCACTTCATGGGCCTGCTGTCGGACGGCGGCGTCCACAGCCACCAGGACCACCTGATCGCCATGGCCGAACTGGCCTTCAAGCGCGGCGCCGAGAAGATCTACCTGCACGCGTTCCTCGACGGCCGCGACACCCCGCCGAAAAGTGCCCAGTCCTCCATCGAACTGCTGGATGAAACCTTCAAGACCCTCGGCAAAGGCCGCATCGCCAGCCTGGTTGGCCGCTACTTCGCCATGGACCGCGACAACCGCTGGGACCGCGTGGCACAGGCCTACAACCTGATCGTCGACGGCCAGGCCGAATTCAACGCCGCCACCGCCCAGGAAGGCCTGGAAGCCGCCTACGCCCGTGGCGAGAGTGACGAATTCGTCAAGGCCACCACCATCGGCGAACCGGTCAAGGTCGAAGATGGCGACGCCGTGGTGTTCATGAACTTCCGCGCCGACCGTGCCCGCGAGCTGAGCCACGTATTCGTCGATGCCGGCTTCAAGGACTTCGAGCGCGCCCGCCAGCCGAAAGTCGAATTCGTGATGCTGACCCAATACGCCGCCAACATCCCGGCCCCGTCGGCATTCGCCCCGGGCAGCCTGGAAAACGTGCTGGGGGATTACCTGGCGAAAAACGGCAAGACCCAACTGCGCATTGCCGAAACCGAGAAATACGCCCACGTCACCTTCTTCTTCTCCGGCGGTCGTGAAGAACCGTTCCCGGGTGAAGAACGCATCCTGATCCCGTCGCCGAAAGTCGCCACCTACGACCTGCAGCCGGAGATGAGTGCCCCGGAAGTCACGGACAAGATCGTCGACGCCATCGAACACCAGCGCTACGACGTGATCGTGGTCAACTACGCCAACGGTGACATGGTGGGCCACAGCGGCAACCTGGAAGCGGCGGTAAAAGCCGTGGAATGCCTGGACCTGTGCGTCGGCCGCATCGTCGACGCCCTGGACAAGGTGGGCGGCGAAGCGCTGATCACCGCCGACCACGGCAACTGCGAGCAAATGTCCGACGAATCCACCGGCCAGGCCCACACCGCCCACACCACCGAGCCGGTGCCATTCATCTACGTCGGCAAACGTGACTTTAAAGTACGTGATGGCGGCGTGCTGGCCGACGTGGCACCGACCATGTTGATGCTGATGGGGCTGGAGAAGCCGAAAGAGATGACTGGCACTTCGATTCTGGTCTGACACAGTTCAGGGGTTGCTCAAAACAGGCAGCCCGTCAATAATGGACTTGAGCGCGAAACCAGTTGCCTCCAGCGGCGATAACTGGCGTAGGAACCCCGCAGATGGCTGGATATCCGCGTAGGGTGAGACCTCCACACCCCTGCTTGAGGGTGTGTATATGAATATCAAGCAAGCACTACTTAGGGCAGTTCGAAAGAGCTGCCCTTTTCTTTGGGCGTCACAAAAGCTCGTAACGCTTGTAGAGCAACTCACCATGACGATGCTTGTTCAAGGCCTTGGCGTCTGCCTGCATGAAGTTCCACAGCACATTGCCAGCCTGAATATTGACCACCACCAGTATCTGCCTCCTGGATTCATAAGCCCCAATGAATGCTAAACGGGCGGAGCAATCGCTATAAGCAACACGCCATATTTCCAGAGGCCCCGTCAATGTGTCCAAGGCGAACCTGACATAACGCTCTCTGGCGTCCTGCCGCTTTTCAACAATGTGCTGCAGACAGCTACGCCTGATCGCTATTTGCCCCAAAGGCGAGGCAACTTCTACTTCCGAACAGCTCGAATGGGCAATGCCAAAATGCATTGCGACTATATCGATGGCCGCTTCGACGTCATTGCCGGCGGCCACTTCCTCAAGTGGACGCGCTCGCAAGGCCCGATCCAGACTACGAAGATCGGGAAGCCCATAATCAAGCCACGTATGCTGGCCTTTTGACTCGTGAATACAAGGCATTACTGACTATGCCGACCGTCGGATTAACAGGGCCGAAGAGTCTATTCCGAGCGCAAATGCACCGTCAGGGTGGAGCATTTCAAGGCATTTCGCGAAGCACACAAAACAACTGCAGAAGCACGACACGACGCTCTCAACCGCTCGTCGCCTTCAAAGGGCTATGGGACTTGCCCACAATTGCTTGCAGAATGCGGCCACTGGGCACCTAACTTGCCTGCCAAGCCGAATTGGGCGTTTTTTTTGCAGCGCTTGGCGGGCATACTAGGCCGTCCCTTTCCCTGGTGTCGCCCGCCTCTATGCTTCGCGCCTTGATTACCCTTGCTCTTGTCTGCCTGCTCCAACCGGCGTTTGCCGATGAGCGCGCACAAACCCAACAACAGTTGGACGCTACGCGTCAGGACATTACCGAGCTGAAGAAGCTGCTCGGCAAGCTCCAGGAAGAGAAGTCCGGCGTGCAGAAAGACCTGCGCGGCACGGAAACCGAGATGGGCAAGCTGGAGAAGCAGGTCCAGGAGCTGCAAAAAGAACTAAAGAAGAGCGAGTCGGAACTGGAGCGACTCGACGCTGAGAAAAAAAAACTCCAGAGCGCCCGCGTTGAACAGCAACGCCTGATCGCGATCCAGGCCCGCGCCGCTTACCAGAACGGCCGCCAGGAATACCTCAAGCTGCTGCTCAACCAGCAGAACCCGGAAAAGTTCGCCCGCACCCTTACCTATTACGACTACCTGAGCAAGGCCCGCCTGGAGCAACTGAAAAGCTTCAACGAGACCCTGCGCCAGTTGGCCAACGTCGAGCAGGAAATCGCCAACCAGCAGTCGCAGCTGCTCGACCAGAAAACCGCCCTCGACAGCCAGCGCGACGAACTGGACAAGGTCCGCAAGGAGCGCCAGCAGGCGCTGGCCAAGCTGAATGACGACGTGAAGGCCCGTGACGCCAAGCTCCAGGCCCGCGAGCAAGACCAGGCCGACCTCGGTAAAGTCCTGAAAACCATCGAGGAAACCCTGGCGCGCCAGGCCCGTGAGGCAGAGCAGGCGCGGCAAAAAGCGCTGATTGCCCAGCAGGAAGCCGAAAAAAAGCGCGAGCGTGAAGCCGCCGAGGCAGTCGCCAGCGCCACTACCGACGCCCCGGCCCCGCGTAAACCGGCGCGTGCAGCGCCTGGCCCGCTGGTTTCCAGCGCCGGCGAATCCTTCGGCGGACCTTTTGCTTCAGCTCGGGGCAAACTTCCATGGCCAGTTGATGGTCGATTACTGGCACGCTTTGGTGAAACCCGTGGCGATGACACCCGCGCCAAGTGGGACGGTGTGATGATCAGTGCCGGTGCCGGCACCCAGGTCCACGCTATCCACGGCGGCCGCGTGGTATTCGCCGATTGGCTGCGTGGTGCAGGTTTGCTGGTGATTCTTGACCACGGTAATGGCTATTTGAGCCTTTACGGCCACAATCAAACTTTGCTTAAAGCGGCAGGTGATGTTGTAAAAGCCGGTGAATCCATCTCCACTGTCGGTAACAGTGGTGGCCAGGACACCCCGGCGCTGTACTTCGCTATTCGTCAGCAGGGCCGCCCGAGCGACCCGGCACAATGGTGCCGTACCCAAGGATAAGGGTCGCATCTACATTAGGAGTTCGTTCGACATGCTGCATTTGTCCCGCCTCACATCGCTGGCCCTGACGATCGCTCTGGTGATCGGCGCGCCTTTGGCATTCGCCGACCAGACCGCCCAGTCGGCCACGGCCGCGACCACCAAGGCCCCGCTGCCGCTGGACGAGTTGCGCACCTTTGCCGAGGTCATGGACCGGATCAAGGCCGCTTATGTCGAACCTGTGGACGACAAGACCCTGCTGGAAAATGCCATCAAGGGCATGCTCAGCAACCTTGACCCGCACTCCGCCTACCTGGGCCCGGAAGATTTCGCCGAGCTGCAGGAGAGCACCAGCGGTGAATTCGGTGGCCTGGGCATTGAAGTCGGCGCCGACGACGGCAACATCAAGGTCGTTTCGCCGATCGATGACACCCCTGCGTCCAAGGCCGGCATCCAGGCCGGTGACTTTATCGTCAAGATCAACGGCCAGCCGACCCGCGGCCAGACCATGACCGAAGCCGTCGACAAGATGCGCGGCAAGATCGGCCAGAAAATCACCCTGACCCTGGTGCGCGACGGCGGCACGCCGTTCGACGTGACCCTGACCCGCGCCACCATCACGGTCAAGAGCGTGAAGAGCCAGCTGCTGGAGTCGGGCTACGGCTACATCCGTATCACCCAGTTCCAGGTCAAGACCGGCGACGAAGTGGCCAAGGCCCTCGCCAAGCTGCGCAAAGACAACGGCAAGAAACTCAGCGGCATCGTGCTCGACCTGCGCAACAACCCGGGCGGCGTGTTGCAGGCCGCGGTGGAAGTGGTCGACCACTTCATCACCAAGGGCCTGATCGTCTACACCAAGGGCCGTATCGCCAACTCCGAGCTGCGCTTCTCGGCCACCGGCAACGACCTCAGCGAAGGCGTGCCGATGGTTGTGCTGATCAACGGCGGCAGCGCCTCGGCTTCGGAAATCGTCGCCGGCGCCCTGCAAGACCAGAAACGCGGCGTGCTGATGGGCACCACCAGCTTCGGCAAAGGCTCGGTGCAAACCGTGCTGCCGCTGAACAACGAGCGTGCCTTGAAGATCACCACGGCGCTGTACTACACGCCGAACGGTCGCTCGATCCAGGCCCAGGGCATCGTGCCGGACATCGAAGTGCGCAAGGCCAAGATCACCAACGAAGCCGACAGCGAGTTCTACAAGGAAGCGGACCTGCAAGGCCACCTGGGCAATGGCAACGGCGGCGCCGACCAGCCGACCGGCAGCGGCTCGAAAGCCAAACCGATGCCGCAGGACGACGATTATCAGTTGGCCCAGGCGCTGAGCCTGCTCAAGGGCCTGAGCATTACGCGCAGCCGTTGATATGCGCCGTGGACTGATCATCGCTTTGCTGTGCTGTCTGGCGGGTGTCGCCCAAGGCAACCCCGCCAGTGCAGCCCCCGCTGAACACAAAGCCTACCTGACCCTGATCATCGACGACCTTGGGCAAAACCTGCCCCGGGATCGTCGTGTGCTCGCCCTGCCCGGCCCGGTGACCACGGCGATCATGCCCGACACACCCCACGCCGCCGAATTCGCCCGCGAAGCCCACAAGGCCGGCAAGATCGTCATCCTGCACATGCCCATGGACCCGGCCACCGGCCCGTTCGCCTGGCACCCCGACCTGCCTATCGAAGAGCTGGGCAAACGCCTGGACGCGGCCTTCAAGGCCGTGCCCTACACCGCCGGCATCAACAACCACATGGGCAGCCGCATGACCGCCCAGCCGGAGGCCATGGCCTGGTTGATGGGGGAGCTGCAACGACGCCACAAGTTCTTCGTCGACAGCCGCACCAGCGCTAAAACCGTCGCCGCCGCCGAGGCGCAAAAGATTGGCCTGGCCAGCGTCTCGCGGGATGTGTTCCTCGACGACGAACGCACCGAAGCGGCCATCACCACCCAGCTGCAGACCGCGATCAAGCTGGCCCACAAACAGGGGTCGGCGGTGATGATCGGCCACCCTTATCCACAGACCCTGGCGGTACTCGAACGTGAGCTGCCCAAGCTCAAGGCCCAGGGCGTCGAGTGGATCGATATCAAGTTGATGATCAGCCTGCGCAGCAACCAGGCCATGGCCGGGCACGGAAAAAACGGCACTTACCGCTAGTGCTATATAGCTACCGCGCCTGACCGAGCGGACTCTTCGATAGTGGATCTTCGTATCCACTGGAGAGTCTGTAGATGAACTCACTGCAATACAAAGACCTGCTGATCAACTTCACCACCGAGTTCGTTCCTGTATGGAACGACAAAGGCACTCGCGCCGAAAAACCCGTGACCTTCTGGCGCCCGAGCACATCCTCCGACGCGCTGGGCAACTTCGTCCCGCTGGGTGATGTGGCGGTGGCGGGTTACCACAACATCAATCAACTGAACATCGTCGCGGTTGTCAGCGAAGTTGACCGGGAGAATGGCACCGCCTTGCGGCCCCCCGTCGACTTCGAGAGAGTCTGGGAACACTCGGGACCAAGGGCGCGCGCCAATTTCTCAATCTGGCGGCCCACCGCTCCAGAAGGTTATGTGGCGATGGGGCTGGTCTGTGGCCTCGGTAACGACAAACCACCACGCAATACCATCCGCTGTGTCAGAGAAGACCTGGTGACTCAGGCCTATGTCGACCAATTGATCTGGAGCGACCAAGGCAGCGGCGCCCACCGGGACTTCAGCGCCTGGGGTGTCTCCCCGTCGCAAGCAGCTCCTGGCCAAGCCTACCTGGCACCGGGCACCTTTACCGGCGCCGAGGGCTATGCCAAGCCAACCAGGCAAAGCCCGGTGCACGCCCTGCGGCTGGACCTTGCGCTTCATTCCGAGGATTTGCCGCCACTTTCACCCGAAATGGCACCAGGACGCACGATGCCGGAGCAGGTAACAGAGGGCATTCATGTGTGCGAACTGCCCTGGTTTACCGTGAACGACCCGACCCTGACGCCCCTGGAAAAACTGCAAACGTGCCCGGTATATCGGTTGAAAAGAATCGACCAGTACAGCTTGGTGGCCAGCGGTCAAAACACCACGCCAGCAAGCCAAACCTTCAGTTGGGTATTCGCAAAAGGAGAGATCAGTGACTTCTCCTTGGGCCTGCGCTCCTTGACCGGCGTCGATATAAAGGCTGCCTGGGCACCCCGCCATCCGTTGAGTATCAGTGCCAACCTCAATCGCGACTTCACGCATACGGGCTTGACCGCACAAGGCTGGGAACGGGAGGGCGTGGCGGATGTGATGGCTTACATCCCGGCGAATAAATCCATCGCTGCCTACCTGGTCAAAAGCCGATACGAGCTATTGCGGGCTGACGGCAGCCAGCTCGGGCCAACCCTGACCTATGCCAGCGGAGATAACGTCTACTTCAGCGAGCTGCTGCAACCTGAAGCGGCGGTTACTGCTGTTGAGGAGCCAGAGGAAGTACCAGCAGCGGTGCCCGAGCCCACAGAAAACAACCTAGAGATAACGCCCCATGATTTCATCGACGACACCCTCCTGCCGTAACTGATCGAGGGCCGCCTGGAGTTTCGCCACTACGTCATCCGGCACGTTTTTGTTCAGCGCCAGGTACAGCTCCGCGCTGTTGAAACGCAACACAGTCTTGAGCCCGGTCACCCCGACCTGGCGTGCCAGATAACGGCCCGCCGGGTCCCCGGTGGCCCACAGGTCGATCTGGCCATCCACCAGCTTTTTCGCGTTGTCCTGATCCCGCAACACGATCACCGGCTTGAGCCCCTGCTTCTCTAGGCTCTCGGCGATGGCGTCGCCCTTGTAGGCGCCGATCTTGTAGCGCCGCGCCTGCTCAAGGTCGCTCAGCTGAATCTTGCTGTCAGCCTTGGCCAGCAGCACCCAATCGTCCGGGCCGATGGGGCCGACCCATTTGAACAGCGCCTCACGGTCCGGCAAGCGCGCCATCACGAACACGCCGTAACCGGGTTTTTCCAGGGCGAGTTTGTAGATCCGGTCCCAAGGGAACCGCAGGGTCAGGTTGTAGGAAATACCGGCACGCTGGAACGTCTCGCGGACGATGTCCACGGCAATGCCTTCGATGTTCTCTTCCTTGGCGAAGTTCTTGCCGTTTTTCGCCATGTTGTACGGCGGGAAGTTTTCCGTCAGCAACACCAGGGAAGCGCCGTCGGACGGTTCATCAGCGTAAGCCGAACCCGTCAGCAGAACGGTGGTACTGGCGAGGGCGAGCAGCAGGTCTTTGAACATGAAAGTTACCGGAATCCATGGCAAGCCCAGAGAGTGCCGCGAGCCTGCCATGGTGTCCAGTGACGTTTAGCGTACGACGATACCGCGCGCCGCCATGTAGGCCTTGGCCTCAGGCACGGTGTATTCGCCAAAGTGGAAAATACTCGCCGCCAGCACTGCGCTGGCGTGGCCTTCGATCACGCCGTCGGCCAGGTGCTGCAGGTTGCCGACGCCGCCGGAAGCAATCACCGGGATGCCCAGGGCATCGCTGATGGCGCGGGTCACGCCCAGGTCGAAGCCGTTTTTCATGCCGTCCTGGTCCATGCTGGTCAGCAGGATTTCACCGGCACCCAGGGCTTCCATCTTCATCGCCCACTGCACGGCATCCAGCCCGGTCGGCTTGCGCCCGCCGTGGGTGAAGATCTCCCAGCGCGGGGTTTCGCCCGGGCCGGAGACTTTCTTGGCGTCGATGGCAACCACGATGCATTGCGAACCGAAGTGCTGTGCGGCTTCGCCGACAAATTCCGGGTTGAACACCGCGGCGGTGTTGATCGAAACCTTGTCCGCGCCGGCATTCAGCAAGTTGCGAATGTCCTGCACGGTGCGCACGCCACCGCCCACGGTCAGCGGGATAAACACCTGGCTGGCCATGCGCTCCACGGTATGCAGCGTGGTGTCGCGACCATCGACGCTGGCGGTGATGTCGAGAAAGGTAATCTCGTCGGCACCCTGTTCGTCGTAGCGACGGGCGATCTCCACCGGGTCGCCGGCGTCACGGATGTTCTCGAACTTGACGCCCTTGACCACGCGACCGTTGTCGACGTCCAGGCAAGGGATGATGCGTTTGGCCAGCGCCATGGTCAGTCCTCAGCCGTTGTAGGCGTCGCAGTAAGCCTGGGCTTCAGCGACGTCCAGGGTGCCTTCATAGATCGCCCGGCCGGTGATCGCGCCGATGATCCCCGGCGCCTTCGCGTCCAGCAGCGACTTGATGTCGCCCAGGTTGTGGATACCGCCGGAAGCGATCACCGGGATCCTGGTGGCGGCGGCCAGCGCAGCGGTGAACGGTACGTTGCAGCCCTGCATCATGCCGTCTTTGGCGATGTCGGTATAAACGATGGCGGAGACGCCGTCGGCTTCAAACTGCTTGGCGAGGTCGATCACCTGGACGGTGCTGATCTCGGCCCAGCCGTCGGTGGCGACGAAACCGTCCTTGGCGTCCAGGCCCACGATCACTTTGCCGGGGAACGCACGGCAGGCTTCGGCGACGAAGGCCGGGTCTTTCACGGCCTTGGTGCCGATGATCACGTAGCTCACGCCTGCTTTCACGTAGTGCTCGATGGTTTCCAGGGAGCGGATACCGCCGCCGATCTGGATCGGCAGGTTCGGGTAGCGCTTGGCGATCGCCGTCACCACTTCGCCGTTGACCGGCTGGCCTTCGAACGCACCGTTCAAGTCCACCAGATGCAGACGACGGCAGCCGCCTTCCACCCACTTGGCAGCCATGCTCACCGGGTCATCGGAGAACACCGTGGAATCTTCCATGCGGCCCTGGCGCAGACGTACGCAGGCGCCGTCCTTGAGATCGATAGCGGGAATAATCAGCATCTGGCAAACCTTATTCGATATTCAGCGTTGCTCGGGAAATCAGGGTTTCTCGAGCGCCCACAAGTCGCTTTCGATGCTTTCGAACCTTTCTTTAAGGTGCGTCTGCACATCGAAAATCGCCCTGTTGTAATAGTGCGGAGCAATTTCAGTGGTGAACAGTTCGAGGATTTCTGCGACCTCGAACGAGCCGAGCTTGAGCTCGAAGCGGTCTTCCATGAAACGCTTGATCTTGTCGGTGGCCTCACTCTCCTGCTGGGGAGTGAGGTTCAAGATCGGCGGCTTGACCTTCTTGGCCATTACCAGCGCCCGTCCCACGCGGCGAAGTTCTGCAGCAATTGCAGGCCATGGGTATGGCTCTTCTCCGGGTGGAATTGCACGGCAAAGCGCGAACCGTCGGCCAGGGCCGCAGCGAAGTCGACGCCATAGTGCCCGCCACCCACCACCTGGCGCGGGTTACCGGCGGCGATGTAATAGCTGTGCACGAAATAGAAACGCGCCAGGTCCGGCACTTCGTGCCACAGCGGGTGATCCACGGTCTGGCGCACTTCGTTCCAGCCCATGTGTGGCACCTTCAGGTGCTCGCCGTCTTCGTGCAGGTCCTTGCCGAAAAACTTCACCTGGCCCGGAAACAGACCGATGCAGTCGACGCCGTCGTTCTCTTCACTGCTGTCGAGCAAGGCTTGCATGCCCACGCAGATGCCGAGGAACGGCCGGTCCTGGCTGACTTCACGCACCAGGCTGTCGAAGCCCAGGCGACGAATCTCGGCCATGCAGTCGCGAATCGCGCCAACCCCCGGGAACACTACCCGGTCGGCTTCGCGAATCACGTCGGCATCGCTGGTGATCAGCACCTTGCCGGCACCTACGTGCTCGAGGGCCTTGGCCACCGAGTGCAGGTTACCCATGCCGTAGTCGATAACCGCGACCGTCTGCATTACAGGACGCCCTTGGTCGACGGCATTTGCCCGGCCATGCGGTCATCCAGCTCCACGGCCATGCGCAGGGCACGGCCGAAAGCCTTGAACACGGTCTCGATCTGGTGGTGGGTGTTGGTGCCACGCAGGTTGTCGATGTGCAGGCTGACCAGGGCGTGGTTGACGAAACCCTGGAAGAATTCCTGGAACAGGTCGACGTCGAAGCCGCCCACGGTGGCGCGGGTGTACGGCACGTGCATCTGCAGGCCCGGGCGGCCGGAGAAGTCGATGACCACACGCGACAGCGCTTCGTCCAGCGGGACATAGGCGTGACCGTAGCGACGGATGCCTTTCTTGTCGCCGATGGCTTTGGCAAATGCCTGGCCCAACGTGATACCGACGTCTTCCACCGTGTGGTGGTCGTCGATATGCAGGTCGCCCTTGCTGACGATATCCAGGTCGATCAGCCCGTGACGGGCGATCTGGTCCAGCATGTGCTCAAGAAAAGGTACACCGATATCAAATCGGGCCTTTCCGGTGCCATCCAGGTTGATCGAGGCTTTGATCTGGGTTTCCAGAGTGTCGCGCTCGACGGACGCCTTACGTTCGGCCATCACCAGCTCCGCAAAATCATTGGGCGAAAAAGGCAGCCATTATAGGGGCGCGGGCGCTAAACAGAAACATCGGAGGGGATAAGACTGATGGAGTGTCGGGGATAGACATGTCAGTACAAGTGTGGGAGCAGCTTTGTGTGGGAGCGGGCTTGCTCGCGAAAGCGGTGTGTCAGCCAATACATGTGCTGACTGATCCATCGCATTCGCGAGCAAGCCCGCTCCCACAAGGGTTACGTGGTGTTAGTGGAACAGTACTGCGGTTTTCTGCAGGGTGACCCACACGCCCCACGCCAACGGAATGCCCACCGCCAGCCAGGCGGCAACCGCCAATGGCACGCTGCCGGAGGAGGCTTTCCACTCCAGCACGGTGCTGGAATCGGCGCCCTTGTCATGGCCCAGCGCCTGCTCGGCAGCCAGTTCGGCGTCGGTCATGAAGTACTTGTCTGCCACCGGCCGTACCAGCAGGTTGCAGATGAAGCCCAGCACCAGCAGGCCGGCGAGGATGTACAAGGTGATGTCGTAAGCGGCAGCGCGTTCAACGCCGATGCTCAACTGATACTCACGCAGGTAGTTCACCAGCACCGGGCCCAACACGCCCGCCGCTGCCCAAGCGGTCAGCAGGCGACCGTGGATCGCACCCACCATTTGCGTACCGAACAGGTCCGCCAGGTAAGCCGGGACGGTCGCAAAACCACCGCCGTACATCGACAGGATGATGCAGAACGCCGCCACGAACAGCGCGACGTTGCCCAGGTGACCCAGGTTCGGGATCAACGCGTACAGGGCAAAGCCCAGGGCGAAGAACACGAAGTAGGTGTTTTTACGGCCCAGGTAGTCGGAGAACGATGCCCAGAAGAACCGGCCACCGATGTTGAACAGGCTCAACAGACCGGTAAAGCCGGCTGCGATGGCCGCGATGGAAGCCAGTTGGCCGGCATCCAGTTGGCCAAATGCCAGGCCGTTACCCAGCAACTTGCCGCCGAACACTTCCTGCAGCAGCGGCGAAGCCATGCCGAGGATGCCGATGCCGGCAGACACGTTCAGGCACAGCACCAGCCACACCAGGCGGAATTGCGGGGTTTTCCAGGCCACGTTCACGTGCACGTGACGATGGGTGATCATCGCGTTGCTGGCTTTTTTCGCCGGGGCAGTCCAGCCCTCAGGCTTCCAGCCGGTAGGCGGAACACGGTAGGACAAGGCGCCGCCGATCATGAACACGAAGTAGATCACGGCCATGACCACGAAGCTCTGCCACACGCCAACGCTGGTCGGCGAGGCAAAGTGGCCCATCAAGGCGGCTGCCAGCGGGGCACCCACCATCGCGCCGCCGCCGAAGCCCATGATCGCCATGCCGGTAGCCATGCCGCGCTTGTCCGGGAACCACTTGATCAGGGTCGAGACCGGCGAGATATAGCCCAGGCCCAGGCCGATACCGCCAATGACCCCGGAGCCGATCCACATCAGCCAGATCTGGTGGGTATAGATCCCCAGCGCGGAGATCAGCAGGCCGCCACACCAGCACAAGGCCGAAACGACACCAGCCTTGCGTGGCCCGGCATGTTCCAGCCAGCCGCCCCAGATCGCTGCGGAGCAGCCGAGGAAGATGAAGAACAGGGTGTAGATCCAGCCCAGCATGGAGATGGGCCAGTCGCATTGCGACGAGAAGACCTGGCTGATGAAGCTCATGTCCGGCGCGCAGGCGACCGGTGCGGTGATCCCCAGCGCCTTGGACAACGGCAGCCAGAACACCGAAAAACCGTAGGCCATGCCGATACACAGGTGGATCGCCAGGGCGGCCGGTGGTACCAGCCAACGGTTGAACCCGGGCTTGGCGATAATGCGTTCCTTGGACAGGAACGCAGGCTGTGCAGCAGTATTACCCGCCGCAGTGCTAGTGCTCATTGGTGTTTCCCCCAGTTATTAGTATGTGTCCGTCGGGCGCTCTCTCCCTCGGCCTTACACGCAAGGCGTGGCCGTTTTGTTGAGTAAAGCTCCTTTTAAACGCGACGTTTAGTCGCAGACGGCAGACGAACATGCGCAGATTAGCATCTGTGGATGACAGAAAAACCAAACTGATATCACCTTTCTGGAGTTATCTGATTTGTTTGACGCCATGTAACGATCCCTAAACAGCCATAGGGCTACGAGCGTTATACTCTTCGGCTAAATTTTAAAATCGACATACAAGGACTCGCCCATGAAAGCGTTCGGCAAAATCCTGGGTCTGGTACTTCTCGGGCTGTTGCTGATCATTGTGGCTCTAGGCTTTGCCCTGACCCATCTCTTCGATCCCAACGACTACAAAGACGAGATTCGCCAGATTGCCCGCGACAAGGCCCACATCGAGCTGACGCTCAATGGCGACATCGGCTGGAGCCTGTTCCCCTGGCTCGGTCTTGAATTGCACGAGGCCAGCGTTGCGACCCTGACCAATCCGAGCCAACCGTTTGCCGACCTGCAGATGCTCGGCCTGTCGGTGCGCGTACTGCCGCTGCTGCGCCGTGAAGTGCAGATGAGCGATGTACGTGTCGAAGGCCTGAACCTGCGCCTGAACAAAGACGTGCATGGCCACGGCAACTGGGAAGACATCGGCAAGAATGTGCCGGACCCGGCTACCGCCGCCGCCACGCCTGCCGTGGCTGAAGCGGCCACACCGCCCAAGCCTGAAAAGCCGCCGCAGCCGATCCGCTTGGACATCGACAGCCTGACCATCAACAACGCCCGCGTCGAATACAACGACGAGCAGACCGGCAAGCAGTTCAGCGCCGAAAGCATCCAGCTGAGTGCCGGCGCCGTGCACGAAGGTGCAAGCATCCCGGTCAAACTCACCGCGTTCTTCGGCACCAACCAGCCGCTGATGCGCGTCAAGACCGAGGTCAATGGCAACCTGCGCATTCAGCGCGCCCTCAAGCGCTACCAGTTCGAAGACATGAAGGTCACTGGTGAAGCCACCGGCGAGCCGCTGCAAGGCAAGACTGTGACCTTTTCGACCCAGGGCCAATTGCTGGTGGACCAGTCTGCGAATATCGCCGAATGGACCGGCATGAAGCTGTCGCTGAACCAACTGCGCGCCCTGGGCGAGCTGAAGGTCAACGACCTGGACAAGACTCCACAGCTCAGCGGCGCCCTGTCGATTGCCCAGTTTGACCTGGCCAAGTTCCTCGACAGCGTCGGCAACCCGCTGCCACCGATGGCCGCCGGCAGCCTGAGCAAGGTCGAGCTGGTCAGCCGCCTCAAGGGCACGCCGACCAGCCTGGCGCTTGAAGACCTCAACCTGAAACTCGACGACAGCACCTTCACCGGTCGCGTGGCCGTGGATGATTTCGCCAGGCAATCCCTGCGGGTGCAGCTCAAGGCCGATACGTTCAACGCCGACAACTACCTGCCGGCCAAGTCCGAAGCCGCCAAGGGCGCCGCGGCCGCGCGCCAGGCTGAAGTGCAGAACAGCGAAGCCGGCGCCATGGCGGCCGGTGGCACCACACCGTTGCCGGACGCCCCGACCAAAGCCGCGTGGAGTACCGACAAGCTGCTGCCGCTGACCCGCCTGCGCACCCTGGACGTAAACGCCGACCTGTCCTTTGGCCAACTGACCCTGAGCAAGCTGCCGATCCAGAATGCCGCCCTGAAAGCCTCCGGCCTCGATGGCCAGCTCAAGCTCGATACCTTGAGCGGCGGCCTCTACAACGGCACCTTCCAGGCCAACGGCAACCTTGACGTGCGCCAGGACATCCCGCTGCTGGCGCTGCAAACCCGCATCAAGCAGGTACCGGTCGAACGCATCCTGCAAGCCCAGGGGCAGAACCCGCCGGTGAAGGGCCAGCTCACCCTCGACAGCAACCTCAACGGCCGCGGCAATAGCCAGAAAGCCCTGATCGACAGCCTCAACGGTACCGCCAGCTTCGCGATCAACAACGGCGTGCTGCTCAACGCCAACATCGAGCAACAGCTGTGCACCGGCATCGCCCTGCTCAACCGCAAGACCCTCAGCGGCGACCAGCGCGGCAAGGACACCCCGTTCCAGGAACTCAAGGGCAACCTGACCTTCCGCAATGGCGTGGCCAGCAACCCCGACCTGAAAGTGCGCATCCCGGGCCTGACCGTCAACGGCGACGGTGACGTCGACCTGCGCGTGCTGGGCATGGACTACCGCGTCGGCATCATCGTCGAAGGCGACCAGCGCGACGTGCCGGACCCGGCTTGCCAGGTGGGCTCCAACTTCCAGAACATCGAAGTCCCGCTGCGCTGCCGTGGCCCACTGGAACTGGGCGCCAAGGCCTGCCGCCTGGACAAGGACGGCTTGAGCCAGGTCGCCATCAAGGCGGCAGGCAACAAGCTCGGCGAGAAGCTTGAACAGAAGCTCGACAAGGTCAATCCACAGCTGAAAGACGCGCTTAAAGGCCTGTTCAAACGATGAGAAACGAGCAGTTTTCAACGGCGGTGCTCGACTGGTACGACCGCCACGGTCGCCATGACCTGCCCTGGCAACAGGGCATCACGCCTTACCGGGTGTGGGTCTCGGAGATCATGTTGCAGCAGACCCAGGTCAGCACCGTGCTGAACTACTTCGACCGGTTCATGGCGTCCTTGCCAACGGTCGAAGCCCTGGCTGCCGCGCCGGAAGACGAAGTGCTGCACCTGTGGACCGGGCTGGGTTACTACACCCGGGCGCGCAACCTGCAAAAGACCGCGAAGATCGTCGTTGCCGAATATGGCGGCGAGTTTCCCCGTGACGTCGAAAAACTCACCGAACTGCCCGGCATTGGCCTGTCCACCGCGGGTGCGATTGCCAGCCTGAGCATGGGCCTGCGAGCGCCGATCCTCGATGGCAACGTCAAGCGCGTGCTGGCGCGCTTTACCGCGCAAGAGGGTTACCCGGGCGAGCCGAAGGTCGCCAAACAGCTGTGGGCCACCGCAGAGCGCTTTACGCCCCATGACCGCGTCAACGCCTACACCCAGGCCATGATGGACATGGGCGCCACCCTCTGCACCCGCAGCAAGCCCAGCTGTCTGCTGTGCCCGCTGGAAAAGGGCTGCGAAGCGCACCTGCTCGGCCTGGAAACCCGCTACCCGATCCCCAAGCCACGCAAGACCGTGCCCCAGAAGCGCACTCTGATGCCGATGCTGGCCAATGGCGAGGGCGCGATCCTGCTTTACCGTCGCCCCTCCACGGGCCTGTGGGGCGGTTTGTGGAGCCTGCCGGAGCTGGATGACCTGGCAGACCTGGAACACCTGGCCAACCAGCACTCGCTGGCGCTGGGCAAACACCAGGAGCTGCCGAGCCTGATCCACACCTTCAGCCACTTCCAACTGGCTATCGAACCCTGGCTGGTCCAGGTCCAGGAGTCTGCCCATCACGTGGCCGAGGCTGACTGGCTCTGGTATAACCTCGCCACCCCGCCGCGCCTGGGCCTTGCCGCCCCGGTGAAAAAACTGCTGAAGCGCGCGGCTGAAGTATTGAACGCAGGAGTTCCGTCATGACCCGCACCATCATCTGCCGCAAGTACCACGAAGAACTGCCCGCCCTGGAGCGCGCCCCGTTCCCTGGCACCAAGGGCCAGGACATTTTCGACAACGTTTCCGCCAAGGCCTGGGCTGACTGGCAAAAGCACCAGACCCTGTTGATCAACGAAAAGCGCCTGAACATGATGAACGCCGAAGACCGCAAATACCTGCAGGGCGAGATGGACAAGTACTTTTCCGGCGAGGATTACGCCAAGGCCGACGGCTACGTGCCACCTGCTGAATAATTGATCAAATTTGGGGGTTGGCCCGTAAGCGACGGTAATAATTAAATATTTTTTGAAAACTTGCTTGACGACCCCCTGAAAAACCCGTTTAATGCGCCCCGTTGCCCAGATAGCTCAGTCGGTAGAGCAGGGGATTGAAAATCCCCGTGTCGGCGGTTCGATTCCGTCTCTGGGCACCACTAATTAGTTTCAGGTGGTGCAAACGTCATCTGAAACACACAAAAAACCCGCCTGGTGCGGGTTTTTTGTTGCCTGCCGTTTTTGACTCCTTCAGCCCCCGCCCCGCATCAACGTCAACACCGCAACCCGCTCCTGCTCGGAGATGTGAAAACCACTCTCCTCCACGCGCGCAATCCAATCCTGCGCCGAGAGCGACTCGCCAAAACGCACCAGGCGTCCGTAGCGCCTGAATACAGCCTCCAGCACGCTGATCATCGAGGGGTAGCTGCAGCCTCCGTCAAAACAGATGCTGAGGCCGCCAAGCCAGGAACGGCCGATCACGTGGGCACTACCGACGCTCTCGGCACCGGCATACTCAAAATCCATTTTTACTGCTTCCATGTTGCACCCAAACTCATCACCACGAAAGTACCCAAGCCTAGCAGGCGCCTGTTTTGCGGCAGGCTGCAAAGCGCTCCAATCAGACCAACCGGTCATCCAGGCGGCGACCATACAGTAAGACGATCCAAAGTGCCGGTTATCAACACCTCATTCCGACCCCATTGATCCATCCTTAATTCCCCAGTGATCGCCACTCTCGTCGGCGTCACCACCGACAAGGATGTCAAGGCGACTGAGTCACTTCATCAGGAACACCAGCAGCGGGTTGTCATTCAACCGCCCATTGAACACCGGCGCCATGTGTTCCAGCGGCGTGCCGCTGAGCAATGCGGTTTGCTTGCGCTCCACAATCACCCAGGCGGGGCGCGGTAGCGTATCCACCAGCAAGGGTTGGTTGCGCCCGATGAACAGCGGCTGCTCGTCGTGATCCAGGTTCATGATGTAGCGAATCGCCCAGGTGTCCTTGGCCAGATCGACGAACACCAGGGTCCCGGGATTATCGGCACGCAGCTTTTCCACCGCGCTTACGAAGTTCCTGGTGTCGAATTGCAGGTCCTTGGCCGGCTCCACAACCTTCACCAGCACCAGCCATTGGGTGGCCAGCGCAATCAGGCTGAGCACCACCAGGCGCTGGCCGAGATTGCCCTGCAAACGGCGCCAGGCAATCACGGCTGCGAGTTGCAGCACGATCAGCACACCCACCAGCGCCGGCACTGAAACGTCCGGCCAGTAGCCGTGCTTGTGCCACAGATGCCGACAGACAAACACCACGACAATGCCCAGCACCGGCAGGACCGCCACCAGGCACTCATAGCCACGCCGCACGCCGAGCAACCAGCCCTGGGCCTGGAGCAAGCCATAGGCGGCCACCGCGGCAAACATCGGGACCATGGGCACGATGTAGTAGGCGCGCTTGAAGTGCGGCACCGACAAGCCCAGCAAAATCATCAGGCCGCAGGCGGCCAAGCGCAGCATCAACTGCACATCGGCATCGTCGTGGCGGGCCGACCATTTGTGGCGCAGGGCAATCATCGTCGCCAGGGCCAGCGGCACCACCGGGAAATAGCGGTACAGGCTCAGCTTGAAGTAGAAGTAGAACGCCTCACCGGTTTCATCAAGGCGCCCGGTGAATTGCATCCGCAGCACATCATCGACGAAAGCATCGCCCCCGCTGATCCGCGCCAGTTTCAACAGCGCCCACCAGCAGCCGGCCAGCAGGATCAAACCGACCACGCCGTGGGCAATCACCTTTTTCAGCAGTGCAATCCGCTCTTGCCGCGTACGAGCGGTGCCCAGCGCCCAGTAGACACAGGCCACCCCGCACACCTCGATCAACCCCAGCGGCCCGCGAATGGCAAACGCCACCACGAACAACGGAAAGATCGCATATTGGCGCAGCCGCGAGCCCAGGCGCTCACCGGTATGCAGCAGGTAGAAACACCCCAGGCACAACAACGAGATCATCTGGTCCAGGCACACCGAGCGCGACTTCTCCAGCAACTGGGCAGTCAATGCGGTGAGCAGCACCGTCAGCAGCGCCCACGCCCGGCCCGACGGCACCAGCAAGCGGTAGATCAGCGCCATGACCCCGGCAGACGCCAGGGCGGTGGGCATCACGTTAGCCAGGTCGTTGGGCGCGCCGAATAAACGGGCAAAGAGGTAGCTGAGGTAGGTCGCGGTGCCCGGATAGTCCGGGTAAGGCTCACCGTAGGTGGTAGGAAACAGGCTCGCGCCGTGGCGAAACATCTCTTGCATGAACACGGCCCAGCGGCCGTCGAAGCCCTGTGGCTGCTGGTCCCAGATGCCCAGGGTGAACAGCAGCAGGGCGATGAGGAAAATACCCAGCGATTCCATTCGAAAGCGATTGTGTTGATCCATTATTCAGCCTGTCAGGTGGGGTAAACCGGCTCATGTTGCCGAACGCCACCCTGAATAAGCCCTGAACGGAATCAAACATTCATCCGCCTAACGACGAGCGGGCCAGACCAGCAGCGGCAGCAGGCGGATATAGAGTAGCTCCCCTACCAATTCCACCAGGGTTTGCGTGATCACCGCTGCAGCAGCGAGCCCGCGGATCTCTTCGGGCAACGCCAGCGCCAGCGGCAGCACCACCAGGGAATTACGCGTGGAGGCGCTGAAGGTGACCGCCCGCGCCGTGGGCGCCGATAGCTTGAACAGGCGCGAAGCCAGCGCCCCCATCAGCGGGGCCAGCAACAGGAAGCCGATATACACCGGGATCACCGGCGCCAGCAGGCCGATATCGCGGACCACGGCGGTGATCTGCGAACCGATCACCACCATCAGCACCAGCGCCATGGCCGGCACGGGCAGCCAGGCCCAAGCATCGTTCCAGGCACTGACGACCGGTGAGCGCCGGGACTGGGAAGTGGTCAGCACCGCCAGAATCATGGGGGCAACGATCAGCAGCAGGAAGGCCTCGACAAACGGCCCCACTGCAACCACCACCTGCGACTGCGCCCCCAGCATCAACCCCAGGTAGACCGGCAACAGCAGCAGTTGCAGCAACAACAGAATCGGGGTCGCCGCCAGCATCAACCGCGAGTCACCCTTGCCGATATGGGTAAACACCACCACGTAGTCGATGCACGGCGTCAACAGCACCAGCAACGCACCCACCAGGATCGCCGGGTGTTCCACCAGGCCCCGAGTCAGCGCCCACACCAGCAGCGGAATCAGGATGAAGTTGGCCAGCAGCAACGCGGCCATGAAGTGTTTGTTGCCCAGCCCCTGGCGCAGGTCCAGAAACGGGATTTGCAGGAACATCGCGTACATCAGGACGGCGATGGCGGGCGTAACCAGGGCGGCCACACCTTGAGCCATGGAGGGCGCCAGCAGGCCGACAACGGCAGCCAGCACCACGCTGGCGAAGTAGATCGGGATCTGGTTTTGTTCGAGGGTGTCGCGGGTCATGGGCCGGCTCTGGTGGGCGAAAGGGTCTAAGCCTAGGCATCTGTGCCGCTCAGGTCGAGCCTCAGAAAAATCCCCGGGGTCTTCATAGCAGAAATTTGTTAGTTTCGACTTCTCATAAAACTGCGCACGGGCCTTTGACCCCCCATCGAAAGCGCAATGATCGAGCCTGTTCATGAACCTGCCAGTCCGACCTCAAGCCGAAGCATTCCGCGAGCCCACAGCCGATGGGCATTCCATCGGAGGCTTCACGTGGCGCCATCCGCGCACAGACGTTGAACGCCCGGTCGTCATCATCAACGCCGCCACCTCCGTACGCTGCCGTCACTACTCACGGTTTGCCGATTACCTGTTTGCCAATGGCTTCGACGTCATCACCTACGACTACCGCGGCATCGGCGAATCCCGCAGCGGCTCGCTGAAAGGGTTCAAGGCCTCATGGTCCGATTGGGGCGTGCTGGACTTCGAAGCGATCCTGCAGCGGGCCCAGCGGGAGTTTGCCGGCCAACCGATTGATGTGGTCGGGCACAGTTTTGGCGGATGTGCGGCGGGGCTCGGGGCTTCCGGCGCGGTGATTCGACGCCTGGTGACGGTAGGCGCGCAGTTTGCCTACTGGCGCGACTACGAGGCGAGCGGGCGCTGGCGGATGCTTGCCAAATGGCATGTGGTGATGCCGCTGGTGACAGCGGTTTTTGGCTACTTCCCGGGCAAACGCATAGGCTGGCTGGAGGATACCCCGGCGGGCGTGGTACGCGACTGGAGTACGCCGACGCCGAGTTATGAAAAACGTCCGAGTGGGCGAGCCTTGCCCGAGTTGCCGTTTTCGCGGGTGAAGGCACAGATATTGGCCATCAGCATTACCGACGATCCGTTTGGTACCGTCGCAGCAATCGAACGCCTGCTGGGTTACTTCGACGGCAGCGAGCGCACGCATCTGCGAATCGCGCCTGAAGATATCGGCGAAAAAGAGGTCGGACACTTCGCATTCTTTCGCAGCCAGTATCAGGATCGGTTGTGGCCGATTGCATTGGCTTGGCTGCAAAGGGGAGAGTTGGCCAACGGCACGCCGGGGCGCCAAGTGACGGATCGCACCTAGAAAGCCTTGGGATTTCTCCAGACCTGCGCTTCAATACCCCACCCCCAGATCCTGACACCAAGGACGTGAGCCCATGGCTTCGCCGAACAAGCAGCAAAAACGCGCCCACCGGGCAAAAGCCAAGGCCAAGCAGAATCGCACCCAACGCGCCGTCGCCACCAAGCCGGATGCCTTTGCCGGCGATGACAGCCGCATTGATCTTGAATCGGTGGATTTGACCGAGCTGTTCCTGGAGATGCGCACCGCTGGCGAAACCAGCCAGCAGGCGCTGTGTGCCGTGTTCCTGGCGCACCCGCTGCTGGCAGTGGTGCTGGAGCAGGAAGGCGAAGAAGAAGCGACGGACTTTATCCTCGCGGCGCTGATCGAGTATCGCCAGTGGGCCACGGATACCGAGGATGAAGCGGCAGCGCTGGCGTGGATTGAATCGCCGGAATTCCAGGCCGATTACGTCGCGGCGTCACAGGCGCTGGTTAGCTCCGAAGACTGATACAAAACGAAATGTGGGAGCGGGCTTGCTCGCGAAGGCAGTGTGTCAGTCAGCTCAAATGTCGACTGATCCACCGCATTCGCGAGCAAGCCCGCTCCCACATTTGATCAACGGTATTGCGACGAAAGCACTCCGTCAGTTAAGCACCGCAGCCCCAACCTTCCGGCCCTTGCGCCGACGCGACACCATCAGCCCCGCCGCAACTACCAGCAAGCTCAGGATCCCGGTGGCAATGATCTCCACCTGATGCGCTTCCTGGAACAACATGATCGTCAGCACGCCCACGATGAACACGATCACCGCATACGTCAGGCCCGGGAACAGCCACATCTTGAAGGCAATCTTCTCGCCCGCTTCCGTGCGTTTCTGGCGCATGCGCAGTTGCGACACGGCGATCACCAGGTACACCAGCAGCGCGATGGCGCCGGAGCTGGCCAGCAGGAATTCAAACACCGCCGCCGGTGCCACGTAGTTGGCGAATACCGCCAGGAACGCCGCGCCGGTAGACAGCAACACCGCCCAGTAAGGCGTGCCGCTCTTGTTGGTGATCTTGGACACCGCCGGTGCATCACCGCGACGGCCCAGGGAGAACATCATGCGCGAAGCGGTGTACAGCGCCGAGTTCAGGCAACTGGTCACGGCCACCAGCACCACCAGGTCAACGATCAGCTTGGCATTCGGGATGCCCATGCGTTCCAGCACGGTCTGGTAGGAACCGACCGCTGCCAGCGCAGGATCATTCCACGGCACCAGGGCCACGACGATGAAGATCGACACCAGGTAGAACAAGCCGATCCGCCAGATCACCGAGTTGGTGGCCTTGGAAATCTGCTGGCCCGGGTTCTTCGATTCAGCGGCCGCGATGGTCACGATCTCGGTGCCCATGAACGAGAACATGGTGGTCAGGATCGCCGCCAATACCGCGCCCATGCCGTTGGGCAGGAAGCCCTGGGTGTCGAACAGGTGCGAAACGCCGCTGACCTGACTGCCCGGCAGGAAGCCGAAGATCGCCAGGATGCCGAGGATCACAAACCCGATGATCGCCACCACTTTGATCAGCGCAAACCAGAACTCGAACTCGCCGTAGTTCTTCACACTGAACAGGTTGGTCGCGGTCAGCAGCAAGGTAATGATCAGGGTGAAGGCCCAGATCGCCACGCCGGGGAACCAGGCGTGCAGGATGGTCGCGGCAGCGTTGGCTTCCAGCGGAATCACCAGCACCCAGAACCACCAGTACAACCAGCCGATGGTGAAACCGGCCCAGTGCCCGATCGCACGGTCGGCATAAGTAGAGAACGAACCCGTGTCCGGCGATGCCACGGCCATCTCGGCCAGCATGCGCATCACCAACACCACCAGCGTACCGGCGGCGGCATAAGCCAGCAGCACGGCCGGGCCCGCCGCAGCAATCGCGTGGCCGGAGCCCACAAACAACCCGGCACCGATAACGCCGGCAATCGACAGCATGGTGACGTGACGCGGTTTGAGCCCCTGTTCGAGGTCATTGGAGCTTTGCGTACTACTCATTGACACACCTTTGCGAGGAATTGCGAATACGGTCCACCCGGTCTGGCGTCTTTCTCGTGAAAAGAAACCAACGGGGCGTTCTTTATTTTTTACGCAAGATTTGCGCCAAAATGTTACAGAGCCACGATTGACGCGGGCTGTAGGGAAACTCAATAGCTCTCGTAAGTCACTGACACTAATGGCATTCCGCTATAGCGTTACTGTGCGACTCACTTGAAAGACGAATCAGTGCACCAAAAACACACACAATTTGTGCGTGACGCCCCATAAAAGGGCTGATAAGGACCGTTCGCCGGTTTAACCCTTCCAACACCCGGCCAAAGCTGGCACCATCGCGCCCTTTTTTACGCGAAACCTGTAGGAATACTGGTTCAAACGGCTGTTCGGTTGTTGATGGCGCGACACACTGCTGTGCCGATGCGACACCCTGCCGCAGACCGTCTGTTTACCGCCTGCAGGGCTGTTGGCTGTCATCCGGACGCTATGCTAGCTTGGCGCCTCGCCAGGAAGGCGGGCCAACAGCAGGAGCGCAATGAACACAATGAGGACCGCACATGGCTGAGGCCACGCCCGCGCTTGAAATCCGCAACTTGCATAAACGCTATGGTGAGCTGGAGGTGCTTAAAGGTATCTCGCTGACCGCCCGCGACGGCGATGTGATCTCGATCCTGGGTTCCTCCGGTTCCGGCAAGTCCACGTTCCTGCGCTGCATCAACCTGCTGGAAAACCCGCACCAGGGACAAATCCTGGTGGCTGGTGAAGAGCTCAAGCTCAAGGCTGCGAAAAACGGCGAACTGGTGGCCGCCGACGGCAAACAGATCAACCGCCTGCGCAGCGAAATCGGTTTTGTGTTTCAAAACTTTAACCTGTGGCCGCACATGAGCGTCCTCGACAACATCATCGAGGCCCCGCGCCGAGTGCTCGGCCAGAGCAAGGCCGAAGCCACTGAAATCGCCGAAGCCTTGCTGGCCAAGGTCGGCATCAGTGACAAGCGTCATGCCTACCCCGCGCAACTGTCCGGCGGCCAGCAACAACGCGCCGCGATCGCACGCACCCTGGCCATGCAGCCCAAAGTCATCCTGTTCGACGAGCCCACATCGGCCCTTGACCCGGAAATGGTTCAGGAAGTACTTAATGTGATCCGCGCCCTGGCCGAAGAAGGCCGCACCATGCTGCTGGTCACCCATGAAATGGGCTTTGCCCGCCAGGTGTCCAGTGAAGTGGTGTTCCTGCACCAGGGCCTGGTCGAAGAGCAAGGATCGCCACAGCAGGTATTTGAAAACCCGCTTTCGGCGCGCTGCAAACAATTCATGTCCAGCAACCGCTAACGGAGCAACATGCATGCAGAACTATAAAAAATTCCTCTTGGCCGCCGCTGTTTCGATGGCGTTCAGCGCCACGGCGATGGCTGAAACCTTGAAAATGGGGATCGAAGCGGCCTACCCGCCGTTCAACAATAAAGATGCCAGCGGCAACGTCGTCGGCTTCGACAAGGACATCGGCGACGCCCTGTGCGCCAAGATGAAAGTCGAGAAGTGCGAAGTGTATGTCTCCGACTGGGACGGCATCATCCCGGCCCTGAATGCCAAGAAGTTCGACTTCCTGGTCTCCTCGCTGTCCATCACCGATGAACGCAAGCAGGCCGTCGACTTCACCGACCCGTACTACTCCAACAAGCTGCAGTTCATCGCGCCCAAAGCCAACAAAGACTTCAAGACCGACGCGGACTACCTGAAGGGCAAGATCATCGGTGCACAGCGCGCAACGCTGGCCGGTACCTACCTGGAAGACAAGCTGCCGGACACCACCGCCAAGCTCTACGACACCCAGGAAAACGCCTACCTCGACCTGACTTCCGGCCGCCTGGACGGGATGCTCGCCGACAAGTACGTGCAGTACGAGTGGCTGAAAAGCAAAGACGGCTCCGCCTACGAATTCAAGGGCGACCCGGTGGTCGAGAGCGACAAGATCGGTATCGCCGTACGCAAAGGCGACCCGCTGCGCGAGCGCTTGAACAAAGCCCTGGCTGAAATCAAGGCCGACGGCACCTACAAGAAGATCAACGACAAGTACTTCCCTTTCAGTATCGAGTGATCCTGAATGGCCTGCCCGGCGTGCTCGCTTGAGTGCGCCGGTCCTGAGCTTTGCCTTGCGAAACGACTAAACCATGAATTTCGACCTCTACGGATTCGGCCCGGCGCTCGCCGCCGGCGCGCTGATGACCGTCAAGCTGGCGCTCACCGCCCTGTGCCTCGGGCTGGTGCTCGGGCTGGCCGGCGCCCTGGCCAAGACTTCCCCGTACAAGCCGCTGCAATGGCTTGGCGGCAGCTACTCCACCCTGGTTCGCGGCATCCCGGAACTGCTGTGGGTCCTGCTGATCTACTTCGGCACGGTCAACCTGATGCGCTCCCTTGGGGAGTTTTTCGGCAACCCCGACCTTTCCCTCAGCGCTTTCGCCGCCGGGGTGATCGCCCTGGGCCTGTGCTTTGGCGCCTACGCCACGGAAGTCTTCCGCGGCGCGATCCTGGCCATTCCCAAGGGCCACCGTGAAGCCGGTGTCGCACTGGGCTTGTCGAAGGTCCGGATCTTCACCCGCTTGATCATGCCGCAGATGTGGCGCATCGCGCTGCCGGGCCTGGGCAACCTGTTCATGATTCTGATGAAGGACACCGCGCTGGTCTCGGTGATCGGCCTGGAAGAAATCATGCGCCACGCGCAGATCGGCGTGACCGTCACCAAGCAGCCCTTCACCTTCTTTATGGTCGCGGCCTTCATGTACCTGGGCCTCACCGTCCTGGCGATGACCGGCATGCACTTCCTGGAAAAACGTGCCGCGCGCGGCTTTGCGAGGAGCACGCAATGAGTGGCGACTACAGCTGGCTGTCGCATTTCGACCTGGGCCTGAACTGGGCCGTGATCATCAAATGGCTGCCGAAACTGGCCCAAGGTGCAACCCTGACCCTGGAGCTGGTGGCCATCGCCGTGATCGCCGGCCTGCTGCTGGCAATCCCGCTGGGCATCGCCCGCTCGTCACGCCTGTGGTACGTGCGCACCCTGCCCTACTGCTACATTTTCTTCTTCCGCGGCACGCCGCTGCTGGTGCAGCTGTTCCTGGTGTACTACGGCCTGGCACAGTTCGACGCCGTGCGTGAAAGCTTCATGTGGCCGTACCTGCGGGACCCGTTCTGGTGCGCCACCGCCACCATGACGCTGCACACCGCCGCCTATATCGCCGAGATCCTGCGTGGCGCGATCCAGGCCATCCCGCCGGGTGAAATCGAAGCCGCGCGGGCGCTGGGCATGTCCAGGCCCAAGGCGCTGTTCTATATCATCCTGCCGCGTGCCGCGCGCATCGGCCTGCCGGCCTACAGCAACGAAGTGATCCTGATGCTAAAGGCCAGCGCCCTGGCCAGTACCGTGACCCTGCTGGAACTGACCGGCATGGCCCGCACGATCATTGCCCGCACCTACCTGCCGGTGGAGATCTTCTTCGCTGCGGGGTTGTTCTACCTGCTGATGTCCTACGTCCTGGTGCGCTTCTTCAAGCTGCTGGAGCGCTGGTTGCGGGTCGATGCCTGCCAGGGCCGCTGACGCCTTGCTGACGGGTGAGCAACTGCTCGCCCGCTTCCAGGCGCTGGATGCGTTCCTCACCGAACATCAAGGGCTGTGGCGACCACGGCCCTTTACCCATCTGCAATTGCCGTGGGAAACCCAGCATCCCGAACTGGCCCATTGGCTGCGCCAGCGCTCGCTGGCCGAAGCGGAAACCAGCCATAACCAGCCTCACCATCTGCCGGCGCCTGCGCCTTTCCCTGAGCTGGCCATGCAGTCGCTGAATCTCAGTGCTGTGGATAACTTACCGTCCCGCCCGCTACCGGCCGCCCGTCATCGCCTGAACGTCGATGTACCCGGCCGCAAATGGCAGCAGATCGAAGCCTTCGGCGCCGCGCTGCAATTTCGCCAAACCCCCGAACACTGGCTCGACTGGTGTGCCGGCAAGGGCCACCTCGGCCGCCGCCTGTTGCAACCCGGGCAGCAACTGACCTGCCTGGAATACGACCCGGCCCTCATCGCCTCAGGGCAAGCCCTCAGCGAACACCATCAATTGCCCGTCACCCATCGCCTGCAAGACGTGATGGCCGACGTACAGATCAGCCGCGACCAAACCCCGGTGGCACTGCACGCCTGCGGCGACCTGCATGTGCGCCTGCTCCGACTGGCCAGCGCCGCCGGCTGCCAGCAGTTGGCCGTGGCGCCCTGCTGCTACAACCGCATCCGCGCCGAGCAGTACCAGCCGCTGTCGATTGCCGCCCAGGCGTCGTCACTGCATTTATCGGTGGAAGACCTCGGCCTGCCGCTGAGCGAAACCGTTACCGCCGGCGCTCGGGTGCGCCAGCAGCGCGATACGTCGATGGCCAGGCGCCTGGGTTTTGATGTTCTGCAGCGGCAACTGCGCGGGAGCGATGCTTACCTGCCCACTCCGTCCCTGCCCGCGAGTTGGCTGGCCAAGCCGTTCGCCGACTACTGCCGCGAACTGGCGGCCCTCAAGGGATTATCCACAGGGGAACAGGATTGGTCGGCACTGGAGGCCCAAGGCTGGCAGCGCTTGGCACAGGTGCGAAACCTGGAATTAGTGCGTGGTCTGTTTCGGCGCCCGCTGGAAATGTGGCTGGTACTGGACCGGGCATTGTTTCTCGAAGAAAACGGTTACAGGGTTCAAGTCGGCAGCTTCTGCGAAACACCGCTCACCCCGCGCAACCTGATGCTGCTCGCCGAGCGCAATTAAAGGGCATTTTGTCGCAGCGTGCCCTGTGGATAACTCTGTTGATGGAATTCTGGCAGAGGCCCTGCCGGCAAGCTTCGCGGCGCAAAATGCTGACTGGTCATTTTTTGTTCACAAAATAAAACGCACGCAAAACAGGCAGTTGCAGCGTGATGAGAACCGCTCCGCAAAATTGCGGTTTGATGACAGGTCGAACCAACCGATTGTGCATAAGCACCTGAGGTTAGCGGCATAACCCGGGCTTTTCAGCGGGCAACCAGCAGGCGACAAAGCGCATTGATATCGTCACAGGCCATGCTTGCGGCTTGGTTATCCAGCGGATCGCTGCCAAAAGCCAGGGCCTCGCTGATCGCCGGATCCCGATGCACCATCTCCAACAGGCTGTCACCCAGGCGCTTCCTGAACACCTCGACCATGTCCAGGCTAAAGCCCGAGGTCTCGTCGAGTTGGTTGATCACGAAATGGCAACGCAGCGCCGGCCGATTATCAAGGTGTGGCGCCAGCAACTGCTCCATCTGCTCCAGGGTGCCAAGGGAAGCCGCATCCGCCTGGGCGATGACCAGCACCACATCGGCCACGTTCAGTGCCTGATGCAGGTAGACGTTATTACCCGCCGGGGTGTCGATGATCACCGTGTCCTGCTCACCCAAGCCCAGGGCCGACAAATGTTGCGCCAGCCAATGCGGCTCCTGTTTCAGCCAGCGCTGGAGGTCTTCCTGCTGACGGATATCGGTTTCGCCAAACGTGATCACCTGGCAACCGGCAAAGCCTGAATGAAGGATCTGGCTCCAGCGCTCGTTATGCAGGCTGGTGCGCCCGATGCCGGGCAAGGTGTGGCCCAGGCCGAAGTGGTGATAGAGCGCGTTTTGCGGGTCCAGGTCCAGCGCCACCACTGGCTGCCCCAGGCGCTGCAAACCGCTGCTCAGCGCGGTGGCCAGGGTGCTGCGGCCGACGCCGCCATTGACCGAAACCAGCGCTACCACCTTCGCCCGGATGGTCGCGGCTTCGCGGGACTGCTCGTTGGCACAAGGGGAATGTCGGGAGAACGACGCGCCACTGCCCATATTGAGGCTGGCACTGTCGTCGACCGGCATGTCTTCGAAGAACTGCAGCATCGAATCCATCCCTTGAACATCACTGGCAGTCGTCTTATCGAACAACGAAAAAAGATCATCGGTACGGCTCATCGCCAACACTCCCTCACGACGCATCTTAAAGACGTGAAAGGTCAGCTGTACTGATGCTTACCGCAGGTCTTTTTGTGGGCGCCTTTGTGTACGCATTCTGTGACAAAGGAATGAAGGTGTCATTATTTTGGTGTTTCTGAAGAAATCTTTAAGACGAGCGGTAAATGGTCAATTTACTGACTAATCTTTATCGGGTCGTAAGGTGTTTGCAAATCCCGCTCCGGGATCTCCCAGATCAGCAGCTTGGGCGGCGTCTGCTTGAACGCCGGGCTGTCGAAATAAGCCTTGGCGGCGCCTGAAAATTCGCCGCCGTCCTTGCTGAAGTTACCCACCGGAGCGTTCAGGGCTTTTTGCAGGAAACCCACGAAATTCGAATTGCGCGAAAACGAGGTACCGATCAGCGCCACGTTCGGCAGGCCGGCGTCACCAAACAAATCGTCAGGGTTACTCGACGCCGCCGGGCCGTTCTCATGCGCGGTGCTGGCCGCAACCTGCTCGCCCACCGGCTGTAACTTCGGCGGCAACCAGTCGAGACCGGCCAGGCGCACCAGGTCACCCGGTCGCGGTGCGAGCGGTGCCTGGGTAATGTCGAAGGCTTGCTCCGGCTTGGCCTGGATACCGCGCTGCTGGATGCGCAGGGCCACGGCGCGGGCGCCGGCATTCGAGCCGATTTCGCTCCAGTGCGTGTCGGTACGCAGATAGGCGTCCGGGCCGAGGGGTTTCAGGGTGTCGGTCAAATCCAGCACTTCAACGCCCGCCGCTTGCAACAGCGTGCTCCATTGCTGAATCCGACCATCCAGCACGGCCGGACGATACAAGCCGCAACGCTGGGCAGCGGCGATGCGGGTTTTATCCGGCACCACCATCACTTGCAGATCAATACCGCGCTGGCCTAGCTGCTTTTTCAGGTCGATCACCGCGTCGGCCTTGGTGCGCGCATTGTCTTCGGCGTGGCGGTTGAGCTTCAGTTCATCGCTGATAAACAGCCAGCCCGGGCAGCCCTGGCGCACCCGCGGCCCGGTGTCGCCGAACGCCAGCCAACTGGCGCCGCGCTCCAGGTTTGCCGCTTCGATGGCCATCGGTGCCTTGGACAATTCCTTGGCAAACCGATGGGTCACTTCACCGTGCAGCAGCATGTCGCTGTCGACCTTGGGCGGCAGGAAACTCACCGGCCCCTTGACCATCAGCCAGACGCAAGACAACAGCCCCGCCGCCAGGAAAGGCACCAACACCCAGCCCGCCAGGGGGCTGGTGCGGACGGCCAATTCACTCGGTGGGGTCGGCGCGGTAGGGGCGGGCATCGTCAGGCTTCCTTAGAACTGAAAGTACAGAAACGGCACGGCATCGCGGCTGGCAATCAGCGCGAACGACAACACAAACCCCGCCACCGGCCACAGGGATGCGGCCACCACAAACCAGGGCTGCGTACCAAAACGCTGCTCGCAGCGGGTCTGCCAGATCGGCGCGATGATGCACACCAAACCGAGCAACGCGGCCATGCCATGGGCCGGGCGCATGGCCACGGCCAACGCATCACCCAAGGCCATGCCATGCATGCCGAATTGGCCGGCGTACATGGTCAGTGCCGAATGGAAGTCCGGTGCGCGGAACAGCGTCCAGGCCAGGCACACAAACAGCAGCGTCAAGATGTGCGACAGCACCGGCGGAATGCTCGGCAGGCTCGAGCGCGACCACGCCCGGTCAATGCACAACGCGATACCGTGGGCCGAACCCCACAACAGGTAGTTCCAACTGTCGCCGCCATGCCACAACCCGGCAATCGCCATGGTCAGGAACAGGTTGCGGTAGGTACGCCATACGCCATCGCGGTTACCGCCGAGGGCGATGTACAGGTAGTCCCGCAGCCAGCTGGACAGCGACAAATGCCAGCGCCGCCAGAAGTCCTGGATGCTGCTGGCGAGGTATGGCCGGTTGAAGTTTTCCGGGAAGTGGAAGCCCAGCATCAAGCCCAGGCCGATGGCCATGGCACTGTAGCCGGCGAAGTCGAAAAACAGTTGCAACGAGTACGCCAGGCAGCCGATCCAGGCATCCACCAGGCTCGGATTTTCCAGGTGGAAGGCGATGTCCACCAACGGCGACAAGGTGTCGGCCACCAGCACTTTCATGCCCATGCCGATCATGAAACGCCGGGCGCCAAGGCTGAAATTCGGCCAGTTGAAATAACGCTGGTTCAGCTCGCGCCGCACCCAGTCATAACGAATGATCGGGCCCGCAATCGAGTGGCCGAACATCGAGATATAGGTCGCGTAATTAATGAAGCTGCGCTCCACCGGCACGGTGTGCCGATGCACATCCACCAGGTACGAAATCGCCTGCAGCACAATGAACGACAACCCGGCCGGCAACGCCACGCGCTGCCAATCCAGCGGCATCGCGCCGTACCAGGTGATCACCTCACTCACGGTGCCCGCGACGATGTTGGCGTACTTGTACCAACACAGCACCGCGGTGTTGAACACGATCAACGCGATCAACAGCCGCACCCGGCCCTTGCCGTCTTCACGGGAACGGTCCACCAGCAAACCGCCGACCCACGCCACCACGGTCAACACCATGTGCAGGAACAGGAACAGCGGGCTCAACCAGCCGTAGAACAGCCAGCTGCCGATCAACAGGATGACGTTGCGCCAGCCCGGACGGGCCAGCGCATAAATCAACAGGAAGGCCGGCAGGAACAGCGTGAGGAATTCCAGTGAGGCAAAGACCATGGTGGTGTCGGGCCCGATCAGTTAGCGAGCGTGTCGGAGGTAAACAGCAACCTCGAACCGGCGGCCGATGGCAGTGCGAGCACGCTGTAGCGTTCGCCGGCCTTGAGGGTGAAGGTCAGCGGCTGGCCCACCGGCGCGTTGGCGCACTTGAGCTGCACCGACAGTTCCACCGGGTTGATCATGCGGCGCGAAATCGAGCCTTCGGCGACCTTCTTGAACAGTTCGGCTTTTTGCGCCACGGCTTCCAGGCTCGCGTCGACGCAGGCGGCGTCGGCGTTGATAAAGGCCAGCGAGGCCTTCAGTGCGTTGAAGTCATCCGGCTGTTCGTGGATCACCAGTTGGCGCGTGCCGCCCTTGGCGTCCGGCACGGCCACTACGGTGGCGAACTCGCCCGGCGCGACGGTCACGGCCAGCTCGGAATCCTTGCCGCCCTGGCTCAACACACCCTTGATCGGGGTCTTGCCGCCCGACACCGGCAGGTAGTCAGACACCAGTTTGTCGCCACCCAACACCAGGCTGGCCTTGGAACCCTGGGGCAGCAATTTCAGCTCGCCGTCGGTGCCGTTGGCCAGGCGCAGGAAGGCCGAATCCTTCTCCGGGCCGGTGGGGTAAAGCGGGATGTCGGCGCTGTAGGCGCTGACGCTGGCGAGCAAGGTCGCCAGGCCCAGGGTAATCCGTTTCATTATTGCGCTCCTTTGCCCACGGCGGCCGGTGGCAACTTCGCCAGGGAGTCGCCGATCGCCTTGGCCCACTTCTGGTAGCCGTCGATGGTGAAGTGCTGGCCATCGGTGGTGATCCACTGGCCCGGCTTGGAGAAGGTCAGCGAGTCAACGTAGGTGCACGGCGCCACGTTGGTGGCGAGGAACTGCGACATCACCTTGGTGCGCGCATCATCCTTCTTGTACTGCGAACCGACCTTGCCCCACGCCGGCCCGACCCACACGCACTTGGTGCCGGTTTCGGTGATGGCCTTGGTCAGGGAAGTCACGCTTTTCCAGGCCCAGACTTTCGGGAACTGCGGCTCCGGGTACGAGGCCATGGTGTCGGCGATGATGATCACCACCAGGTCCGGCTTGTCCTTGGCGATCAGGTCTTTGATCGGGGTGGTGCTCATGGCGTTCTTGCCGAAAATCTCGGCCTTGCCAACCGGCAGGCGCTCGGCACCGCACTCGACTTTCTTCGGCACGATCCAGTCGGCTGCACCGGCGCCGCACGCGCCGATGGAGTGAACCTTGGCGCCCTGGGCGGTGAGGTTGTCCTGCAGCGGGTTGAGCAGTGAATCAGGAAAGCTCATGTGACTTTCGCCCAATACCAGCAGGGTCAGGCCGGCAATAGCAGAAGCGGAAACAGGCATGGATGACTCCTATCAAATCAATTCGAATAAGGGGAACGGTACGGACTGACCGGCAAGGGCATAGGCCCGCTCAGGTCTTCAAACAAGTAGCGCAGGTAGGCGTTACCGACGTACTGGCGATAGTCCTGGGCGTTGTCGAGACCGACTTCGCCACCCAGGTAAAAGCGCGAGCTGAGGCGGTATTCGGCGGCGGCGTTGAAGCTGTAGCCGATGCCGGTCTTGCTGCTGGAGTCGTATGCTTGATTACCCAGCTCTTTGTGGCCTGGAAAATAAGCGACGCCATCTTGCTCGATATGCTGCACACCCACCGAGCTTTTTATCTGGTAGCTGAAACGGTCAAAACTCTGGGCCCAACGCACCGGAACACCTAGAGAGAAGAAGCGTTGCGGACTGAAGTACCCGCCTTGGCGGTAGGTGTAGAAACCCTGGTTCTCACTGAAGCCCATAGCCGAGCCACTGATACCTAACGTCAGGGTGTCGGACGGGTTGTTGCGCAGGTACCAGTAGATGCCGCTCCCCAATTCCAGACGGGTGTTGTCATCGACATGATTGCCCAGCAATTCGTGCAACGAACCATAGCCGTACACACCAAGTTTCTGGTTGTCATAGCTCAACTCGCCACGGCCACCATTGGCGGTGACGCCGCCCCACTTATTCCCATCGCCGTCTTTAGAACCCGCAAAGGACGTCACGCTATCGGTGACCGGACGCCGGGATACGTTGACGCCATAACGGAAGTTCGAATTGGCTTCAAACGGTCGGGCCACACTGACGCCACCGACCACGGTACTGTAAGTAAAGCCCAGCGGACTAACGCCGACGTCAGCCTTGAGCCCCTTGTCCGGATCTTCCACCGCCACAGCGAGACCTACACCGGTGTCGCTCTGCGAGCCGGCCGGTTTCGGGGTGCCCTTGCCAAAACGTGACAAGGCATCGTCGCTTACGCTACCAGCGCTCAAGTGCACCGGCGTCACGCGCAGCGCAACGTTCAGATCCCCCACCGGCATCCGCGCTTCAAACGGCGCCTCGACGTCAGTGATTTTGCTCAAGCCGCTTTCGCCATTGTTGCTGCGAACGCTCAAGCCCTGCACCAGGTAACCGGTGCGATCCCGCAGGATCGTATCCAGCGCACGACGTGCCGGGCTGAGGTTGGCGGTGTCGAGTGCAGCAATGCTCGACGGTGGCTCGAACGGCTCGTTCCAGTTGTTCGACGCTGGACGCGCGGAGGCTGCCAGGGCATTGTCCGGCACGACATTGGTCGGTGCATCAATCGGCGGCGGCACGGCGCCCGCAACGGTCAGGTCGGTGACCTGGCGACGCTGGCCCGGCAAGCCGACGAAGGGGTTGTAAGGCACGCCCTGGGAGCCGGCCTGAGCCAATTGCGTCTGGCTCTTCTGGCTGTTCTCAATCGCCAACGCCTTGCGCAGCAGTGCAGCGGCTTCGTTGTTCTTGCCCAGCCCCTGATAGATGCGCGCAGCCGAGGTGAGGATCTCGGGGTTACCCGGCTCCAGGGACAGCGCCTTTTCACTGGCGCTTTCCGCCAGGCCACGATCACGGCCTTGCAGCGCGATATCCGCCAGGCCCAGTTGCAGGCGAGCGTTGTTCGGGTTCTGCTGAATCAGCGGCGCATAAAGCTCCATGGCCTTTTTGCTATTGCCGCTGGCCGCGTACATCCGCGCCAGGGCACCTACCGCCATAGCGTCGTTGGGACGCTGGGCAAGGGCCGGCGACAGCATGTCGTAGGCCGCGACCAGGTCGTTTTTCTCACGCAGGGCATCAGCCTGTTTGACCCGGTACAGGTAGATCAAATCGTCGTAACGCTGGCGACCGGTTTCACTCAGCGGCTTGCCCTGCACTTCACGCAGGATGTCGCCCGCCTCGGTGTAGTGGTTGGCCTTGAGCAGCACATTGGCGTACAGCAGTTTCTGGTCGACGGTCGGGTTCGGATTGTTATCCAGAACCTTCTGCATGATATCCAGGCCCTGCTGCGTCGCGCCGACTTCCACATAAGCGGCCGCCAGCACCGCCAGGCGCTCAGGCTTCTGCCGGGTCATGGCTTCACTGCGGCCCAGCAGCGCGAGGGCTTCCGGGCGTTGGCCACGGCGGGCGGTCTCGATGGCGATGTCGGTCTGCTTGTGCAGCGCGATATCGATACCCAGCTCGTTCATGTCAGCGGTACGTTGCCCCGCAGGGATACGCGCGAGGGTCTCTTCAGCCTTTTTCCACTCACCCAGCTCCGCCGACAGCAGCGTGCTGGTGTACAGCGCGTCCGGCTGGTTCGGCTGCTTGGCCAGCAAGCCGTCGATCAAGGCACGGGCGTTGCGAATCTGGCCGTCGCGCAGGTAAATGCGCGCCAGGGCGAAGCGTGTCCACGGGTTTTCCGGGTCGGCATCAAGGGCTTGTTTGTAGGCGGCTTGCGCGGCTTTCAAATCGCCCCGCTGCTCGGCCAGCTTGCCGACCTGGGTAGCGCGCAACGCGGTGATTTTCACACTCGGCGCGAACTTCGCGCGCTCGGCGGGCGACACCGAGTCGATCAGCTTCAAGGCTTCTTCCGGCTGCCCGGATTGGGACAGCACGTTGATCAAGCCGCTCAGCGCGTCCGGGTCGCCAGGATGACGGGCGAGCACTTTGCGGTAGCCGGCTTCGGCGGTGTCGAACTGATTGTCCTGGGCCTGGAAACCCGCCAGTGCCACGGCAGCGCCGGGCTGGCCAGGGTTCAAGCGTTCGGCCTGGGCCACCAGGTCGCGGGCCTGGCTGCCGCGCCCGCCACGCTGGGCGTCACGGGCCTGGTTGAGCAGGTTCCAGTAGCGCACATCATTGAGCGCCGACTGCCATGCCGCGCCACCCGGCAAACGGGTGGCCTGAACCAGGTAGCTTTCAGCCTCGCTGAAGCGCTGCTGCTGTTGACGCAGCACGCCCATGCCGCCGAGGGCATCGACGTCATTGGATTTTTCATTGAGGCGCGCCGCCAATAGCGGCTCGGCGGTTTTCAGGTCGCCGTCATCCAGCGCCTTGAACGCCTTGGTCATCTGCGGATCACGCTGCCAACCGGCGCCGGTCTTGCCTTGGGCAATGCCCTTGTTCATCAGCGCACGGATTTCGCTGTCGTCCGGATGCGCCGCCAGAAACTGCTGGAACAACGGCACCTGGTCGCTCTTCGGCGGGCCGAGCCAGATCAGCGCAAAGCGCCAGGTTTCATCGGCGTTGCCGCCCACGTCGTTGTTCGGGGCCAGCTTGGCCAGGGCGCGGATGCCGTCGGCGCGGGTGGCCGGGTTACGCGCCAGATGCTTGGCCAGGAACAGCGCCACAATCGGGTCGTTCGGCCGCTCGCGAGACAAACGCTGCAAGCCGGCGATGGCCTCGTTCGTGCCCTTGGGCGTGAAGCCCAGGGTGTTGTAATACTCGCGGGCAAGCAGGCCCTGGGGCTGGCGCCCCTGGAAGATCTGGCGATACAGCGCCACCGCTTGTTCGCGCTCTTCTTCAGGCTCGCCGAGTTCACGGGCCTGTTCCAGCAACTTGGCGTTGGCCGGGATGTTGACGGTGATGTCCTGCTCCAGCAGCAAGGCCTGGCGCGGTACCGGGCTCAACGCCTGCAGGCGGGCCAGGTACTTTTGCGCTTCGGCCGGACGCTGTTGTTGCACCTGGATCAAGCCGATGCCGTACAGCGCATCCGGCTGTTCGGGGCTCAGGCGCAGCAGTTTCTGCCAGGTCTCGAGGGCGCGTTCCGGGTTCTTTTTCGACTGCCAGTAATAGCCCTGCTCGATCAGCAGGCTTTGCGGGTCAGTGGTTTCGGCAAAGCTGGCGCTGGAAGCCAGGGCCGCCAGAATCGCAATGGCTAGCGTGTGACGGCGCATGCAGACTCCCAGGATAATTTCACCGTGCCGTCTTGTTCGAAACGGTACTTTTGATCAGCGAAGCCCTGGCCGAACAGGCTGAGCATGTAGTCGTAGTAAATCGGCTGGGCGCTGTCCGGGGCCGAAGGCGCGAGCGCCTTGGCGAGGGCGTCGTCGACTTTCTGCTTTTGCAATTGCGCCAGGGCGGTTTCGCCCCGGGCCTGGAAGAAGGCCATGGTGGAGGCCGAGAAACCCGTCGGCGTGTAGCCGTTGTTTTTCTCGACTTCACCGGTCAGCACGTGGACTTTCTCCGGCGGCAAACCGCTGACCGACGCAGCAGTGGCACGGGAAATCCCGCCCAAGGCCTTGAGCATCGGCGCGGCCAGCGGGTCGCTCTTGGCGGTCATGCCGGCCCAGAGGTAAGTGCGGATCGCGTCGTAGCTGCCCAGGTCATCGGAAAACGGGTCGACGATAAACAGCCCGGTGTTCGCGCTGGTGGCGCGATAACCGACCCAGTTGGCCGCCAGGCCATGGGGATTGCTCGGCAGGTCGGCGAGCATCTTCGCGTTGCTCTCGGCCACTTCGTTCCAGCCGGCGTTCGGGCGCTCTTTTGCAAAACGGCGCAGTTGCGGCAGTACTTGATAGCTGGGGTTGAAGCGCCACAGGCCACCCGCGTGTGCATAGCCTACCGGCCCCGGCAACAGCATCTTGCCCAGGCCCGGTACGCGCACGATCAGGTTGCGTTCAACGTTGGCCAACACCAGTTGCGCGTCGCTGCGGTACTGCGGTGCGTTCCACACACGCGCGGCTTCGAGCAACGCATAGGCCATCCACAAATCGGCGTCGCTGGCGGAGTTGCTGTCGATCGCGCCCCACTTGCCATCGTCACGCTTGCCCCACAGCCAGGCCGGCAGGTTCTGGCCGATGTCGGCGCCCGCCATGTTGGACTTGGTCCAGGTCCAGAGCTTGTCGAAGGTCGCCCGGTCGTTGCCCACCAGGGCAAAGAACATCGCGTACGACTGCCCTTCCGAGCTGCTTTCCGTCGGTTTCATTGACGAGTTCAACACCCGGCCATCGTCCTGGATAAAGCGCTTGGCATAGTTCTGCCACAGCGGCCAATCGCAGGTCTGTGCCTGGGCGGCACCGGCAAGCAATGTGCTGCCAATCACCGCCAGGATCGCGCTACGCAAAGGGCTCATGCCAACCGCCGTTTTGCACGGGCACGCAGTGCCAGGTAGATCAGGCAGGTCAGCACCAGCAGCCCCAGGAAGGTAATCGCCAGCATCCAGCCCAGGTTCTGGGACAGCTGCCATTGCATGAATTTGAAGTAGTTCAGGTCGCCGACGTAGTACTGCTGGTCCGCGACCAACGAGCTGATCTGCGTGCCCTGCACCACCGCCAGGCTGCCCTGGATCGAGTCTTTGTAGTCGTCACCGCCAATCAGCGCCGAGGTCGCTTCAAGCAGGCCCTGAGGCTGGTTGCTGGCGATCAGCACCACGCTGCGCCCGGCCTTGAGCGGCGATTGGAAGCCGGCGAACCAGGTGCTGTTGCTCAGGCCGCTGAAGGTGATGCCGGCATTGGCCGTATGCTGGTTGGCCGCGGCGTCCGGGCTGATCCAGCTGCGCACATAACGTGGCAGGTCAGACAACAGGAAGTGGTGCTGCAGGCCGTCACTGGTGGCCGGCAGGTATTGCTGCCATTGCTGCAGCAGCGGCTGGTTGCCGCCGGTGGCGAGCACCAGCAGGTCTTTGTCGGCAACGCTTTGCACGTCTTTGGCCTGCACCACTTTGACGGCGGTGGCCGGGTAGCCGGTGGACTCGCCGAAGCGGCCCATCACAGTCAGGTAAGCGCTCAATTCATCGGTGCCGACGTTGTCCGGCATCACCACCGCCGACTCCGAAAGGTCAGCCAGGCGGGTGAACGGGAAGCCGGAATCGTTAAACACGCCGAGGTTCGGCATGGCGATAAAGTGCTGGTAGCTGCTCAGGTCCAGGCTCGAGTCCGGGTCAATCGCACCGCGCATGTTGTCGACGATGATGTCCCGGCATTCGCCTTCTTTGATGTAGTCGTACATGAAGCGCAGTTGCAGCTTGGACTTGGGCGAAGCCGAGCTGATCGGCAACAGGGTCGTCACTTCACGGGGCAGGGTTTCGTCTTTCTTCAGCTGGTCCAGCAGGCTCTGCCCGCCGCCCAGGTTGCTCACCGACGGCAACGCGACAGACTTCATGAACTGGTCATTCAGGCCGATCAGCAAGGAGGAGTTGGTGGACACCTGCTGCGGCGTGTAGCGGTATTTGACGTTGAGCGGCACGCCCTCTTCACGCCAGTTGAACAGGTCGGGCGGCAGGCGCAGGTCGACGCTGATCGGGCCCGGGTTGTAGCCGGAGACGTTGAGTTTTTTCAGTTCTACCAGCTCGCCAAGGCGTACCGGACGGTTGCTGGGCAGCCAGTTCGGCGCGTCGTAAGGGCTGCGCGGGGCCAGGGTGTCGAGCCTGGTGATGACCACGCTGTTGCCGGTCAACACCGGGTTGCCCAGCACCACGGCGGTGGCGGCACGCTTGAGTTCGGCGCCATCACGGCCGGAGACGATCAGCAGCTTGCCGTTCGGGTCGTTGGGGTTGGTGATCAGGGTCAGGGTGGGCCCTTTAGGCTCAGGGACCGCCACACCGTGTACGTCCACGGCCTGGGTACTTTGCACCAGCACGATGGCGTTGCCCTTGGCCGGAATCTCGCCAAGGGTGGTCGGGAACGTCGCACCCCGGTAGCTGGCCAAGCCGCCTACCCACGACGACAGCGCACCGGCAGCTTCCAGCGCGGCATTGTCTGGCGCGCTGGCAAACACGAATGGCAGGCTGACCTGGCGCGCATCACGCTTGTCGAAGAACGGCAGCGGCAACACCGACAGGTCGTCTTTCAAGACGATCGGCTGCACCTGCACTTTCAGCTCACTGCTGTTGCTGATCTTGGCCCACAGGCTGCTGTGCAGCGGGTCTTCACAGGACATGGTGTAGTGGCCGATGAACTGCAGGCTCAAGCGGTTGAATTCGGTGATCAGGTGCGCCGGAATCTGCACCAGTTTTTCCTGCTGGATGCCTGCGCCCTCTTTGGGCAGCGGCAGGCTGGCGGCGACTTCGTCGTTGACCAGCACGTTGATCTGCGACAGGTCCGCCAGCAGCGCCGGCGAGTAGCTGTACTTGAGCAACAGTTGCGCGCCCTTCACCACTTCATCGGCACGGATGTCGAAGTTGACGCTGTCGGACGCTTCCACGCCTTGCAGGTTCATGGTGTCGCGACGGCCCAGTTGCTTGAGGGTCAGGCTGTAGCCGTCGTCAGTGCTCTGCACCGCAACAGCGGGTGCAGCGGCCTGTGCCTGCGAGCCCAGGCCCAGCAGCGAAGCGATCATCAGCGCGAGCACGCCGCGCGACTGCGGGCGGGCAAATAGTGTGGAAGTCATGGCTTGTCCATCAGCGTATCGAGCGGTTGTGAGGGAGTGCGGCGCAGGGCCAGACGCAATTCATGCAGCGTGGCGCGACCCAGGGTAAACAGGCCGCCGATGCCGATGGCACCGACTTCACGCAGGGCTGACAACGGTGTATCGGGCTGGCCGGCGCCCCAACTCGCGGCCCAGGTGTCGGCGCGGGAAAACGTCAGGCGTACCAGTTCGCTTTGTTGGCGCAGGGACAGTGCATCGAATTGCGCGCCAATCTGCGCGCCCTTGCTGAACACCACCCGCGCCTGGAACAGGCTGTCTTGTCCGTTGCGCGACAGCACCAACTGCAACTGTTCGCCCCGGGCAATCTGGTGCCCGTCGGCGAGGATCAGGCCGAAGCCGTTCTGCGAGAAATCCTGGGTCGTGCCTTTGAGCACACGACCGTCGGCGCAGATCACACTGACCGGCAATTTCGCGCTGACCCGCGGCTCGGAGCGCACTTGCCGCGCTTCGGAAGCCACCGCCACTGCAGCGCTGGTGATAATCAGGTTGTAGAGGGTCCAGGTCAGGTTGATCGCCACGGTGACCGCGGTGGACTCGTCGCCCCAGATCAACTGATAAAGACCGAAGCACAGCCCGACCAGGTTCACCGCCAGCAGTACCAGGTACGGCCGGGCGAGTTTCCAGTCGAAGAACTGCTTGTCGATGATCCCGCCCTTGTCGGTGACGTTGAAGCCGCCCGCCTTGGGGTTGACCAATGCAACCAATACCGGCGGCAGGATGTACCAGGCCAGTACGGTCTCGTAGACCTCGTTCCAGAACGAGTGGCGGAAGCGCCCCTGGATCCGCGAGTTGGTCAGGCTCGAATGCACGAGGTGGGGCAACACATAGGCGACAATCATCAGCGCCGAGGCGTGGAAAATCTGCGCGCCGAAAATCAGGTAGGCCAGCGGCGCGGTGAGGAACACCAGCCGCGGCAAGCCATAGAAGAAGTGCAGCATGGCGTTGGCGTAGCAGATGCGCTGGCCCCACTTCAGGCCTTTGCCCAGCAGCGGATTGTCGGTGCGGAAAATCTGCGCCATGCCCCGCGCCCAACGGATGCGCTGGTTGATGTGGCGTGACAGGCTTTCGGTGGCCAGGCCCGCGGCTTGCGGGATCGCCAGGTAAGCGGTGTTGTAGCCCAGGCGGTTGAGCTTGAGCGCGGTGTGGGCGTCTTCGGTGACGGTCTCGACGGCCACGCCGCCGATTTCCAGCAAGGGCTTGCGGCGGATCACCGCACACGAGCCGCAGAAGAACGTCGCGTTCCACAGGTCGTTGCCGTCCTGCACCAGGCCGTAGAACAACTCGCCCTCATTGGGCACGGCGCGGAAGGTGTCGAGGTTCTTTTCAAACGGGTCGGGTGAAAAGAAGAAGTGCGGCGTTTGCAGCATCGCCAGCTTGGGGTCCTTGAGGAACCAGCCGAGGCTGACTTGCAGGAAGGAACGGGTCGGCACGTGGTCGGCGTCGAACAGCGCGATGTACTCGCCGTCGGTGACCTTCAACGCTTCATTGAGGTTGCCGGCCTTGGCGTGGAAATTGTTGTCGCGGCGGATGTAGTTCACGCCGATCTTGCGGCAGAAATCGCGGAAGTCGTCGCGACGGCCATCGTCGAGCACGTGGACGCGCAACTTGTCCTTGGGCCAGTCCATCGCCTGGGCGGCGAAGATGGTCAGTTTGACGATGCTCAACGCCTCGTTGTAGGTCGGGATGAACACGTCGACCGTGGGCCACTCCGACGGTTCGGTCTTGAGCCACACCGGCTCGCGGCGCAGCGGCCAGGCGGTTTGCACGTAGCCGAAGATCAGCACCACCAGCGCGTACAGCTCGGCGAGCACCAGGCCGTAGCCGAACAGCATGTCGAGCCAGGTTTCAAAACCCAGGGTGGAAGTCAGCCGCCAGTACATGTAGCGCAGCGACGCCACCAGCGACAACACCACCAGCGCGAGGATCGCCATGCGCCCGGGAATCTTGCGCAGCAGCAGCACCGCAAGGAAGCACACGGCGGCAAACAGGCATTGGCTATAGAGGTCCAGCGGGGCGCTGACAATGCTCACCAACAGCAAGGTGCCGACCACACAACTGATCACCACCAGCACTTTGCGCAGCGTATCGGGCCAGCGATTGAAGCGCGAAATCGCGGCGTCCAGCCGCTGCTCGGCGCGCCCCGGAGTGTGGGGCGTAGAGGACGTAGTGTCGGTCATGGAAGGTCCGAATCGATGCGTTCGAGCAGCGTGCGGCACAGGGCGTGAATGTCCTGGCAGCCGAGACTGTTGACGGTAGGGTCGAGGGGATCGCGGCCGCAGGCCTGGGCTTCACTGAACACCGGGTCACGGTGGACCGTGCCGAGCAGTGCATCGCCGAGGCGAGCCTTGAACACTTCGGCCATGTCCAGGCTGAAGCGGTGGGCGCCGTCGAGTTGGTTGATCACGTAGTAACGCAGTGGCGGTTTTTCGCGCTCAAGGTACGGCGCCAGCACACTGTCCATCTGGGCCAGGGTGCTGAATGAGGAAACATCCGCCTGCACCGCCACCAACACCACGTCTGCCAGGGCCATGGCCTGGTGCAGGTACACCGTGTTGCCGGCGGGCACGTCGATCACCACCGTGTCCTGGCCATTCAACTGCAAACCGGCCAGGTGCCGGGGCAGCCATTGGGCGTCTTCGCCGAGCCAGCGATTGAGGTTTTTTTGCTGGTCGTTGTTGGTCTCACCGAAGGCCACCAGACGGCAACCGGCAAAGCCGCGCTCAGCCAGGCCTTCCCAGGACTCATTGCTCAAGCTCGTCGCGCCGATGCCGGGCAAATTCAGGCCCAGGCACAAGTGATGACGCAGGGCGTTTTGCGGGTCCAGGTCCAGCGCCACGGCCGGGTGGCCTTGACGCTGCAAGCCGCTGGCAATGGCCGCGGTCAGCGTGCTGCGACCGACACCGCCCTTGAGCGAGACCACCACGATCACCTTGGGTGACGATTGATCCGAGTACACCTCACCGGTCGGCCCTTCGACCACTTCGGGAGGTTGCAGGTGATCGGCTTCGCCCTGGGTCAGCTCTTCGAGCAAGCGCAGCAATGGCGCCGACGGCGGCTCATCCAGCGCGACGGTGCAAGCGGTTTGGGCCGGGATGGGCACGGCGTCGAAAGGCTCGACCACCACGTCATCCTCAAGATAATCGTGGACGGCGTACATCTCCCGGTAGCCATTTGGATTGGCGCCCAGCTTATTGAATAGTTTTGAAATATCGTCTGCGCGACTCACCCACGGCCCTCCCCGGTTATTACGCTTTAAAGGCGTTAAAAAGGTCAGCCCGTTGAGCTGACCTTGGTTTTTCTAGTTATGTGTTGGCTGGCGGCATTCTGTGATATCAGATTGATGGTGTCAGTATTTTGATGCTTTTGGATGAATTCTTTCCGACGAGCGGCTGAGTGCCGTATTTTTGACTTATTTGACGAGTTTTTATCATTTTCTTTCAGATCAGAAGCTTGCGGCGGCTTCTAACAATTTTTCTGGCCGCCTGGTCAGGAAAAATTGCTTAGCTGACGAATCAAATTACAACTTAGTAATTAACCGCCAACGTTCCGTAAACCGGGTTAAACGATTCCGCTATTTATATGACGTTTAATATTTCGAAACAGAATACGGTAAGACTCACCTTATTCAAGGGAAAAACGATGACCGTTATGTCGAAAACATCTAAGAGAAAGACCTTGAGGCACTAATACCTCTAATGGATATGTTTCTGTATCAAGTTGTATGCAATCCCCTTCTCAACACATGCCGAGGCAAAACGCCGGGTGCATGACACAGGCCGGATACCTCCCGGGCGCTCAATAGGCTCCAACGCAACACACACCCTATTGAACCTCAGAGGACACCACCATGAACCGCAACACCCTCATCGCCAGCAGCCTGTTTGCCTTGCTCAACGTTGCCGCCTTTTCGGCCCAGGCCAGCCCCAAGCTGGATGTACAGCAGGTACTGTCGACCGTGGACGATGGAGGCGCGGCGTGTGGCGTGGTGAATGCGCGGATGACCTACCTGGATTCCCACGGGCAGAAGCGGGTGTTTGAGTACAAGAAATTTGCTGATTCGTGTAACGAAGGCAGCTAACACGGTGAACAGCAAAACCTGTGGCAAGGGAGCTTGCTCCCGCTGGAGTGCGCAGCGCTCCCACTGTTTTGGGCCTGCTGCGCAGCCCAGCGGGAGCAAGCTCCCTCGCCACAAAACCTCATCTGAAGCTAAATGGCTTTAACCGCGAATACGGTGCTCGGTGAACTCATAATCCTCCTGGCAATCGCCAGTCGGGTCCGCCGCCACACCAGGTGCCGTTCTCGGTTTGAATCGGCTGGGTTTGCTGCGCATCGCGGAAAAACGTGATGGTGAAGCGGCCGCCGGGCTTGAGGTTATTGTTCCAGGACAGGAACTGGCACTTGCCGCTTTCTGCACGCAGGCCTTTCCAGTGATCCAGCGCATGGGATTGGCGGGGCTGGGGTGGCTGAAACGAGGCCGCGCAGAGAAAACCCGGTCGGTTGCAAAAATAGTCAGAATTCAGGGGTTTACAGATGCTTGCCAATCGCTATAATCGTCGCCCTAACACGCCGGTATAGCTCAGTTGGTAGAGCAACTGACTTGTAATCAGTAGGTCCCGGGTTCGACTCCTGGTGCCGGCACCATACAAAACGAAGCCCTCGCAGAAATGCGGGGGCTTTGTTGTTTCTGGGGTGTTCATATTCTGTCTACGCCTGGCGCCCCAACTGAACAAGCCGGTGAGCCTCCAGAAAGATCAATTCCTGTAGCGAAGTCCCGCCTTCAGCGTTTTATGCAGAATTATGGGTAGCCAATAATTATGGCGTATCCATAAAAAGAGCTAATTCATGAGCACATGCCGCTGCGGCCCCGAATTTTCGTACACCCATATCAGCTTGCCTCCCCATCCTCCACCCCGCTAACCTCCCCCAGTCGCTGCAAAATCAGCGGCCGGATGTGGAAGTCCGTACTATGGCTAAAGGCGCTCAAACGCCCATGAACACCTGCCGGCGTTTTTTTTCGCCTGTATTCTTGTGTTATGGCGGCTGTGTGCGGGGCACTTCGGTGCGCCGGGTTCCTTTAGCCCCGGTCTTCCACACCTGCGCACAGCTGCCACCCTCATGTGGAAGTGAGATTGGCAGTTCCTGAATCGCTAAAGGAGCTTCGCCATGTTCAAGGTCACACCCAACCCGCCTCAAGCCCCAATCGACGCCAAGCTTCATGCCGCCGCACAGCGGGCGATTGATCATTACTTGCACCCATCAGACGATGCAGAACCTGCGGCGCGTCCAGGCAGTAATCTGTTCTCCGTTTCGCCCGATGTGGATACCGAAACGCTGCTGGCCAATGCCGCAGAAACCCTCTCATCAGCCAACGAGATGGTCTCGAATCTGGCATTTGAGTTGGAAGGATCACAAAGGGCAGTGGCATTGGGGATTCAGCAACTGATTGAGTTGAGTTCAATGCTGGTAGATCGAGCGTTGGAACAAGTCGCGCCTGCAACCCGTTAATTTCGACAGGCCAACAAAAAACGCCCCGAACGATCACTGTCCGGGGCGTTTTTATTCAGCCGTATCGCTTAGTGCCCAGCACTCTGCCCACCGTCCACATGCAGAATTTCCCCGGTCACAAACCCAGCCGATTCCAGGTACACAATCGCCTGCGCTATATCCCGCGCTTCACCCATGTGCCCCACCGGATGCAGGCTGCCCAACGCCGCATGCGTCTCTTCCCCATGCATCGGCGTTTTGATAATCCCTGGGCTCACCGCGTTCACGCGAATGCCGCGCTTGGCGTATTCAATCGCCAGCGATTTGGTGGCCGAGTTCAGCCCGCCTTTGGTCAGCGAGGCCAGCACCGACGGCACGCCATCAATCGCGTGGTCCACCAGGCTGGTGGTGATGTTGACGATGTGCCCGGCGCCCTGTTTCAGCATCTCGGTAATCGCCAGTTGGGTGATGTAGAAGAACCCGTTCAGGTTCACCGCCAACACGTTTACGTAGTCTTCGTGGGTGTAGCTGGTGAACGGTTTGGCAACGAAGATCCCAGCGTTGTTGATCAGGCTGTCGATGCGGCCAAAACGCGCTACGCCTTCGCGGATGACGCGCTCGGCGGTGGCCGGGTCGGCGATGTCGCCGGCCACGGTGAGGATGTCCGGATCCGTCGACGGTTTGATCGAACGGGAGGTGGCAACCACGCGGTAATCCAGCTCGCGGTAAGCCTTCACTGCAGCAGCGCCCAGGCCTTGGGATGCGCCGGTGATCACAACGACTTTTTTCGAATTGCTCATGATGAAACCTCTATAGGGAAAATGGGATGGTTCAAGCAGCCGCGGCGGACATTTCCCGCAGCATCTGTTCGTAGTAACTGACGGATTGCGACCCGGAGACCAACTGGCGGCCATTGAGGACCATGGCCGGTACGGAGTTGATGCCGTGCTCGCGGTAGAACGCTTCCAGCTCGCGCACTTCATTGGCGTAGGCGGTAGAGCCCAGCACCCGTCGTGCGCCTTCAATGTCCAGCCCGGCCTCGGCGGCCAGACGCGCCAGGGTTTCGTGGTCGCTGACGTTCTGGCCATCGCTGAAATACCCGCGCAACAGCGCCTTTTTCAGCTCGAGCTGGCGCCCTTGCTGCAACGCCCAGAACAGCAACCGATGGGCGTCGAAGGTGTTGTAGAAGTGGCTGCGCTTTTCCAGGTCGAAGGTGAAGCCGATGGCCGCGCCTCGCTCCATCAACATCCTTTTGCCGCTGGCAACTTCTTCAGCGCTGCGCCCGTATTTGCGCATCATGTGGGCAACGGCGTTTTCGCCTTCGGCCGGCATGTCGGGGTTGAGTTCGAAGGGTTTGAAGGTCAGTTCAACCGTCACTTCACCCGCCAGGTTGTCGATGGCTTGTTCCAGGGCGGTGGCGCCGAGGGCGCACCACGGGCACACCACGTCGGAGATGAAGTCGATGGTGACAGGCGTGCTCATGACGGATTTTCCGCGAGCTGTTTGCGGTACTGGGTGGTGGTGATGCCGGCGTAGCCCCAGTTATCGGTGTCGACTTCTTCAATGACGATGTGGGTCAGGTCGGGGCGTTTGTTGAGGACGCGTTCGAGGGTTTCGGTGATCTCGGCAATGACCTGGGCTTTCTGCTCCGAGGTAACGCCGTCGCGGGTGATACGTACGCTGACAAATGGCATGACAAGGCTCCAGTGACTTGCCCATCGACATGGTGGGCAGGCAGTGAGGCCAATTTAAGAGGTTGCCTGAGGTGGATAAAGGTGGGGCGGAGTACTTCATTAGTGATGCCATGTAATCAATCGAGACGTCCGGCGCTGCGTTTTTTTTACTGCTCCCTGGAATAACCCCCCTCCCCGCGCGTCTTGCCTACATGCTTAAGGCAGGCTGCAAACGCCTTGAGTGCTGGCCGATAACCCCTCACTTACGGACGTGCCCCACATGCTTAAATCCACAGTCAAAACCCTGTTGCTGCCTACACTGATGGCCGCCGCGATGCTCACCGGCCAGGCCTATGCCGCCACCCCGGCGCTATCGGACACCACCGTGGTGCTGGTGCACGGCGCCTTTGCCGATGGCTCCAGCTGGAACAAGGTGATTCCGCTGTTGCAGGCCAAAGGCTTGAAGGTGGTGGCGGTGCAAAACCCGCTGACGTCCCTGGCCGATGATGTGGCCGCCGCCCAGCGGGTGATTGATGCCCAGAGTGGGCGAGTGGTTCTGGTGGGCCATTCGTGGGCCGGCAGTGTGATCACACAGGGCGGCACCAGCGACAAGGTCAAGGCACTGGTTTATGTGGCCGCGTTCGCGCCGTCCGAGGGCCAGAGCTCTGCCGAGCCCGAGAAAGGCTACCCAACCCCGCCGGGTATCGAGACCATCAGTGCCGACGCTTCCGGCTACTTGTATTTGCCCGCCGCGTCCGTGGCGAAAAACTTCGCCCAGGACTTGCCTGCCGACCAGGCCAACCTGATTGCCGTGACCCAGGGGCCGATTCTGGGCAAGGCGTTCGACGATAAAATCACGGTCGCCGCCTGGAAAACCAAACCCAACTATTACATCGTCGCCGCCAAGGACCGCATGATCGACCCGGGCCTGGAGCAGGCCTACGCGAAGAAAATCAATGCCACCACCACCGTGGTGCAAACCAGCCATGTGCCGATGCTGTCGCAGCCGCAAAAGGTCGCAGATGTGATCATCGCAGCCGCCAGCAAGCGCTGATCGCAGGCATAAAAAAACCCCGAACCAGTCGGGGTTTTTTATCGCCTTGAATCAGGCGCGACGCCGAATCAATTAGAAAACGTTGATTGGGTAGTCGGCGAACAGGCGGATCTCGTTACCACCCACGTTGTAGTTGCTGGCGTTGTTGGAAACGCGCAACCACGACGCACGGGCACGCAGGCTCAGGTCTTTGGCCGGGCCGCTCTGTACTACGTATTTGAACTGGTTGAAGATTTCACGCTCGGTGCCACTGCCGCGGTTGGAACCGTCGTCAATGTTGGTGCCGCGCACGTAGGCGATGTTGTAGGTCAGGCCAGGCACGCCGAAGGCGCTGAAGTCCAGGCCGTAGCCTGCTTGCCAGGAGCGCTCGTCCTTGCCGTTGAAGTCAGACCAGTAGGAGTTGGCCAGCAGGATGGTGTTGCCACCGTCGCCGATGCCGCCTGCGTTGCGGTAGCCGCCGTACAGGTAACCGGTGTCACCGGTGCTGCGCTGGTGAGCCACGGTGAAGCTGTGCGGGCCAACGGCCCACGTGGCGCCCAGGCTCCAGATTTTGTTGTCGCGAGCGTCGGCGTCACCTTGGTTTTCCAGGGCGAAGCTACGGTCGAGCTTGGTCTTGTAGCCGTTGAAGTCGAAGGTCAACGATTGCTTCTCTGGCAGGGCCAGCACGTAGTTGACGTTGACGTATTGCTTCTTCAGCACGTCCTGCATGTTGGAAGCGTAGAGCGCTGCCGACAGGCTTTCGGTGAATTTGTAGCTACCGCCGATGTAGTCGATGCTTTTCAGCGCGCCACTGTCGGAACCCTCGGCGCTCTTGCGAGCTTCCTTGGTGAAGTGACCAGCGTCCAGCTGCAGGCCGGCGATTTCCTTGGAGACGATCGAGGTACCGGTATAGGTTTCGGACAACAGGCGGGAGTTGTCGTATTCCAGGACCGGCACGGCTGGCATCTGATCACCGTACTTGATCACGGTGTTGGAGATGCGTGCCTTGACGGCAGCGCCGCCCTTGGCCAGGTCGTTGGCCGCTTCGCCGCTGTCGCCTTGCTTGAAGAAGTCGATACCGCCAGCGCCGCTGCGACCTTTACCACCATCCAGGCGAATGGCGTATTGGCCGATCACGTCCACACCCACACCAACGGTGCCTTGGGTGAAACCGGATTCGAACTTGCCGATGAAGCCCTGGCCCCATTCGGCTTTGTCTTGCTTGCCGTTTTTGTAGTCGCGGCTGATGTAAGCGTTGCGTGCCGCGATGTTCAGGTGGCTGTCTTCAACAAAACCCTTCGATTGGGATTGGTCGTCAGCCATTGCTTGCGTAGCGCTCAAAATCCCCAGAGCGATCAGCCCCATCCGTTGCTTCAACATTTTCTTATATTCCTTATTACTGGTTGAGTACGCGCTGTGACACCAGGCTCCGTGTTGCTTTTCTGGTGTCGACTTTCCCAGATAAAAAAAGGCCCGCGGACGACGTGAAATGCCGCGGGCCTTTTTTTATTGGGGAAGTCATGGCGGTTAGCCACAGGCGTTGGGGCGAATCCTATCCGCGCCCTTTACTGTGTGTCAATTTCGTGAATCTTCTGTATTTAGGCTAAAAAAGTCTAAGAACCATTAAATAGCCATCATTGCGCAAGGCTCTATCAAGCGCTTCCTGGATCTGCACACCCCTGCAGGCCACACATTGGTGCACTCGATTGGGTGGGTTGAATCGAAATTGCGACTCTTTGTCTCAGCCACTCAACGAAGGCTTCTGGCTTGCCCAACCAGGGGCTGATATCGAGCAATTGCAGCTGCCCATTCTGCTCCAGGGCCAGTGTGGGGAAGCCCTGGCCGCCGACCTTTGCCAGCCATTGGCGGCTGTCATTGATGTGCGCTTGAGTTGCTGCGCCAAGGATTTCACTGAAAGCGGCGGTGAAGGCTTGGGGATCCAAACCGATGGATTCGGCCAGGGTCAGCAGCACGTCCTTATCGGCAATTCTGCGACCTTCGACGTAGTGCGCCGTTTGCAGACGCGCCAATAATTCCAGCCCGCGACCGGCAATTTTTTCTGCCGCCAGCACGGCGCTGGTCGGCGGGGCTGAATCGAACACCGCAGTATGGTCCCGCAACAAACCTTCGAAATACGCCTCGCCAAACGGTTGCCCGGTGTACTCGGCGATGCGCCGGTCGTGGGGCATTACGTAGTCACGCAACTGCGGCGATACGGATTGGCGATTCGCGCCGGTCATCATGCCGCCGCCGTGCAACTGGATCGGTAACACGCTCCGGGCGGCGCTCAGCAGCGGCTCGGCGCCGTAACACCAACCGCACAGCGGGTCGTAAATGTAGTGAAGTGTGGCTGCCGACATGACGGGCTCCGATGGATGTTGATGACCGGCAGATTAGTCTTACGCACAATTGGGAAAAACCCCGGATCGGTTTTCAGACTGTTTCGAGAATCGGTCGAATACCCTTGCAAAACATACGCCGTAACATTTTTCAGAAAGGTCCGCCCAGGAATAGATAACCTGCGCAAATAGTAAGCATTACCATTAACGCGCTTTTATTCTGCCAACCTTTTTGGATACACACCCCGATGCCTGCCCTTCGCCTGACGCCCATGACCCTTGGGCTCTCTGTCCTGCTGTCTGCCGGATTTACCTGCGCTGCCACTGTCCTGCCGGAAACCTCCGTGAGCGCCGAAGCTGAAGAGGACGACCCGCGCGTCAAGGAAACCAGCACCGCCACTCGCACGGCCACACCCGTGCGTTATGTGCCCCAGGCCATCGACTCGGTAAAAACCGACAACCTGCGTTCCTACGGCACCAATGACCTGGGCCAGGCCTTGAGCGGTATACCCAACGTCAGCAGCGGCGCCGACACACGGTTCGACAGCCTGCGCATCCGTGGCTTCGACGCCAGCAACGATTTCTACCTGGACGGCGTTCGCGACGACAGCCAATACGTGCGCGACCTGCACAACATCGAACGCATCGAAGTACTCAAGGGCCCGGCAGCCGTGTTGTACGGCCGCGGCGGCCAGGGCGGCATCGTCAACCGTGTGAGCAAGCTGCCCCAGGCCGGTCGCGCCTCCAGCATCGAGGCCCAGGGCGGCAGCAATGATTTGCGCAGCCTGTACGCCGACCTCAGCACCGACCCCACCGACACCATCAGCCTGCGCCTGAACATGGGCAACCAGGACAACAACAGTTTCCGCGACGGCGTCAGCGGCAATCGCCAACTGTTTGCGCCGTCCATGAGCTGGCAACTGAGCCCCGACCTGAACTGGCTGGTGCAGTACGAATACAGCCGCTACAACCGCACGCCGGACCGGGGCATTCCCGGGGTCAATGGGCGGCCGGCGGATGTCAGCCGCGGCACCACTTATGGTGACAAGCGCGATTACATCGACGACACGTCCCAATCCCTGCGTTCGCGGCTTGCCTATGAGCTGAACGACAGTTGGCAACTGCGCCATACGTTGGGCGTGTTCACCCTAGACAGCGACTTCGATAACACCTACGCCGTCAGCTACGACCCAAAAACCGGCAAGGTCGGGCGCCAGCGCTGGCAGCAGGACTTGACCACCCGCAACATCCTCAACAACGTCGAACTGGAAGGCGGCTTCACCACCTTCGGCCTGGAGCATCGCTTGCTCACCGGAGTGGAATTGGGCAACCAGCGCCGTGACCCGAAACTCTATCGAGCGCCGCTCGCCGCTGTGCCGAGCGTGGATGTGTACAACCCCAACCCGGACCTGCGCCACTACGGTCGCCTGCCGGCATTCAGCAGCAGTCACACCGAAGCGCAAAGCCAGGGCCTGTATGTGCAGGACCAACTGCGCCTGAACGATCAATGGCAACTGCTCGCCGGTTTGCGCTATGACCGCTTTGATGTGGAGTCCACCAACAAGCTGACCAAGGCCTCGGAGCAGGTCGTGAGCCACAGCACCAGCCCGCGCGTGGGCCTGGTCTGGACGCCGCTGGAACACCATTCGTTCTATGCCTCGTGGAGCAAGACGTTCTCGCCGACCGGCGGCGGCCTGATCGGCATCACGCCCAATGCCACGGGCAACGCCAACGACCTGAGCCCGGAGCTGACCAAACAGAAGGAAATCGGGGTCAAGAGCGACTGGCTCGACGACCGCCTGAGCACCACCCTGGCGGTGTATGAACTGGAGCTCTACAACCGCCGCACCCGCGACCCGCTTGACCCGACCATCACCCTGCTCAGCGGCGAGCAGCGTTCCCGTGGCGTGGAGTTGACCGCTACCGGCAAGATCATCGGCAACTGGTACGTGCGCGGTGGCGTCGGCCTGCAGGACGCCACGGTGGTGAAAGACAACAATGGATTTGAAGGCAAGCGCATCAGCGACGTGGCCAAGCGCAACGCGAGCCTGTTCGTCACCTGGAAACCGGAGATGGGCTGGTACGCGGAAACCGGGCTGACGCTGGTGGGTGAGCGCTATGCGGATAACGCCAACACGGTATTGTTGCCGGGCTATGGGCGTTGGGACGCACTGGCCGGGTTCCGGCAGAAGGAATGGGATGTGCGGGCGGCGCTGAACAATATCAGCGACAAGACGTACTACGCGTCAGCGACGAGTGCGGCGCAGATTCAGTTCGGCGACCCGCGCAGTCTGGTGGTGACCGGAACCTACAGTTTCTAACAGGCTTGCGTGGCGAGGGAGCTTGCTCCCGCTGGGGTGCGAAGCGCCCCCAAAATAGGCGACTGTGTTTTTTCAGATAGAACTCGATGATCTGTTTTGGGGCTGCTGCGCAGCCCAGCGGGAGCAAGCTCCCTCACCACAAGGTCCAGTGCAACATTGAAAACAACCGTCAGCCTTGCATCAATTCACACAACGCCTGCACCTCGTCCTCGCTGAACAGCCCCGCCGGGTACCGTTCGCTCATCACCCGGCGCGGGTCGGGCGTCCTGATCTGCCGCGAACCGTTTGCCTTCAACCAGAGCGCCAGCGCGTGGATCGCGTCACCGTTCACCCGCAAAGGGTGGAACGTGCGCGTGTACATCAGGTTGATATCGGCATTCATTTCAGCGCTCTCTCCGACGGCATGAGCGGCTAACTTACTCAAGGTTTATGACAGAACCGCTTAGTCATACACCGTGCTGTGTGTCGCAACAGCGATACAAGAGCTATGCCAATGTGCCCGGTTTGTCGGCACTTGCACACAAAAAAGCCCGCGAACCTGACGGGCCGCGGGCTTGCTGTGAGCGCGCAAAACATGGCGCACTCGATTGCCGTTAAACCCGGCACCAGGCTGTTACAAGTGCACTCAGTTTTTGTGCGGGGCCGGCTGTTGCTGGGTCAGGCAGTGGATGTTGCCACCCCCCAGTAACAGTTCGCGGCCAGGCACCATCACCACTTCATGCTGCGGGAACAGGCTTTGCAGAATCTCCTTGGCGCGGCTGTCCAGCGGGTCGTCGAAGCTCGGCGCGATGATGCCGCCGTTGACGATCAGGAAGTTGACGTAGGAACCGGCCAACCGCACGGTGGGATTGCGCTCCTGGGTGCCGTCTACCGGGTCCACGCCTGCGCATTCTTCCTCGGTGGCGTACAGCGGCCCCGGGATCGGCATTTTATGCACTGTGAACGAGCGGCCCTGGGCGTCGGTGCTGCTTTGCAGTACGTCCATGGCGGCATGGCAGCGCGCATAGTTCGGGTCTTGCGGGTCGTCGGTCCAGGCCAGCAACACTTCGCCCGGGCGTACGTAGCAGCAGAAGTTATCCACATGCCCGTCGGTTTCGTCGTTGAACAGGCCATCCGGCAACCAGATGATCTTATCCACCGCCAGGTTTGCGCTGAGCACCGCTTCGATTTCCTCACGCTGCAGGTGCGGGTTGCGATTGCGGTTAAGCAGGCATTCTTCGGTGGTGATCAGGGTGCCTTCGCCGTCGACGTGGATCGAACCGCCTTCCAGCACAAACCCTTCGGTGCGATAACGCGGGCTGCGCTCGATCTCGAGGATCTTGCCGCCCACCTGGGAGTCGCGGTTCCACGGCGAGTACAAGCCACCATCAAAACCGCCCCAGGCGTTGAAGTCCCAGTTCACACCGCGCACTTCACCGCTGTTGTTGATCACGAAGGTCGGCCCGGTATCGCGGACCCAGGCGTCGTCGCTGGACATTTCCACCAGGCGAATATTCGGCACGTCCAGGCGCGCCCGGGCGTTTTCGTACTGGCCGGCCGAGACCGCCACGGTCACCGGTTCAAAACGTGCGATGGCCTTGGCCACCGCCACATGGGCGGCCTGCGCCGGCTTGCCGCCCAGGCGCCAGTTGTCCGGGCGTTCGGGCCAGATCATCCAGGTCTGGGTCTGTGGCGCCCATTCGGCAGGCATGTAGAAGCCGTCGGCGCGGGGGGTGCTGTGCAAAGTGGTCATGGCGATTCAGGACTCCAGGGAACCGTCGAGGGTTTTAAGCGCACCATACAGGTTCGGACGGCGGTCGCGGAACGAACCCCAGGCGCTGCGAATGTGTTCAAGTTCATCGAGATCGAAGCGGTGCACCAGGATGCCTTCTTCGGTTTCGTTGAGTTCTTCTACTTTCTCGCCGAACTGATTGGCAATGAAGGACGAGCCGTAGAAAGTGATGTCGTAGCCGTCTTGCTCCTCGTTACCGATGCGGTTGCTGGCGATCAGCGGCATCAGGTTGGCGCCGGCATGGCCTTGCTGTACCCGCTGCCAGTGGTCACGGGACGAAATTGTCTTGTCGTGGGGCTCGCTGCCGATGGCGGTCGGGTAGAACAGGATTTGCGCGCCTTGCAGCGCCATGCTGCGGGCGGCTTCCGGGAACCACTGGTCCCAGCAGATGCCCACGCCGATCTTCGCGTAGCGGGTGTTCCACACCTTGAAGCCGGTGTCGCCGGGGTTGAAGTAATACTTTTCATGGTAGCCCGGGCCGTCCGGGATGTGGCTTTTCCGATAAATCCCGAGGTTGGAGCCGTCCGCGTCGATGATCGCAATGCTGTTGAAACGCGCGCGGCCGGCCAGTTCATAGAAACTGATGGGCAACACCACCTGCAGTTCCCGGGCGACCTTCTGGAAGTGCTTGATCGCGACGTTATCTTCAACCGTGGTCGCCAGTTGCAGGTAGTCCGGGTTCGGCTTCTGGCAGAAGTACGGGGCCTCGAACAGCTCCTGGATCAGGATGATCTGCGCGCCCTTGGCGGCGGCCTCACGCACCAGCCTTTCAGCGGTTTCGAGATTGGCATCAAGGTCCCAGGAACAGGCCATCTGGGTCGCGGCAACGGTAACGATACGGCTCATGAATCATCTCCTCGGCGGCGGGCAAGTGGACGCCTTTATAGCGGATAAAAATCGGCTTTTGAAGCTAATAAATATCCGCTCATCGAAAAATGATCAAATTTTACCGATAACAATCGAGTTTATTGTTACAAGCCTTCCTCCAGAACCTTCGCCAGCATGTCGACGAAGAAATCCACACTGTGCCGTGAGGTGACCATCGGCGGCTTGATCTTGAGGATGTTCAGGTAGTCGCCGGTGGGCTGCATGAAGATCCCCAGCTCCCGCAGCCGGTCACACAGCAGCGCAGTCTCTTCGGTGGCCGGTTCCAGGGTCTGTCGATCGCGGACCAATTCCAGCCCCAGGTAAAACCCGGAACCATGCACAGCGCCCACCAATGGATACTGCTCGACCAGCGCCTCCAACCGCGCCTTGAAGTGTCCGCCTACCTCCTGGGCGTTTTCCCACAGCTTTTCTTCCTCCATCACATCCAGCACCGCCATGCCGATCCGGCAACTCACCGGGCTGCCTCCCGATGAGGAGAAGAAGTAACCCTCGGCCTCCAGCGCCTCGGCGATTTCCCGGCGGGTGATCACCGCGCCCAACGGCTGGCCATTGCCCATGCCCTTGGCCATGGTGATGATGTCCGGCACCACGCCCTGCTCTTCAAAGCCCCAGAAGAAATGCCCCATGCGGCCGTAGCCCACCTGCACTTCGTCGGCGATGCACACGCCGCCCTGCTCACGAACCAGCGCGTACACCTGCTGCAAATATCCCGGCGGCAAGGAAATCCCGCCGGCATTGCCATACACCGGCTCGCAAATGAAACCCGCCAGCTGGCGATTCTGCGCGGCGATTTTCGCCAGGTTGTGTTCCACGCTGCGTACGTAGTCGGGGGCGCTGTCCTGCCCGCGAAACTCGCCGCGATAGGTATTCGGCGCGGTCACCGGGTGCACCCAGTCCGGGCGGCTGCTCAAGGCTTGGGGGTTGTCGGCAATCGAGGTCGACACCGCATCCGCCGCCACCGACCAGCCGTGGTACGCCTCCAGCACGCTGAGCATGTCGCGCCCACCGCTGTAGGCCCAGGCCAGGCGAATCGCCAGGTCGTTGGCCTCGGTGCCGCTGTTGACCAGAAACACCCGGTCCATGGAGTCCGGCGCCAGCGCCAGCAAACGCTCGGAGAATTCGGCAATCGCCGCATAGTGGAAGCGCGAGTTGGTGTTGAGCAGCGACCATTGCCGCGCCGCCACCTCGGCCATGCGCGGGTGACCGTGGCCGAGGACGGCGACGTTGTTGAGCATGTCGAGGTAGGAACGGCCCTGCATGTCGATCAAATGGTTGCGCCAGCCGCGCTCGATGCGCGGCGGGTCGACGTAATAGTGCTTCTGCGAGCGGGCGAAACTGGCGTCCCGACGCGCCAGCAGGGCTTCGGGGTCCAGCTCCGGCTCGGCGTCGCAGGCTAGTCCCAGCAAGGTAGCCGGGGATGGGCAGAGCGTTTGCCATGCCGCCGCCCGGGAAGGCGAGCAGAACAGCGGCGGCTCAAGCTCGGCGCGGCACAGTTGTACTGTCAGCGGCGCGACCACGTCGCCGATTACCTGGCCTTTTACCACTGCGGCGCCGTGCTTCAACAAGGCGTTCACGCCCCACAACCGAACACTCAACTGGGCGCTATGCAGGCTCAGCAGGCCGTCGGCGCCATGGCGCAAGGTGCCGGCGAACGGTGCTTCCACCGTGGCGCCCAAGGGCATGTGCAGTTCTACGTGAAGCGCGAAGGTGTCCGGCTCCACGGCACTGTCTGGTTGGGTGCGGGACAGACGGTATTGACCATAACGACTGGCTGCCAGGCCATGGACCACGGCCGCTTGTTCCAGCAATCGGCGATCAATGCCCTCCTGCTCCCAGTTACCGGCCTCGAAATGCGGGCTGAGCACGCCCAGATCGATCAACGCGAATTCACGCCCAACGAGCCCCGGCAACAAAGGCGCGAAGCCTTCACCGACAATCGGCGGCAATTCGGCACCGACGCAGTTCAGGATCGCCGCCTCCATCAATTCAAAGGGCACCGAGGTGGCTACGTGGAAAATTTCCCACTCATGCTCGGCATTCTTCAACAGGTACGCGTTATCCGGGTCCAGGCGTTGCTGCTGTTCACTGCTCAGCACCAACACCGCGGCCCGCGCGACGATCAGCGGCCATAGCACCTGCAACTCCTCGTGCTGCAACGGCGTGATCCGGTGGCACGCCTGGATCGCCGGCAGGATTGCGAACGGATCACCCTCGGCATGATGCAGCAGCGCCGCGCAGGTCACCGACAGGTCGGCAATGCGCCAGGTGCGCACCAGGTCGCCAAAATCGATCACGCCTTCAATCTGCCAATTCCGCTGGGCATCACGCTGCCAGACCACGTTGTCATCGGTGATGTCCATGTGCACGGCTTGCCAGGGCAAGCGGTCGGCCAACGGCCGCAGACGCTGCCCGACCTGCTCCACCACGCGCTCCAGCCCGGCCCGATGCGGGAGGTTTTCGAGGGTCGACAGCAAATGAGTGATCAGCTCAAGGGCATGGCGTGGGTCCCATTGCAGGGTACGTTCCAGGCCCGGATGCTCGAAGTCGGCCAGCGCCTGGCTCATCCGCCCGCAGAGTTCGCCGAAGCCTGCGATCACCTCGCGCCCCAGATGGGGCAGATGGGTCAGCGGCTGGCCGTCGATGTAGTCCAGCAACCGCAGGTGCACGGTTTGCCCGGCGACGGTCTCGGTCAGCAGTTCTTCGCCAGCAAGCGACGAGATCACCTTGGGCACCCGTACACACGAATGGCCCTGCAGATGCTTCAAAGCGGCGTGCTGGGCCTGCAACTCGACGGCGGCGTAGTCGCCCCGGCAGATTTTCAGCACAAAGCGGCCACGCTCGCTGTCGATACGGTAATTGAGGTCTTGCTGGCTGCCGAGGGACTGCAACGCCCCACCCAGGCCGTAATGCTGCTCAAGTAGCTGCGTCGCAGGCACAGGCCCGACTTGCGGGCATGGCAGGCTGGCGCGATGAATCAACGTGGCGAGCAACATGTGAAGACCCCTGGTGTTTTTATCAGGCGCCTATATCGCCATTGTTGAAGGGGGTTACGCAACCCCTGCAAATACGGTGTTTCGGCACGCAAATTGCCATCGGGCCTTGCACCGTCTCGCGCCACAACTCAAGCTATGCTCCATTCGCTTAATGTCCGTCTAAGGAAAAGGGCTTCCGACATGCGCATTCTCATCACCGGCGGCGCCGGATTCATCGGTTCCGCTCTGATCCGGCACCTGATTCAACACACCGAGCACGAAGTGCTCAACCTGGACAAACTGACCTACGCAGGCAACCTTGAGTCGCTGACCAGCATCGCCAGCGATAGCCGTTATGAGTTCGTCCAGGCCGACATCATCGACCAGGCCACCGTCAGCGCCATACTGACGCGCTTTGAGCCCCACGCGATCATGCACCTGGCGGCCGAGTCCCATGTGGACCGTTCCATCGACGGCCCGTCGGATTTTATCCAGACCAATATCGTCGGCACCTACAGCCTGCTGGAGGCCGCACGCGGTTATTGGCAGAAGCTGGAAGAGCCGGCCAAGAGTGCCTTCCGCTTCCACCACATCTCCACCGATGAAGTGTATGGCGACCTGCACGGCGTCGATGACCTGTTCACCGAAACCACGCCCTACGCCCCAAGCTCGCCGTACTCGGCCAGCAAGGCCGCGTCCGATCACCTGGTACGCGCCTGGCAGCGCACTTACGGCCTGCCGGTGCTGTTGACCAACTGCTCGAACAACTACGGCCCGTTCCACTTCCCCGAGAAGCTGATCCCGCTGGTGATCCTCAACGCCCTGGCGGGCAAACCGTTGCCGGTGTACGGCGATGGCCTGCAAGTGCGCGACTGGCTGTTCGTCGAAGACCACGCCCGCGCGCTGTTCAAAGTGGTGACTGAAGGTGTGGTAGGCGAGACCTACAACATCGGCGGTCACAACGAGCAGAAGAATATCGATGTGGTGCGCAGCATCTGCGGCCTGCTGGAAGAGTTGGCGCCACAACGCCCGGCGGGCGTGGAGAAATTCACTGACCTGATCACCTTCGTCAAGGATCGCCCGGGCCACGACCAGCGCTACGCGATCGACGCCAGCAAGATCGAACGCGAGCTGGGCTGGGTGCCCGAAGAAACCTTTGAAACCGGCCTGCGCAAAACCGTGCAGTGGTACCTCGATAACCTGGAATGGTGCCGCAGGGTCCAGGACGGCAGTTATCAGGGTGAACGACTGGGTAACACTGACTTTAAGGATCTGATCGCATGATGAAGGGAATCGTATTGGCCGGTGGCTCCGGCACCCGTTTGCACCCCATTACACTGGGTGTTTCCAAGCAACTGCTGCCGGTGTATGACAAGCCGATGATCTACTACCCGATCTCGGTGCTGATGCTGGCCGGGATCAAGGAAATCCTCGTGATCTCAACCCCGGCAGACCTGCCGCAATACCGCAACCTGCTGGGCGATGGCAGCCAGTTTGGCGTGCGTTTTACCTACGCCGAACAACCGTCGCCGGACGGCCTGGCACAAGCGTTCTTGATTGGCGAAGAGTTCATCGGCGATGATCCGGTGTGCCTGATCCTGGGCGACAACATCTTCCACGGCCAGCATTTCGGCGACCAACTGCGCACTGCTGCAGAGCGCCCATCTGGTGCCACGGTGTTCGGTTACTGGGTGAAGGACCCGGAGCGTTTCGGCGTGATCGATTTCGACAGCGAAGGCCGCGCACTTTCCATTGAGGAAAAACCCGCCAAGCCAAAGTCAAGCTACGCGGTGACCGGCCTGTATTTCTACGACAACGACGTGATCAAGATCGCCAAGGCGGTCAAGCCATCGCCGCGCGGCGAATTGGAAATCACCGACGTCAACAACGCCTACCTCCAGCGCGGCGACCTGCACGTAGAACGCTTCGGCCGTGGCTTTGCCTGGCTGGACACCGGGACCCACGACAGCCTGCTGGAAGCCTCGACGTACGTTCAGACCATCGAACACCGCCAAGGCCTGAAAGTGGCGTGCCTGGAAGAAATCGCTTACGAGAACGGCTGGATCGACCGTGATCATTTACTGGAACGGGCCAAATATTTTGGCAAAACCGGCTATGGTCAGTACTTGTTCACTCTCGCTGGGGAAACTAAATGAATGTAACCGCCACTGAACTGCCCGGTGTATTGATCATCGAGCCGAAGGTTTTTGGCGATGAGCGCGGCTTTTTTTATGAAAGTTTCAACGCCCGGGCTTTCGCCCAGGCGACCGGTTTGCAACAAGAGTTTGTGCAGGACAACCATTCGCGCTCTCAAAAGGGTGTGCTGCGTGGCCTGCATTACCAAGTGGAACACGCTCAAGGCAAGCTGGTGCGTGTAACCGCCGGTGAAGTGCTGGACGTGGCGGTGGATATCCGTCGCGGCTCACCACTTTTCGGCAAATGGGCCAGCGTGCATTTATCCGCGGAGAATAATCGCCAGCTGTGGATTCCACCGGGATTTGCACATGGTTTTGTGGTGCTCAGCGACTACGCCGAGTTCCTCTACAAAACCACGGATTACTACACGCCCTCGGCAGAACGCTGCATTCGCTGGGACGATCCGGACCTCAACATCAACTGGCAACTGACCGGCACGCCAACCTTGTCCGCCAAGGACCAGAACGGTAAAAGCCTGAAAGAAGCCGACCTGTTCCCATGAACAGCCCGTTGAAAATCCTCATCAGCGGCCAACACGGCCAGGTCTCCCGGGAGCTGCAACAGCGCCTCCAGGGCCTGGGCGAGTTGGTCGTGTTGGGCCGCGACCAGCTTGACCTGACCCGTCCCGAGCAGGTCCGCGACCAAGTACGCGCCCATCGCCCGGGCCTGATCATCAACGCAGCCGCCCATACGGCCGTCGATCAAGCCGAGAGCGAGCCGGACGTGGCCTTCGCCATCAACGCCACCGCGCCCGGGATTTTTGCCGAGGAAGCCAAGGCACTGGGCATTCCGCTGATTCACTATTCCACCGACTACGTGTTCGACGGCAGCAAGGCCGCGCCCTACAACGAGGACGACGCAACCAACCCGCTGGGCGTCTATGGCGCAAGCAAGCTGGCGGGCGAACAGGCGATCGCGGCCGTCGGCGGTGAACACCTGATCCTGCGCACCAGCTGGGTCTACTCGACCCACGGCAAGAACTTCCTGCTGACCATGCAACGCCTGCTGCAGGAAAAACCGCAGATGCGCATCGTCGCCGACCAGATCGGCGCGCCGACCTGGGCCGGGACCATCGCCAACAGCACCCGTACACTGATCGAGCGCTGGCAGGCGGGCCAGGCCGGGGATTGGGGTGTCTACCACCTGACGGCCCAGGGCGAGACCTCGTGGTTCGGCTTTGCCCAGGCCATCGGCAAGCAACTACGGGCCAACGGTCGTGCCTGCGCCGAGCTGGAAGCGATTCCCTCCAGCGCCTATCCAACGCCGGCCAGGCGCCCGCTGAACTCGCGCCTCGATTGCAGCCGCCTGCAACAGCAATGGCATGTCTCGCAACCGCAGTGGCATGACGCATTGCGCGAGTGTCTTGCCGAGCAGCACTAGGCATAATGCGCCTGTACCCACAGGCGCATGACTCCCATGACTCCACCCCTTCCGCGAAGACCCCGCTGGCGCAGCCTGGCATTGCTGGCGCTATGCCTGGCACCGCTGTTGTGGCCGCTGGAGCACTTGGCCGAGCGTTATTACCGCAACGAACTGGCCGGCCAGAACCGCCAGACGCTGGACCTGTACGTCGCCAACCTGCTGGGCACCCTGCACCGCTACGAAGTGTTGCCGCAAATCCTCGGTGACCTGCCGGCCCTGCGCACCGCCATCGACGCGCCTCACGTCAGCACCAACCTGGTCAACGCCAACCACCTGCTCAAGGACGTCGCCGCCCAGGCCGGGGTGGAAGTGATGTACCTGATGGACACCACCGGCAAGACCCTCGCCGCGTCCAACTGGGACAAGCAGGACAGCTTCGTCGGGCGTAATTTTTCCTTTCGCCCCTACTTCAGCGAAGCCATGGCCGGGCGCCTCGGGCGCTTCTTCGGCCTGGGCACCACCTCGGCCAAACGCGGTTACTTCTTCGCCGCCGCTGTGCGAGATGGTGACAAGATCATCGGCGTGCTGGTGGTGAAGGTCGACCTGGACCACACCGAAAGCCTGTGGGGCAACACCCCCGAACAACTGCTGGTCACCGACCACAACGGCGTGGTGATCCTGACCTCGCGCCCGCAATGGCGCTTTCGTGCCACCCGGCCGCTGACGGATGAAGAACGCCGCGCCATCATCGCCATCCAGCCCTATCCGACCCGCGACCCGCAGCCGCTGAGCCTCAGCCCGACGGCGTGGGTGCGCCAATCCACCGACATCGCCGAAACCGGCTGGAAAGTCGAGATTCTCGCGCCGCGCACCTTGATCAGCCGCCCGGTGCGCACCGTGGTCGCGGTGGGTGGCGCCGCCTTGCTGGTGCTGATGCTGTTGCTCGGCCTGATGATGCAGCGCCGTCGTCACTACCTGGAACGCATCGCCTTCGAAGCCAAGGCCCGTCGCGAGCTGGAGATGCGCGTGATCGAGCGGACCAGCGACCTGGAAGGCCTCAACCGACGGCTGAAGCAGGAAGTGCTGGAACGCGAACATGCCCAGCAGGAACTGGTGCGCGCCCAGGACGACCTGGTGCAGGCCGGCAAGTTGTCGGCGCTGGGCACCATGTCGGCGAGTATCAGCCATGAACTCAACCAGCCGTTGGCGGCGATTCGCAGCTACGCGGAAAACGCCGGGATTTTGCTCGACCATGAGCGCACCGACGACGCCCGTGGCAACCTCAAACTGATCAGCGAACTGACCGGGCGCATGGCCTCGATCATCGCTCACTTGCGCGCCTTCGCCCGGCGCGACCGGCATGCGCCGGAAAGCGTGGCCCTGCAACCGGCCCTGGACGATGCCCTGGCGCTGCTGGCCAAGCGGCGGCGGGCAATGGAAGTGGAACTGATCCGCGACCTGCCCGAGGCCACCTTGTGGGTGGCGGCCGGCGAAACCCGCCTGCGCCAAGTGCTGGGCAACCTGTTGGCCAACGCTCTGGACGCCCTGACCGAAAAAGGCCCGCCGCGCAAACTCTGGCTGAGTGCCCAAACCACCGAACAGGGCGTCAACCTGTACATTCGCGACAACGGCCCGGGTTTCTGCATGGAAGCCCTGGGCCGCGCCAGCGAGCCCTTCTACACCACCAAGACCCGCACCCAGGGCCTGGGGCTGGGCCTGGCGATCTGCGACACCCTGATGCGCGCCTTTGGCGGTGAACTGTTGTTCGCCAACCACAAGGAAGGCGGCGCACTGTTAACCTTGAAACTGCGCGCCGGAGCACCGGGTGTCAGTCTGCAACCGTCCGAGGACCGCAGTGTATGAGTATCGATAACCAGATTCAGGTGGTGTTGATCGACGATGATCCACACCTGCGTCAGGCCCTCTGCCAGACCCTGGACCTGGCCGGGCTGAAAGTCCTGACCCTCGGCGAAGCCCAGGGCCTGACCGCGCGCCTGTCCCGGGATTGGCCGGGGGTTGTGGTGAGCGACATCCGCATGCCCGGCATGGACGGCCTGGAACTGTTGAAGGAACTCCACGCCCAGGACCCGGAGCTGCCGGTACTGCTGATCACCGGCCACGGCGACGTGCCACTGGCGGTGCAGGCGATGCGCACCGGCGCCTACGACTTCCTGGAAAAACCCTTCGCCAGTGACGCCCTGCTCGACAGCGTGCGCCGCGCCCTGGCCCTGCGCCGCTTGGTGCTGGACAACCGCAGCCTGCGCCTGGCCCTGAGCGACCGTCAGCAATTGAGTACACGCCTGGTGGGCCACTCCCCGCAAATGCTGCGCCTGCGCGAGCAGATTGGCGCGCTGGCGGCGACCAAGGCTGATGTGCTGATCCTCGGTGAAACCGGTGCCGGCAAGGAAGTGGTAGCGCGTGCGCTGCACGATCTGTCGAACCGCCGCAGCGGCCCGTTTGTGGCGATCAACGCCGGCGCCCTGGCCGAGTCGGTGGTGGAAAGCGAGTTGTTCGGGCATGAGCCCGGGGCCTTTACCGGCGCCCAGAAGCGGCGCATCGGCAAATTCGAATTCGCCAACGGCGGCACGCTGTTTCTCGACGAAATCGAAAGCATGAGCCTGGATGTGCAGGTCAAGCTGCTGCGGCTGTTGCAGGAGCGTGTGGTCGAGCGTCTGGGGGGCAACCAGCTGATCCCGCTGGATATCCGCATCATCGCCGCCACCAAGGAAGACCTGCGCCAGTCCGCCGACCAGGGGCGCTTCCGGGCGGACTTGTATTACCGCCTCAACGTTGCGCCGCTGCGCATTCCACCGCTGCGCGAACGGGGTGAGGATGCGCTGATGCTGTTCCAGCACTTTGCCGACGAAGCCAGCACGCGCCACGGGCTACCGATGAAAGAGCTGCAACCGGGCCAGCGCGCGCTGTTGTTGCGTCACAGCTGGCCGGGCAATGTGCGCGAGCTGCAAAACGCCGCCGAGCGTTTCGCCCTGGGCCTTGAACTGGCGCTGGACAGCACCCCGGACAGCCCTTCGCCGGGCATCCTCACCAGCACGCCCGGCGGCTTGAGCGAACAGGTCGAACAGTTTGAAAAAAGCCTGATCGCCGCCGAACTGGCGCGCACCCACAATTCCATGCGCAGCCTCGCCGAGGCATTGGGCGTGCCGCGTAAAACCCTGCACGACAAACTGCGCAAGCACGGGCTGAACTTCGCTGACAGCGGCAACAGTCACGCTGACGACGAATGACCCTTTTCCCCCTGCCACGAGGCCACCATGAGTCGCGATAGCCGTTACCTGGAATCGATCCTTCACCACGACATTCCCCTGACCCGGGAAATGGGCCTCAAGGTTATCGACTGGCAGGACCGGCAGCTGCAACTGCGCTTGCCTCTCGACGCCAACATCAACCACAAGAGCACCATGTTTGGCGGCAGCCTGTATTGCGGCGCCGTGCTGGCAGGTTGGGGCTGGCTGCATTTGCAGTTGCGCGAGGAAGGGATTGAAGACGGGCACATCGTGATTCAGGAAGGGCAGATCAGTTATCCGCTGCCGGTGACTACCGATGCGACGGCGATTTGCCAGGCGCCTGATGACAAGGTGTGGAAGCGATTCGTCGCCACCTACAAGCGTTATGGCCGGGCGCGCTTGGCGCTGGAGACGTGGATCGTCAACGAGGGCAGTGAAGAGCGGGCCGTGGCCTTTACCGGGCAGTACGTCCTGCACACATAACAAATGTGGGAGCGGGCTTGCTCGCGAAAGCGGCGGATCAGCCAATACATCTGGTGACTGACACACTGCCGTCGCGAGCAAGCCCGCTCCCACATTTTTGATCGGCGCTGTGCTTAAGACCGGGCCAGGGTCAGCAACCGCTCACGCCACTCCGCTTTAGCCGGCAATGCCAGGAAGAACGGGTTCAACAACGACGCCCGCGCCGGGTAACTGAAAGGCTGCCCATCCAGCTCCAGCACTTCCCCACCCGCCCCTTCCAGCACCCCTTGCGCGGCCGCCGTGTCCCACTGCGAGGTGGGCGCCAGGCGCGGATAGCAATCGGCGCTGCCCTCAGCCAACAGGCAAAACTTCAAAGAACTGCCGATATTGGCCAGCTTCAGCTCGCCCAATCCGGCACTCAAGCCAGCGAGCAAGCGATCCTGTTCAGGGCTCGTATGGCGACGACTGGCAACCACGGTAAATGCTTCACCGCTCGCCGGGGTCTGGCGCACCTGGATTTGCTTGGGCGCAGCACCTACATCGGAACGCCAGGCACCCAGCCCGGCACCCCCGAAGTAGCACCGACCGCTGGTAGGCATCGACACCACACCGAACACCACGCGACCTTTTTCGATCAGCGCGATGTTGACGGTGAACTCCTCGCTGCCGGAGATGAATTCCTTGGTGCCATCCAGCGGGTCCACCAGCCACCAGCGCTGCCAACCGGCGCGCACGCTCTGGTCAATGTCGGCGTCTTCCTCCGAGAGCACCGGAATGCTCGGGTCCAACGCAGTCAGCCCGGCGAGGATCAAGTGATGGGCAGCCAAGTCGGCGGCAGTGACCGGTGAATCATCGGTCTTGGTGGTGACGGCAACATCGGCGCGCCAATACGGCAGGATGACCTCGCCAGCCTGGCGGGCCAATTCGATCGCGGGGGCAATAAACGGGTGACCCAGGAACAGTTCGCTCATGGCTGGAACGCTCCACGTTGAGTCAACAGGTCGCGTACCAGGTACAGCGCGGCCAACGCGCGGCCCTCGCTGAACTGCTCGTTCTGCGCCAACTGCGAGAGCTCCCGCAGGTTGACCCGGTCGACGCGCATCGGCTCGGGCTCGTCGCCTTCCAGGCGCTCTTCATACAGTTCGGTGGCCAGCACCACCTGAATTTTCTGGCTCATGTAGCCGGGGGACAGCGACAGCTCGGTGATGTGCTCCAACTGGTGGGCGCCGAAACCGGCTTCTTCCTTGAGCTCACGGTCGGCTGCCGCCAACACGTCTTCGCCCGGTTCGATCAGGCCCTTGGGCAGTGACAGTTCATACTCGTCGGTGCCGCCGCAATATTCTTCGATCAGCAACGCATGGTCCGAGTCGATCATCGCCACGATCATCACCGCGCCATAACCGGCCCCCCTGCCCACCAGGCGCTCGTAGGTCCGCTCCACGCCATTGGAAAAGCGCAATTGCACTTCCTCCACGCGGAACAAACGGCTACTGGCGACTATTTCGCGGGCGAGGACGGTGGGTTTCTGGCGCATGAGCGGCTCCTTGGCGTGATCGGGTTACTATACCGTGGCTTTTCCGATTGTCTGTGTCGGATATCTTTTCTTACATGAGTGTTCTTTATGCCTCCATTGCCCTGGCACGCCATCGACACCGTCCTACTGGACATGGACGGCACCTTGCTCGACCTGCACTTCGACAACCATTTCTGGATGGAGCACCTGCCCCAGCGCTATGCCGAGTTGCATGGTGTGAGCCGGGCCATGGCCGAGATGGAGCTGCAGCCGCTGTTCGAGCGTAACGCCGGACAGTTGCAATGGTATTGCCTGGATTTCTGGAGCGCCGAACTCAAGATCCCGGTGCGCGAGCTCAAGCTGGAAACCGCACACCTGATTGCCTTGCGCCCGGATGCCGACACCTTCCTGGCGGCGATCAAACAGGCGGGCAAGCGGGTGATCCTGATCACCAACGCCCATCGGGATTCGCTGTCGTTGAAGCTGGAACGCATCGAGTTGGCGCCTTATTTCGAGCGACTGATCAGCTCCCATGACTATGGTTTCGCCAAGGAAAACCCGCAGTTCTGGGACGCCCTGCACGCCGACATCGCCTTCGACCCGGCCCGCAGCCTGTTTATCGACGACACCTTGCCGATCCTGCGCAGCGCCCGGGATTTTGGCGTGGGGCACTTGCTGGCGGTGAAGGAACCGGACAGCCGGAAGGGGCCCAAGGACACGGCGGAGTTTGCGGCGGTTGGGGATTACCGGGACTTGATCGTAGGTTTGTAACAACACTGAAGGTCCAATGTGGGAGCGGGCTTGCTCGCGAATACGGTGTGTCAGCCACTGAATATATTGACTGATCCACCGTATTCGCGAGCAAGCCCGCCCCCACATTGGGTCCGCGGATTACTCAGGAATACGCAGCGTCTGCCCTGGGTAGATTTTGTCCGGATGGGACAGCAGCGGCTTGTTGGCCTCGAAGATTTTGTTGTACTGGTTGGCGTTGCCATACACCGCCAGCGAAATAGCGCTCAGGGTGTCGCCCTTTTTCACCACGACAAAGCGGGCCGCCGCGACAGCAGGACCGGAAACGGTGATCTGGTCATCAACACTCGCAACGCCGGCGATGTTGCCCAGCGCCAGCAATATCTTCTCTTTCTCTTCCTGGCTGGCGACTTCACCTGTCACGGTCACCTTGTCACCGTCGACGGTGGTTTGCACATTGGGGTTACCCAATCCAACCTTGGCCACGTGCTCTTTTAACTGCTCGCTCGCGTTGGCATTACCCGGTGTCAACAGGTCAATCAACTTCTCGCCTGCTTCCTTAACAAAGCTTAAAAGACTCATGGTGCACTCTCCTTGGGATTTAATTTCCAGATGCCAAAGACTAGACCAGTCCTACAGAATTGGGTTCCAGCCTGACCAAAGACCCAAACACGCTAGAATCCCACCGCATTGGAATAAGCCCGGAGCGAAGATGGACATCAAACAGCTGAAATTCCTCATCGCCCTCGACGAAACCCGTCACTTCGGCCAGGCGGCGGCGCGCTGCCATATCACCCAGCCGACCCTGTCGATGCGCCTGCGCAGCCTGGAGGAAGAGCTGCAGTTGCCGCTGGTCAATCGCGGGCAGCGCTTCGAAGGCTTTACCGCCCCCGGCGAACGCGTGCTGGCCTGGGCACGCACGGTGCTGGCGGCCTATGACGGCTTGCAGGCCGAGGCCGCTGCGTGTCGCGGCAACCTGGTAGGCACGTTGCGCCTGGGGGTGGTGCCGTTGTCGAGCTTCGATCCGCTGGCGTTGATGCAGAAGCTGCACAAGGAACACCCCAGCCTGCGCTTTGAGTTGTCCGCGTTAAGCTCCGAGCAAATCCTTGAACAACTTGCCAGCAACCGCCTGGACCTCGGTGTGTCGTACCTCGAGCGCCTGGACGCCGAACGTTTCGACTCCCTGGCCCTGGGCGAAACCCGCATGGGCCTGCTGTACGACCAACGGTTCTTCAGCTTCGGCGACAAGCCCCTGAGTTGGGAGGCGCTGATCGAACTGCCCTTGGGCATGCTCACCAGCGGCATGCACTTTCGCCAGTCCATCGACCATAACTTCCACAGCCGTAGCCTCAACCCGCAGCCACTGTTGCAGACCGATGCCGTCCATCAATTGTTACAAGCGGTGCACGGCGGCCTGTGTTGCGCGGTGATGCCACTGGACGGCGGCCTCGACGCCCTCACCGAGCACCTGCGCCTGCAACCCATTGAAGATGCTCACACTTTGGCTCGCCTGGGGTTGATCATGCGCCGCAGTGCACCCCGTTCGGCCTTGGCGGAAGCGTGTTTTGCGCTGTATCAGAAATCGCTGATCGAGACTTGATCGACGGCATCTATCGGTAGATCAGTACTGACGATTAGACGCGACCCTTTGTCGCGCCTAGTCTTACAGCTGAATACTCCCGGTGGTAATGCCCAATGAACGCCCAGCGCCCAGTCTGCGCGGCGCCCGCCCTCGAAACGCCCGCGCCCGCCGCCAGCCAGAGCTACCAGTTTTGTAATCTCGAACACACCGAATCGGCCAGCACCGCGCTTGCCGAGGAAGTTGCGTTGGCGATTGCCTATAACGACATCAGCCAGGCGGTGATGCTGGTGACGCCGACCGACCTTGAAGACTTTATCGTCGGATTCAGCATCGGTAGCGGCATTATCGAAGACGTTAGCGACATTTATGACCTGAAAATCAGCGGTTCGGGCTCGACCCAATACGCTCAGGTGCAGATTTCCAGCCGCGCGTTCTGGAATATGAAGCAGCAGCGCCGGCAACTCGCCGGCACCAGCGGCTGTGGGCTGTGCGGCGTAGAAGCCGTGGAGCAGGCGCTGCCCAACCTCAAGGTGTTGCCCGGCGCGCCGTTGCCGCCTGCCGAATGGCTGGATGGCCTGCGCCAGCGCATCAGCGCGTTCCAACCGCTGGGCCAGTACAGCGGCGCGGTGCATGCGGCGGTGTTCATGAACAACCAGGGCGAATTGCTGCTGGGCCGTGAAGACATCGGCCGGCATAACGCCCTCGACAAGCTGATCGGTGCGCTGATCCGCCAAAAGATTCCGACCGACGGCGGCCTGGCGATTGTTACCAGTCGCTGCAGCCTCGAACTGATCCAGAAAGTCCTGCGTGCAGGCATCCAGACCCTGGTCAGCCTGTCGTCGCCCACCGGCCTGGCCCTGCAATGGGCTCGCCGGCACAACCTCAATCTCATCCACCTGCCGCAGAAAAGTGCGCCGCGGGTCTATAGCCCTGCGATGGAGAATCAAGCGTGAGTAATCATCATCAAGCCGACGACAAACCCACCCCGCGCTACAAGCCCTATAAAGGCCCGGCGGGTGGTTGGGGCGCACTGATCAGCGTGGCGCAAGCCTGGCTGACCAGCGACAACGCGCTGAAAAACATCCGCATGATGCTCAAGACCAACCAGAACGGCGGCTTCGACTGCCCGGGCTGCGCCTGGGGCGACTCGCCGGAAAGCGGCATGGTCAAGTTCTGCGAAAACGGTGCCAAGGCGGTCAACTGGGAAGCCACCAAGCGCCGGGTCGACGCGGCATTCTTCGCCAAGCACAGCGTCAGCGCGCTGCTGGAGCAGAGCGACTACTGGCTGGAGTACCAGGGCCGCCTGACCGAGCCGATGAGCTACGACGCCGAAACCGACCGTTACAAACCTATCAGTTGGGAATCGGCTTTCGACTTGATCGGCAAGCACCTCAATGCGCTGCCAAACTCGGACATGGCCGAGTTCTATACCTCGGGCCGGGCCAGCAACGAAGCGGCTTACCTCTATCAACTGTTTGTGCGCGCCTACGGCACCAACAACTTCCCGGACTGCTCGAACATGTGCCACGAAGCCAGCGGCGTCGCCCTGGCGCAAAGTGTGGGCGTGGGCAAAGGCACCGTGACCTTCGATGACTTCGAGCATGCGGACGCGATTTTCGTCTGGGGCCAGAACCCCGGCACCAACCACCCACGCATGCTGGAGCCACTGCGCGAAGCGGTAAAACGCGGCGCCCAGGTGGTGTGCATCAACCCGCTGAAAGAGCGTGGCCTGGAACGCTTCCAGCACCCGCAACACCCGCTGGAAATGCTCACCAACGGCGACAAGCCAACCAACACCGCCTACTTCCGCCCGGCGCTGGGAGGCGACATGGCCATCCTGCGGGGCATGGCCAAGTTCCTGCTGCTGTGGGAACGCCAGGCCCAGGCCGAAGGCAAGGAGGCCGTGTTCGACCACGACTTCCTCAACGAACACACCGCCAACGTGCTGGATTACCTGGGCAAGATCGACGACACCTCATGGGATGAAATCGTCGAGCAGTCCGGCCTGACCCTGGTAGAGATCGAGCAAGCGGCGCGCATGTACGCCAAAGGCAAGAACGTGATCATGTGCTGGGCGATGGGCATCACCCAGCATCGCCACTCGGTGCCGACCATCCAGGAAATCGCCAACCTGATGCTGCTGCGCGGCAACATCGGCCGCCCGGGCGCAGGCCTGTGCCCGGTGCGTGGCCACAGTAACGTGCAGGGCGACCGCACCATGGGCATCAACGAACGGCCACCGGTGGCGTTCCTCGATTCCCTGGAGCGTCGTTTCCAGTTCCAGGTACCGCGCGATAACGGCCACAACGTGGTGGAAGCGATTCACGCCATGCTCGAAGGCCGCTCCAAGGTCTTTATCGGCCTGGGCGGCAACTTCGCCCAAGCCACGCCGGACAGCCCACGCACCTTTGAAGCACTGCGCAATTGCGACCTGACCGTACAGATCAGCACCAAGCTCAACCGCAGCCACCTGATGCATGGCAAGGACGCGCTGATCCTGCCATGCCTGGGCCGCACCGACATCGACATCCAGGCCGAAGGTCCGCAAGCCGTGACCGTTGAAGACTCATTCAGCATGGTCCATGCCTCCAACGGCCAACTGCAGCCGCTGTCGAAACAGATGAAATCCGAGCCTGCGATTCTAGCGGGCATTGCCGCCGCCACCCTGGGCAGCAAGCCGGTGGACTGGAACTGGCTGGTGGCCGATTACGACCGTATTCGCGACCTGATCGCCGACACCATTCCGGGCTTCAAGGACTTCAACGAGCGCCTGAAAAACCCGGGCGGTTTCTACCTGGGCAACTCGGCTGGCGCCCGTCGCTGGAACACCCCGTCGGGCCGCGCCAACTTCCGCCCGAACATCCTGCCCAAGGACCTGGTGCACGAACGCACCCGCAACACCGGGCAATTGCCGGACCTGATCATGCAGTCGATGCGCTCCCACGATCAGTACAACACCACCATCTATGGCCTGGACGACCGCTATCGTGGGGTCAAGGGCCAGCGGGATGTGTTGTTCGTCAATGAAGCCGACATCATCCGCCTGGGCTTCAAGCCGGGGCAGAAGGCTGACATCGTGTCGATCTGGGACGACGGCCGTGAGCGTCGGGTGAAGGGCTTTACCTTGCTGGCATTTGATATTCCGGCGGGGCAGGCTGCGGCTTATTACCCGGAAGTGAATCCGCTGGTGCCGCTGGAAAGCACGGGGGATGGCAGCCATACGCCAACGTCGAAGTTTGTAGCGATCCGCCTGGAAGCAGCGAGTGCAACCGGCTTGATCATGGCGAAGTCGGCCTAAGCGACACCTCATTGTGGCGAGGGAGCAAGCTCCCTCGCCACAGACAGCACCCGAGTTTCTTACGGGCACAAAAAAGGCCGCTTTTGCATAAAAGCGGCCGTTCCGAAGTAACTAAAGACTCGCAAAACTCACTTAAGTTCCTCATACAAAACAGTAACTTAGAGAATTGTATACAACCCATACCACTGGTCGGGTTTCGATTGTCACCGTCTCGATACAACCTCAGGATCGCGCCGTCATCCTCTTGAGGTTCCTCTATGAAGTTCTCCTCGATTCTCTTGTTGTCCCTTGGCCTGGTCAGTGGCGCAGCCATGGCCGGTGGCACCACCGAAGCCGGTGTGGGCGGCGCATTGGGCGGGGTTCTAGGTTCTGTCGTAGGTCAGCAGTTGGGCGGTAACACTGGTTCAGCCATCGGTGCGGCTCTTGGCGGCGCAGGCGGCAGTGCGGTGGGCGCAGACAAGCGCAGCCGCGGTGAAGCAGCCATTGGCGGCGCATTGGGCGCGGCCGGCGGCAACGTGGTGGGTCGCAGTGTCGGCGGCAGCACCGGCAGCCTGATCGGCGCAGCAGCCGGCGGTGGCGCCGGTGGCGCACTGGGCAACTACATGGGCAACAAGAGCGATGACGATGATCGTCGTTACCGTGGGCGTGATAACCGCCGCTATGACCGCGACGACCATCGCGGGCGCGGCCATGCTTATGGGCATCGCAAAAACAAGCATCACTATCGCCACCACCGGTAACACGCGAATCGAAAGAACAACGCGGGTTTAATGTGGGAGCGGCGGTGCGACGATTCGACTTGCTCGCGAAGGCGGTGGATCAGTCGCCGGATGTATTGGCTGATACAACGCCTTCGCGAGCAAGTCGAATCGTCGCACCGCCGCTCCCACATTTGATTTTCATTGCTTCGCAGATCGTATTCAGATCACCAATCGCTGTAACGCCTCGCGCAACATCCCCGGGATCGTCACCGGCTGGTTCGACGCCCGATCCACAAACACATGCACAAACCTCCCCGCAGCACAGGCATCTTCTTCTCCCGCCTTGAACACCGCCAACTCATACTGCACCGAACTGTTGCCCAACTTGCCCACCCGCAGGCCGATCTCGATGCGGTCCGGAAAGGCAATCGAGGCGAAGTAGTCGCACGCCGAACTCACCACAAACCCAACCACTTCGCCGTCATGAATATCCAACCCGCCCTGCTCGATCAGGTAGGTATTCACCGCGGTGTCGAAGAAGCTGTAGTAGGTGACGTTATTCACATGGCCATATACATCGTTGTCGTGCCAGCGCGTGATGATCGGCTGGAAGTGGCGGTAATCGGCGCGTTGTGGCATGGCGTTGGTCATCGGTAAAACCCGGGCAGGAGGAGGCTCTCTTGATACTGGGTTCAAGCACTACCCGCAAGCCTAGGTTGGGCTTTGCTCAATCGTTTGCTGGACGCACGCCATACGCTTGAGCGCTTGATCCGTCTCGGCCGATTGCTGCAGGCACTGGCGATAGGCGGTGATATAGGTCTCGACTGCAGCGCTGGCCTGCTGCGGCGTGACCCGCGCCAGATACTCCACGAACGAACGCCGGCCGATCTGGAAGTGTTGGTAATCCAGCGGAAAATCCCAATAACCACCCCAGGTCAAAAAGCCGTGTTCGGCGAACAGGTCAATCACCTCTTCTGCCCGGCCAGGGCGCGCCGGCTTGCCGGGGCGGGCATCCAGGCGGTTAACGGCATTTGCGGTACTTGCCCTGGGCTCAACAGTGGCCTGGCCGGTGAATTCACCTCGCGGGTTACGCCCGAACAAAACGAATGGGTTTTGCAGAGGGTTAAGGTCAATTGCGGCGCCATAGGCGTGCAGCGACCACCCCGAAGCGCCACTGACCTGGCGCCCATTAAAACCACTGGTATTGTTGCGGGCCATCGAGACCTTGTCGTTGCCTCGATAGGTTTCCAGCCTGACCGCCTGATGCACCGGGAACCGACGTTGCAGCAACTGCCTGAAGATCTCCTCCACATGGGGCGCGATGGCATCCAGCACTACAAGCTGCCCGTTGTTATGCAGCACTCCGCCAAAGTCCACATAGCTGAACGTCACCCGCGCCAGGCGTGCGCAGGGCAATGGATTGGCGGCGGTGATGGTGTTGCGAAGCTGCATCTGCCGACAGTCATTCACGCTCAACGGGATGACCGAGGCCAGCGTGCCTTGTGCGACCAGCAACCCGGCGAACAGCAAGACGCCGGGGACAACACCACGAGAAAAACCAAAAGCCATGGGCAATTCCTTTGCAGAAGAAGTGAAGCGTCAAACCTTCTCACCTGCGGGCACGGTCCGGCTGTCGGCGGCGTCTGCCACTGGAAGGGAAAGCGCGACCCTCCAGGCCGGAAATCAGAGTGCCTCCAACCCTGCCTCCGCCCATTCACGAACCTCTGCATAGGGATACTCCTCCAGTACCGCGAAACCTGGAATCCCTCGTGCCTTCAGCTTGGTAAACAACGGCACGCTGAGACCGCATAAAAACCGTGTCAGCCGCTCCGCGCTCGGCAAGTCGCCGCTGTATTCATGGTGGCTGTGGATAAATTCACCGCACAGCGCGAGAAAGTTTTTATCCACAAGCGGCGGCAAGCTCGGCGGCGCCGGCAAGTGGGCGACGTTACCGTGGCACACCGAGCAGTGCCCGCACTGCCGGGGCGCGTTTTCATCGCCGAAATAGTGCGCCAGGCGGTAACCCAGGCACTCCTGTGTCGCGAACAGATCCAGCATGGCGTGAATTCGCGCCACCTCCGTCACCTCATGCTGCTTGAAGCCTGTGTATAACTCCGTGCTCAGCGCCTGTGGATCGAAGTCGGTATACAGCAGGGCGTAAACCTCGGTCATCTGCCGGCTTTCCATCTCGATCAGGCCTTGTTCCTGAAAGTAATCCAGGGCCTTCACCACCCGGCTGCGCTCGGCCTGGTGCTGTTGATACAGCGCGTCGAAGTCCACCGTCGCCCAGGTTTTCGCCCGTTTGCAGACCTGGATAATCGCTTCGACAAACTGCTGCCGCTCGCCGGTAAAACGCGCCAGCAATGCCTCTGGTTCAATCAAATACTTGAAGCGGTATTCGGCATAAAACGCGTAGCGCGGCGCAATCACACCCTTGAGTTCAAGCTGCACGAGCAAGGTCTTCAGCGGTAGTTCACGGATGTTGCTGTGGTCCGACAGTGACCGGAGCATAAACTCCCACTGTCCATCGGCACGGACCGCCTGTATTTCCTCCAGGACTCGGCGAATACCTTCCTGTTCCGGCGTATCGCCGTACACAAAGTTTTCCAGGATATTCAGGCTGTCGCGGTTGGCCAGAACCAGACACTCAGACGGCTGCCCGTCACGCCCGGCGCGGCCGATTTCCTGGCTGTAGTTCTCGATGGATTTGGGCAGGTCGAAGTGCACCACGTTGCGGATATCGCTTTTGTCGATGCCCATGCCGAAGGCAATGGTGGCGACGATGCAGTTGGACTGCCCGCCCATGAATCGCTTCTGAATGGCCTCCCGCTTATCGTGAGCCAGGCCCGCGTGATAAGCCTCGGCCTGGATTCCATTGCGATTCAAATGCTCGGCAATCTGCTCCGCGGTTTTTTGCAGCGTGACGTAGACGATGCTTGGCTGATTGGCTCGCTCCTGCATCCACGTCACCAGCCGTCGTCGCTTGTCCTGGCCACTGACGGGCTCAACCAGCAGGTTGAGGTTGGAGCGGTAGAAGCCGGTGGTGATCACATCGTCAGGTGCAATGGCGAACTTGGCCTGCATGTCGGCGATCACCTTGGGCGTCGCCGTGGCGGTCAGCAGCAGCGCCTGGGGGATGCGGAACTGGCGTTGGTAATCCGGCAGCTTCAGGTAGTCCGGGCGAAAGTTATGGCCCCATTCGGAAATGCAGTGAGCCTCATCCACCACCAGCAGCGAGATCGGCACGCTTTGCAGGAAGTTGCGAAAGCGCTCGTTCTTCAAGCGCTCCACGGAAACCATCAGGATCTTCAGCTCGCCCGAACGCGCCCGGGCCATGACGTCATTGGCATCATCGCGGCTCTGGGCCGAGTCGATGCTGCCCGCCGAGATACCGTGGCGCTGCAGGAAACCCAACTGGTCCTGCATCAGCGCCAGCAATGGCGACACCACCAGCGTCAGGTGCGGCAGCAACACGGCGGAAAGTTGATAACACAGGGACTTGCCGGAACCGGTGGGAAAAATCGCCGCCGCCGAACGGCCGGCCAGCACGGCACTGACCACCGCCTCCTGGCCCAAACGAAACTGTGGATAACCAAAGACCTGTTGGAGGGTGTTGTGCATAAGCTGTCACTCCATTGACCGCTGAACGAGCCCAAAACATAGACCAGCGCATTCAGCGAATCGAGAAAGGTCGCAAGGAAAAAAGAGTCTGGATGATACACAGCCTGGGAAGTGGAGTAGGCACCCGTAAGAATCGTTCCAACCTTACGCGGGACGCATCTCGAAACTCATTGCGCTACAATCAACCTTCGCACCGAGAGGACGCTGTCATGGCCGAACTGACGTTTGAGCAAAAGCAGGATCACTACGACAAGATCCGTCGTTCCAACTACCTGGCCAGCCTGCGCCTGGAAGGGTTCGACACCCAGCCCGCCGACGTCGACAAACCCCTGCCGACCCGCGAAGCCGTCCTCGCCAAGTACCGCAACACCCCACGCTGATGCTCGACAAATATGGCGTGGGCCAGGACCCGTACTGCTACCCCGGTAGCAGCGTCCTGCGTAACCGCCTCGATTTGTTTGACGAAGAACGCCTGCACCAGGCCGAGCGGGAACTGTCTGAAATCGCTGTCGGCAGCCTTCCGCTGTATCCCCCGCCCTACGACCTGGAACGCCTGCAACACATCCACCGCACCCTGTTCGCAGACATTTACGAATGGGCCGGGGAACTGCGTACGGTCAACATCCAGAAAGGCGACACGCTGTTCTGCACACCGGAGCGTATCCCGCCTGAGGCGAGCAAGATCATCCAGCACATGGCGCAGGCCAACTGGTTTGTCGGGGTTACCCAGGCAGAGTTGGTGACGCAAATTGCCGAGGCCTATGGCGACCTCAACGTGATCCACCCGTTTCGCGAAGGGAATGGCCGGGCGCAGCGGATTCTGTTCGAGCAGATCATCGTGAATGCCGGGTTTTCAGTGAACTGGTGGCTGGTGAAGAACGCAGCGTGGATACCGGCGAACATCGATGCGGTGGCGTGCGATTATCGGGGGTTGGAGGCGATTTTCGAGCGGTGTATCAGCACCCCGCGCTAGCCCCGATCGTTCCCTACGCTCCGCGTGGGAATGCCGCCAGGGACGCTCCGCGTCCCGTCATCCGCGCACGACCCAAGCCATGAACACTGGTGACGCGGAGCGTCACGGGATGCATTCCCACGCGGAGCGTGGGAACGATCAAATGTGGGAGCTGGCTTGCCTGCGATAGCGGAGTGTCAGACAACACCTTTACCACTGAAACACCGCCATCGCGGGCAAGCCCGCCTCCCACATTTGACCAGTTTCGTTTGAAGGATCGCGGTGCCATCGATAAAGTCGGTCGCCTCCACCCACTCTCGCGTAACCACCATGAACCTGGCCCCCAACTTCCCCGAAGACATCGCGATGCAGCAGCTCCTGCAACTGCTGCATGAAGAAATTGGCCTGCCCGAACATAAGACGTTGCGCCTTGAAACCGCCATCAACCTCGAACTGGGCTGCGACGGCACCGAAGCCAATCAATTGATGGAAGCTCTGGAGCAAGACTTCGCTGTCGACTTGAACGACTACGACGCTTATCGTTATTTCCAACCTCCCGTCTTCGATGTCTTCCTGAAGCACAGAGCCAAAGGCCGCGGCGACAAAATCCCGCTGACCATCGGCATGCTTTACCTGGCTATCAAGGCCCAACGCTGGGACACGCAAACCCTGGAAAACCTGTAGGAGCGAGCTTGCTCGCGAAAAACCTGAGAGCGCCGCGTTCCCCCTGAAAGCCCGCATTATCGTTAACGACCTTCGCGAGCAAGCTCGCACCTACAACCAAGGACCTTACATGGACGTAATAATGGGCCTGCTGGCCGCCCTGCTCTGGGGCGGCACGGACTTCCTCGTGGGCCTCAACGCCCGAGCTGTCGGCGTCAAACGCGCGGTGTACTTCGGCCAGGCGCTGGGCTTCCTGATCATGACCCTGCTGCTGGTCATATTCCCGGCCTTCCTCGTCAAATCCCTCGCGGCGCCTTTGAGTGTGTGGCTCCTGGGAGCCGCAGCAGCCCTGCTGACCGTCTCCGGCGCCCTTGCGCTGTCCAAGGCCTTCTCGCTGGGCAAAGCGGCGATTGTCGCGCCGCTGGTGACGTCCTACGGTGTCGTGACTACTTTGCTGTCATGGGCCAGCGGCGAACACATCAGCCTGATCCAACTCGGCTGCATCGCTCTCTGCGTAATTGGCGTGATCCTGTCCAGCATTCACAAGGACAATGGCGTCCCTCACAACAGTTCCAGCCGCTCAATCGCCTACGCGATGCTCGCAGCGTTGCTCTACGGCACAAGCTTTTGGGTGCAGGGCCGCTACACCCTGCCGACGCTTGGCCCGGTCACGATGCTTTGGCTTGGGTATTTGGTTGGCCTGTGCGTCCTGGTGTTGATGGTGCTTAAGATCAAAGACGGCCTGAAAATCCCACCGCTGAAAAACTGCGCAACGCTGACCAGCGCGAGCCTGATGAACCTGGGTGGGTTCTCGGCGTTCTCGTGGGGCGCAATGGCGGGGTCGGTTTCCGTGGTGACGGTGATCAGCACCCTGTCCGGTGGGATCGCCGCGATTCTGGGGTTTGTGTTTTTCAAGGAGCGGCTGTCAGCGGTGCAAGTGACCGGTGTGGTGCTGGTGTTAGTGGGAGCCGTGGTTCTGCACCTCGTCGACTGATCCTTCGCCCACAAAAAAGCCGCCCACTAGGGGCGGCTTTTTCACAACGGCCGAATCTTACAACTTCGGACCCGCAGCCTTGATCGCATCGCTCACTTCAAACTTCTTGAAGTTCTCGATGAACAGACCCGCCAGCGCTTTCGCCGCTTCATCGTAGGCAGCCTTGTCAGCCCAGGTGTTACGTGGGTTCAACAGGCCAGTCTCGACGCCCGGTACAGCCAATGGCACGTCCAGGTTGATGGTGTCCAGGTGCTCGGTCTCGGCACCAATCAACGCACCGCTCTGGATCGCTGCAATCACGCCACGGGTGGTCGGGATGTTGAAGCGCTTGCCAACGCCGTAGCCGCCGCCGGTCCAGCCGGTGTTGACCAGGTAGACCTTGGAGCCGAAGCCGCGCACGCGCTTGATCAGCAGTTCTGCGTATTCACCAGCCGGGCGTGGGAAGAATGGCGCGCCGAAGCAGGTGGAGAAGGTCGACTTGATGCCGCCGCCCGAACCCATTTCGGTCGAGCCCACCAGAGCGGTGTAGCCGGACAGGAAGTGGTAGGCCGCTTGTTCTTCGCTGAGGATCGACACGGGCGGCAGTACGCCGGTCAGGTCGCAGGTCAGGAAGATCACAGCGTTTGGCTCGCCACCGAGGTTTTTCTCGGAACGCTTGGCCACGTGCTCCAGCGGGTAGGCGGCGCGGCTGTTCTGGGTCAGGCTGACGTTGGTGTAGTCGGCGTGCTTGGCATCGTCGATCACCACGTTTTCGAGCACGGTGCCGTGCTTGATGGCTTTCCAGATCACCGGCTCGTTCTTCTCGGACAGGTCGATGCACTTGGCATAGCAACCGCCTTCGATGTTGAACACCACACCTTCGCCCCAGCCGTGTTCGTCGTCGCCGATCAGGTAGCGGCTTTCGTCGGCGGACAGGGTGGTTTTACCGGTGCCCGACAGACCGAAGAACAGGGTCACGTCGCCGGCTTCGCCGATGTTGGCTGCGCAGTGCATCGGCAGCACGTCGGAGGCCGGCAGCAGGAAGTTCTGCACCGAGAACATGGCTTTTTTCATCTCACCGGCGTAACGCATGCCGGCGATCAGGACTTTTTTCTGGGCGAAGTTGAGGATCACGCAACCGTCGGAGTTGGTGCCGTCACGCTCTGGCACGCATTCGAAGTTGGCCACGTTGAGCACTTGCCACTCTTCACGACCGGCCGGGTTGTACTGGGCCGGGTTGATGAACAGGCAACGACCGAACAGGTTCTGCCAGGCAGTCTGGGTGGTCATTTTCACGGCCAGGTAGTGGTCTTCTGCAGCCCCTACGTGAACGTGGGAAACGAAATGCTCTTGCGCGTTGTTGAATGCCTCGACGCGAGCCCACAGGGCATCGAACTTGTCGGCCGGGAACTTGCGGTTGATCGGGCCCCAGGCAATGGCAGCCTGGGTGGAAGGCTCTTCAACGATGAAGCGGTCGACTGGCGAACGGCCGGTACGGTGACCGGTTTCTACGACCAGCGCACCGGTATCGGCAAGCACGCCTTCACCGCGCTGCAGGGCTTCTTTGACCAGATCGTCAACACTCAGATCGGTGTATACGGCGTTATTGGCTTGCGTCATGAGGTTCCCCGTCGGCCAGTGGCCGAGTGCTCCAAACGTTTTGTAGTAGAAAGTTGCGCACTACTACCGCGAAAAAAGTGGGCCGGATTATGCCAGAAAAGCCCAAAAAGAGTAGGGCCCTCCGGTCAGAACGGCGGAAATCCGGCGTTTGTCAGGTGATTTACCTGTGCTTAAACGTTTTAGTGGCGGGTGCCTGAAGGGGTGTCTACGCCCGCGCCGGCGAATAATTGAGCAATATCGGCGGCGTCGAACAGGTAGCGCTGGTTACAGAACTGGCAGTCGATCTCGATGTTGCCACCGTGTTCCACCACCAGGTCCTGCGCATCTTCCAGGCCCAGGCTGACCAGGGCCGTGGCCGAGCGTTCGCGGGAGCAGCTGCAGTGGAAGCGCAGGGACTGCACGTCGAACAGGCGCACGGCCTCTTCGTGGTAGAGGCGGTGCAGGATGGTTTCGTTATCCAGGCCCAGCAACTCTTCGGCTTTCAGGGTGCCGGCCAGGGCGGTGATGTGGGCCCAGCTGTCGGCGCGGTCTTCTTCGTCCTTGATGCGGTCGGCCGGCAGTTGTTGCAGCAGCAGGCCACGGGCGCGCTTGCCGTCGGCGTTGAGCCAGAAGCGGGTGCCCACTTGCTGGGACATCACGAAATAATTGGTGAAGCAGTCGGACAGGGTTTCGCCGTCGAGGTCGACGATACCCTGGTAACGCTGGCCTACCGTCGGGTCGACGGTCAGGGCCAGCACGCCGCCTGGCATCAGGTCAGCCAGGGTCGCATCGGCGGCGATGCGGTCCGCGTCGTAGCGGGCCAGCCCACGGATTTCGCGCTCGCTGGAGCATTCGATCATCAGCAGCGGGATCGGGCCTTCGGAGCGGGCCTGCAGGATCAGCAAGCCATCGAACTTCAGGGTGCCCACCAGCAGCGAGGCAGCCGCCATCAGTTCGCCGAGCAATTGCGCGACCGGCTCCGGATAGGGGTGCTTGGCGAGGACTTCGGCATAGCTGCGCTCCAGGGCGACCAGTTCGCCGCGGGCGTCGCTGTCGTCGAAGATGAAGCGTTGGGTGAAGTCGGTATCCGGTAGATCAGTCATAGGTCTGGGTATCTGAATTGATGACAAAAAGATGACAAGGTTTATAGAATTACACGCTTTAGCACCGTTTTGGTGCGGCCTTCTGCGGGAAAACGAAGCGCTTTAAAGCTAAGAGGAAACAGTTTATGAACAATCCGGGTTTGTTCCAAGCCAGGTGGGACCTCGGTCGATTGGCCCTGTGTAATTTACTCGCTGTGGGGCTGCTGTGTTTTTGGCTCTGGCCGGCGGGCCAGGCGCTCTGCACGGTTTTCGACGAGTGGCTGTTTCATCTGCTCAATGACCCGCTGGCAAGCAGCTCCGCGTGGCTGCATGTGTGGGCGGTGGCCAGTTTGCGGCCGTTTGACGCGGTGGTCGGGGTGATTCTGCTGACGCTGTTGATCCGTGGCGACTGGGTGTTCAAGGCGATTGAAGTGCGCCAGGCGTTTTTCGGCTTCCTGGGCATTCTGCTGCTGTTGCTGTTTATCCGCATGCTGTTTTCCAAGCTGGCGGCGCAGATGGGCTGGCAACACCATAGCCCGTCGATGGTGATCAGCGGCGCGATTCAGATGAGCGACTATTTCCCGGGCCTGGAGAAGACATGGGAGTTGAAGGACCGCTCCAGCCAGAGCTTCCCGGGGGATCATGCATCGGTATTGCTGATCTGGGGCATGTTCATGACCGTGTTTGCCAAGCGGATCGGGCAGGTGCTGGTGATCTGGGGCTTGGCGCTGCTGTTCATGATGCCGCGGCTGGTGGCCGGTGCGCATTGGGGGCAGGACGATTATATCGGTGGGGTGTTGCTGGCGCTGTTGGCGTTGGGCTGGGGTTACTACACGCCCTTTGCAGCGAAGGTTTCGCGGGGGCTGGTGCGAGTGACGAGCCCGGTGTTTGAGTTGTTTCGGCGAGTACCGCTGGTTAAGCGCTTGAGCGTGATTCGCAGCGTTTGAGTTGAAATAGCAGGAGCCGACCTGGCTCCTGCGGTCTGCCGATTAATCATCATTGCCACTGCCGCGAAACTTGAACAGGTCACGCCGCTGTTTCTTGCTTGGCTTGCCGTCGGTGGTCATGCCCAGGGACCCCGCCTTGCGCATGGCCGCCGCGTTTTCGCGCTTGGCGATGCTGGCTTCGGTCTCGGTATACAACGCCTGCGCCTCGGGAGCGCCCCTTCGCACAATTGAAAGCGCCTGGACCACGACGGTTCGTTCATCAAACCCGGCACGGATCTGGAACTCATCGCCGATGCGCGGCTCCTTGCCGGGCTTGCAACGCTCGCCGCGCCAATGCACCTTGCCACTCTCGATCGCCGCCTTGGCCAACGCACGGGTCTTGAAGAAACGCGCCGCCCACAACCACTTGTCCAAACGGACTTTTTCTTCCTCTTCCTGCTTCTGAGCCACTTGAATTCCTCGCTCTGAAAAATGTCGCAACTTTACCGCTGAAACCCTTCAACGCATAAACCCTTGAGCTCACCTAAGATACGCCAGGTAGCATCCTGTTTTCGCGAGGTTAACGTGTGACCGACTTTCCCATTTCACTGACCTCGCCCAAACAAGCCTGTGCGGGCTGCCAGCAAAGTGAGCCGCTGGGCTTTGAGTTCGCCTTTGCGTATCAGCCTATCGTGGACCTGCGTGACCAGTCGGTCTTTGCCCATGAAGCCTTGGTGCGCGGCGTCAACGGTGAGGGCGCGTTGACGGTGCTGGATCAGGTCAACGACAGCAATCGCTACCGTTTCGACCAGCAATGCCGCACCCGCGCGATCGCCACCGCTTCGACACTCAACATGCAGACGCACCTTTCAATCAACTTCATGCCCAATGCGGTCTATCGACCAGAACTGTGCATCCGCAGCACCCTGGAGGCGGCCCGGGCGCATAATTTTCCGTTGGATCGGCTGATTTTCGAGACCCTGGAAAGCGAGCATGTAGATAACTATCGCCATTTGACGAATATTCTGCGTGAATACCGCGAATTCGGCTTCAAGACCGCCATCGACGATTTCGGGGCGGGCTATTCGGGGCTGAATCTGCTGGCCGATTTCCAACCTGACCTGATCAAACTCGACATGGCGCTGATCCGCGATGTCGACCGTGATCGTGTCCGTCAGGTGATCGTCCGGGGGATTGTCACAATCTGTGAGCAGTTGGGCGTTACTGTCATCGCCGAGGGCATCGAAAGCGCCGGCGAGCGGGACTTTCTCGCCGACTGTGGAATATTTCTGATGCAGGGCTACTGGTTCGCCAAGCCTGCATTCAAAGCCCTGGCCGAGGTATCACCCGCCGCCTGGGCGAATTAATTGCCGGTTATTCATATTGAAGACATTTGACCATTTGACCGTTGTGGGTCTGCGTGAGTGGGTGGCACTTCCCGACTTGGGAGTGGCAGGCCTGCGCGCCAAGATCGACACCGGCGCCAGTACCTCAAGCCTGCATGCCACCGAGATCGAGCCATTTGAGCGCGACGGTGCAAAGTGGGTGCGCTTCACCGCGCACCTGGGCAGCGTGGTGCAACTGCGTCACCGGCGCTGCGAAGCACCGCTGGTGGCGATGAAAACCATTAAAAGCTCCAACGGCCAGGCCCAGGTGCGGTATGTGATCAGCACCACCCTGGCCCTGGGCGATCGGGTATGGCGGGTGGAATTCACCCTCGCCTGCCGCAAGGCCATGCGTTACCGCCTGTTGCTGGGCTCCAAGGCCCTGATTGACGGCCAACTGGTGGTCAGTCCCGGCGTCAAATACGTTCAAGACAAGCCGGTGTTCCCGGTCTCTACTACCTCTGCCACAGGTGCTGCATGAAGATCGCTGTGCTGTCGCGTAACCCGCGTCTGTATTCCACCCGTCGCCTGGTCGAGGCCGGCACCGAACGTGGCCATGAGATGGTGGTGATCGATACGTTGCGCGCCTATATGAACATTGCCAGTCATAAGCCGCAGATCCACTACCGGGGCAAACCGCTGGAAGGCTTCGATGCGGTGATCCCGCGTATCGGTGCTTCCGTGACGTTCTATGGCTGCGCGGTACTGCGCCAGTTTGAAATGATGGGGGTGTCTCCCCTCAATGAATCGGTGGCTATCGCCCGTTCGCGGGACAAGCTGCGCTCGCTGCAGTTGCTGTCGCGCCGTGGCATTGGCTTGCCGGTCACCGGCTTTGCGCACTCCCCGGATGACATTCCCGACCTGATCGAGATGGTCAACGGCGCGCCGCTGGTGATCAAGGTGCTGGAAGGCACCCAGGGCATCGGCGTGGTGCTGTGTGAAACCGCGACTGCGGCCGAGTCGGTGATCGAGGCGTTCATGGGCCTCAAACAGAACATCATGGTGCAGGAGTACATCAAGGAAGCCGGCGGTGCGGATATCCGCTGCTTCGTGGTGGGCGACAAGGTGATTGCCGCGATGAAGCGCCAGGCCAAGCCGGGTGAGTTTCGGTCCAACCTGCACCGTGGCGGCAGTGCCAGCCTGATCAAGATCACCCCGGAAGAACGCATGACCGCACTGCGGGCAGCCAAGGTCATGGGGTTGAGCGTGGCGGGTGTGGATATATTGCGCTCCAACCACGGGCCGCTGGTGATGGAGGTGAACTCGTCACCGGGCCTGGAAGGAATTGAGACCACCACCGGCAAGGATGTGGCGGGGATCATCATTCAGCATCTGGAGAAGAGTGGTGGGCCGAATATGACGCGCACCAAAGGCAAGGGCTGAATACACCCGACCTATAAAGCACCGCAAAACCAGTGTGGGAGCGGGCTTGCTCGCGAAGGCGGTGGATCAGTCGACATTTCTATGGACTGACCCACCGCCTTCGCGAGCAAGCCCGCTCCCACATTTAGACCGCGTCCCTGGGCAACATCAGCCCCAACGGCAAGCGCACTCGCGCTTCCAGGCCGCCATCCGGCCGGTTGCGCAATTCGACATTGCCGCCATGCATCGAAGCAATCCGCCGCACAATCGCCAGCCCCAGGCCCGTGCCTTTGCCACCCCGGGCACGGTCGCCGCGGGTGAACGGGTTGAAGATACCTTCCAGTTCCGCCGGATCGATGCCGGCACCACGGTCCATGACACTCAGCACCACGTAAGGCGCACTGGTATCCCCGGAAACGTAGGCTGCTACTTCCACATCGGAACCAGCGTGATGCAGCGCGTTACCAATCAGGTTATTCAGCAGGCGCTTCATCGAAACCCGACGCAACGCGAACGGCTGGATCGGTTCCAGGCGCATCCGCACCTGCTCGCCGTTCTGGTTGTAGGGCGCCACCACCTCACGTACCAGGTCCGTCAGGTCGACCTCTTCCACCACCTCGTCCCGGCCATCGCGGATAAACGCCAGGAACTGGTCGAGAATCGCGTCCATGTCCTCGATGTCTCGAACCATGTCGTCGGTAAGGTCGGTGTGGTTACCCATCAGTTCCAGGGAAAGCCGCAGACGCGTCAGCGGCGTGCGCAGGTCATGGGACACCCCCGCCAGCATCAGCTCGCGCTCGCGCCCCGCCTGTTCGACATCCTCGGCCATCTGGTTGAACGCGCTGTACACCTCGGTCATTTCACTCGGCGTATCGCTGATGGGCAGGCGCACACTGCGGCCCTGGCCCAGCTGGCGTGCCGCAAATACCAGGCGCTTGAGCGGCTGGTTGAGCTGGCGCACGAAAATCCAGGCAGACGCGGTGGAAAGCAAGCCAATCGCCAGGAACCAGCCCAGCACGTTCCAGATCTTCTGCCCCCGCAACGGATGCGGATACAGCGGCACTTTCAGCCAGTCCTCCCCCAGGCTCGGCGCTCGCACCCACAGCGCCGGCGACACATGCATGCGCAGCCGCACCTCGGTGTCGTCACCCAGTTCGGCCTGCATCTGGCGCTGGTAGATTTCGCTGTAGGGCCAATGTTGCTCGCCCTCGGGCACGCCCGCGCCCGCGACCCGGACCAGGGTAGCGGCCTTGGCGATCTTCTCGCGGTTCTCGGGGTCTGCGGCCCAGTAGGCGCGCAAGGTCAGCGCGACACCATGGCTGTACTGCCGGTCCACCAGCACGTCTTCGTTCATCAACAGATAAACCAGTGTCAGGGCCTTGGAAAACAGTACGACGATGAGCACCAGCCAAAGGGTGCGTGAGAAGAAACTCTGCGGGAACCACAACGGGGTTTTCATAAAAGACAGCTGGACACCTTGCAGGAGCGAGCCAAGCTCGCAGAATTGCAAACGCCGGGCAACCGGCTGACTCTTATCGAGTCATCACCGGCACGCCCGCCTCTGCAAATCATCGGTCACTTGGTTGCAGTGCCATCCGGCACAAACACGTAACCCACACCCCACACCGTCTGGATATAACGCGGCTTGGATGGATCGGGCTCGATCATCCGGCGCAGACGGGAGATCTGTACGTCGATGGAGCGCTCGAGGGCGTCCCACTCGCGGCCACGGGCCAGGTTCATCAGCTTGTCGCGGGTCAGCGGCTGGCGAGCGTTCATCACCAGTGCCTTGAGCACGGCGAATTCGCCGGTGGTCAGCATGTGCACTTCATCGCCACGCTTGAGCTCACGGGTGGCCAGCGACAACTCGTAGTCGCCGAAGGTCACGCTTTCGTCCTCGCTGCCTGGAGCGCCCGGTACCGGGGCGGCCTGGCGACGCAGTACGGCCTTGACCCGTGCCATCAGCTCGTCCGGGTTGAACGGCTTGGCCAGGTAATCGTCGGCGCCCAGTTCCAGGCCCTTGATGCGGCTCAGCTCATCGCCCTTGGCGGTCAGCATGATGATCGGGATCTGATTGTTGGCGCCGCGCAGGCGTTTGCAGGCGGTCAGGCCGTCTTCGCCGGGCAGCATCAGGTCCAGCACCACCAGGTTGAAGACTTCACGTCCCAACAGGCGGTCCATCTGTTCGGTGTTTGGCACCGCGCGGGCACGGTAGCCCTTGGAGTTGAAGAAACGCTCCAGCAGGCTGCTCAGCCCCGGATCGTCATCAACGATGAGAATTTTTTCGCCTTCAGCAGTTTGTGCAGTGCTGCTCATTAGATGCTCCTCTTATCTCGGCGCGCATTATGGCGTAGCTGCCGTTATACGCACCGTGTGCATTGTTAGCAGATTTTTCCTCTACCGCCAGCGAACCCGCGCCCTACAACCTTGGCGGCAATCCCCCCAAGGGCAGAACGCTGGTTATAATGCGGCGCCTTTGTGCAGGGCAACGTCAGTTCGTTACCGTTTACTGCCAGGGGATTTTTTTCACCCGCTTGTAGTGATTTTTTCGATTTCGAGGGTCAATAGGCTGCCTCTTGACCCAGGCAGCGGCGCCAGACGGGCCGCTCAACCAGCCTCGCGAGCCTTGTTTTCCGGGCCTGCGAGCCTGCTTTCAGAATTTCAGGTGGTTTTATGGACAGCATCAACAGCCGCATCGCCGAGGAACTCGGCGTACGCCCACAACAGGTCGAAGCGGCCGTCGCTCTACTGGATGAAGGCTCCACAGTGCCCTTCATCGCCCGTTACCGTAAAGAAGTCACCGGCAGCCTCGATGATATCCAGTTGCGGCATCTGGAAGAGCGCCTGCGCTACCTGCGAGAACTCGACGAACGGCGTATCAGCATCCTCGCCAGCATCGAAGAGCAAGGCAAGCTGACCCCGCAGCTGGAACGCGACATCAAGCTCGCCGACACCAAGACCCGCCTCGAAGACTTGTACCTGCCGTACAAGCAGAAGCGCCGCACCAAGGGCCAGATCGCCCTGGAAGCCGGCCTCGGCGAGCTGGCCGACGGTCTGTTCAACGACCCGTCCCTGGCCCCGGAAACCGAAGCTGCACGCTTTGTCGATGCCGAAAAAGGCGTGGCCGACGTCAAGGCCGCCCTCGAAGGCGCCAAGTACATCCTCATGGAGCGCTTCGCCGAAGACGCCAACCTGCTGGAAAAACTGCGCAACTACCTGAAGCAGGAAGCCACCCTGAGTGCCCGCGTGATCGCCGGCAAGGAAGAGGAAGGCGCCAAGTTCCGCGATTACTTCGAACACGACGAGCCGCTGAAAAGCATGCCGTCCCACCGTGCACTGGCGATTTTCCGCGGCCGCAACGAAGGCATCCTGAGCTCCGCGCTGAAAGTCGGCGACGAGCTGCCAGGCACCATGCACCCGTGCGAAGGCATGATCGGTCAACAGTTCGGCATCCAGAATCAGAATCGTCCTGCGGACAAGTGGCTCAGTGAAGTCGTGCGCTGGACCTGGAAGGTCAAGCTCTACACCCACCTGGAAACCGACCTGCTGGGCGAGTTGCGCGACGGCGCCGAAACCGAAGCCATCAGCGTATTCGCCCACAACCTGCACGACCTGCTGCTGGCCGCACCCGCCGGCCCACGCGCAACCCTGGGCCTCGACCCGGGCCTGCGCACCGGCTGCAAGGTTGCCGTGGTCGACGCCACCGGCAAGCTGCTGGATCACGCCACGGTTTACCCCCACGTGCCGCACAACAAGTGGGACCAGACCATCGCCATCCTGGCCGCCCTGTGCGCCAAGCACTCGGTGGACCTGATTGCCATCGGCAACGGCACCGCCAGCCGTGAAACCGACAAGCTGGCCGCCGAGCTGATCAAAAAATACCCAGGCATGCAGATGACCAAGGTGATGGTCTCCGAGGCCGGCGCTTCGGTGTACTCCGCGTCTGAACTGGCTTCCAAGGAATTCCCGGACCTCGACGTGTCGATCCGTGGCGCCGTGTCCATTGCTCGCCGCCTGCAGGACCCACTGGCCGAGCTGGTGAAGATCGACCCGAAATCCATCGGCGTCGGCCAGTACCAGCACGACGTGTCGCAGCTGAAACTGGCTCGCGGCCTGGACGCCGTGGTTGAAGACTGCGTGAACGCCGTGGGCGTGGACGTAAACACCGCTTCGGTTGCGCTGCTGGCCCGCATCTCCGGCCTCAACGCCACCCTGGCGCAGAACATCGTGACCCACCGCGACGAAAACGGTGCGTTCAAGACCCGTGCAGCACTGAAAAAAGTCGCACGCCTTGGCGAAAAAACCTTCGAGCAAGCCGCCGGCTTCCTGCGCGTCATGAACGGTGACAACCCGCTGGACTCCTCGGCTGTCCATCCGGAAGCCTACCCGCTGGTACAACGCATCGCCGCTGAAACCGACCGCGACATCCGCTCGCTGATCGGCGACGCCGCGTTCCTCAAGCGCCTGGACCCGAAGAAGTACACCGACGAAACCTTCGGCGTGCCGACCATCACCGACATCCTGCAAGAGCTGGAAAAACCTGGCCGCGACCCGCGTCCCGAGTTCAAGACCGCCGAATTCCAGGAAGGCGTCGAAGACCTCAAGGACCTGCAACTGGGGATGATCCTCGAAGGCGTGGTGACCAACGTGACCAACTTCGGCGCGTTTGTGGATATCGGCGTGCATCAGGACGGTTTGGTGCACATCTCTGCGCTTTCGGAGAAGTTCATCAAGGACCCGCGTGAAGCGGTGAAAGCCGGTGATGTGGTCAAGGTCAAGGTCATGGAAGTCGACATCCCGCGCAAACGCGTCGGCCTGTCGATGCGCATGAGCGACACCCCGGGCGAGAAAATCGACGGTGCCCGCGGTGCACGCCCGGGCTCGGCGCCTCGCCAGTCCCAAGGCGCCGCCCCCCGTAAGGAAACCGCTGCGCCAGCCCCGGCCAACAACGCCATGGCTTCGCTGTTCGCCAACGCCAAACAACTGAAGAAACGTTAATGGAACTGCCAGCCGGCTTGACCCACAGCGCTTTCAGCGAACTCATTGGCTGCCGCCTGCAGCGCCTGGAAACCGGTGTTGCCGAGGTGGCCATGACCCTGGAACCGCAGTTGCGCAACCGCGCTGGCAAGCTCCATGGCGGGGCGATCTTCAGCCTGGTGGACATTGCCATGGGGCTGGCGTGTTCCAGCTCCCATGGTTTCGACCAGCAAAGCGCGACCATCGAATGCAAGATCAACTACATCCGCGCTGTTTCCGACGGCGATGTGCTGTGCACCGCCCGGGTGATTCACCCGGGTCGGCGCACGCTGGTGGTCGAGGCGGACGTGTACCAGGACGAAAAACTGGTCGCAAAAGCACAAGGCACCTTCGCTGTCCTATAGCTCCCTGTCATCGATTTGAGTTAATTTCGGCGCTTCGAAAGTTGCGCCGAACTTTTCCTCGTGCGCGATAGCCAGATTCAGGGACGAGGGCGGCTCTTTCAGAGTGGGTCAATCCGGCTCAAAAACCAGGCGATAACGCCAGTTTCCACTTCACCCTTGTAGACCGTCCTGACCACCCCCATATTGGGGCGACTGACGCGTGAAGGAATCCAACTTGAGCGAACTTCTCAACCGCCGCCTGGCCCTGCTCGGCAAGCACGAACACCTCTCTTTGCTCGAGCAATGCCTGCACGGCATCGAGCGCGAATGCCTGCGCGTCACCGGTGAAGGCCGACTGGCACAAACGCCGCATCCCGAGGCCCTGGGCGCTGCACTGACCCACGAACAGATCACCACCGACTATTCCGAGTCGCTGCTTGAGTTCATCACGCCGGCGTTGCCCAACCCAGCCGATACCCTGAGCAGCCTCGACAAGATCCACCGTTTTGCCTACAGCAAGCTCGGCAGCGAGTACCTGTGGAGTCCATCGATGCCGTGCCCGTTGCCGGCCGAGGAAGATATTCCGATTGCCTACTACGGCACCTCCAACATCGGACAGCTCAAGTACGTGTATCGCAAGGGCCTGGCCCTGCGGTACGGCAAGACCATGCAGTGCATCGCCGGGATCCACTACAACTTTTCCCTGCCGGAAGACCTCTGGCCGTTGCTCAAGGAAGCCGAAGGCTTCGTGGGCACCGACCGGGATTACCAGTCCACGGCCTATATCGCGCTGATCCGCAACTTCCGCCGCTACAGCTGGCTGCTGATGTACCTGTTCGGCGCCTCGCCGGCCCTGGACGCGGGTTTCCTGCGCGGTCGTTCGCACCAGCTCGAAGTGCTGGACGCCGACACCCTGTACCTGCCGTACGCCACCAGCCTGCGCATGAGCGACCTGGGTTACCAGAGCAACGCCCAGGCCGGCCTGACGCCGTGCTACAACGACCTGGCGAGCTACACCGACAGCCTGCGCGAAGCTGTGGCAACACCCTACGCACCGTACGTCGAAGTCGGTACCCATAAGGACGGTGAGTGGGTTCAGCTCAACACCAACATCCTGCAGATCGAAAACGAGTACTACTCCAACATCCGGCCCAAGCGCGTGACCTACACCGGCGAACGGCCGATCCAGGCGCTGATGGCCCGTGGCATCCAGTACATCGAAGTGCGTTGCCTGGACATCAACCCGTTCCTGCCGATGGGCATCGACTTGCAAGAGTCGCGCTTCCTCGATGCGTTCCTGCTGTATTGCGCGCTGAATGACAGCCCGCTGTTCGCCGACAATGAGTGCGGCAACGCCACCTCCAACTTCCTCAGCGTGGTCAAGGAAGGCCGCCGTCCGGGCCTGCAATTGCAGCGCCGTGGCGAATCGGTGGACATGAAGGAATGGGCGGCAGAGCTGCTGGAGCAGATTGCTCCGCTGGCGGCGATGCTGGACCAGAGCCAGGGCATCAATGAACACAGCCAGGCGCTGGACGCGCAGCTGGCGAAGGTCAAGGATTCGTCCCTGACCCCGTCGGCCCAGGTGCTGGCGGCGATGAGCGAGCGTAAAGAGAGCTTTGCGCAGTTCTCGCTGCATCAGAGCCAGGTGCATGCGGAGTACTTCCGCAGCGAGCCGTTGAAGGCAGAGGAACAGGCACGTTTTGAGGAGCTGGCGCGCAGTTCGCTGGCGCAGCAGGCGGAGCTTGAGCAGAACGAAGTGGGTGATTTTGACGTGTTTGTCGGGTCGTACCAGGCGAGCATCCTCGCTATCAGCAACTAAAAGCCTGACACAGACCCCTGTGGGAGCGGGCTTGCTCGCGAAAGCGTTGTATCAGTCGATGTATTCGGTGACTGATTCACCGCTTTCGCGAGCAAGCCCGCTCCCACATTTGACCTATGCGCCTTCTAGCCTGGCGCGCGAGTTTCTCCTCATAAGCTAATTCGAAAATGTTATTTATTTTCGGATTCTTAGATCATTTAGTCTTCTCACACGCCGACCTCCGGCCGCCTGATGAGGACTTCCCCCTTGAAACTGCACTTCCCCCTTCGCCTCTTGGCGGCGTTGTCCCTGGCCGGTGCCAGCCTGTTTGCCCAGGCCGCCGACGTGACCATCGCTTACCAGACCACCGTTGACCCGGCGAAAGTCGCTCAGGCCGACGGCGCGTACGAAAAAGCCACCAACGCCAAGATCGACTGGCGCAAATTCGACAACGGTGCCGACATCATCGCCGCCATCGCTTCCGGTGACGTGCAGATCGGCTACCTCGGTTCCAGCCCGCTGACCGCTGCCGTGACCCGCAAGGTTCCGGTGGAAACCTTCCTGATCGCCACCCAGATCGGCGGGGCCGAGGCCCTGGTGGCCCGCAACGGTTCCGGGATCAACAGCCCGCAGGACCTGATCGGCAAGAAAGTCGCCGTGCCATTCGTTTCCACCGGCCACTACAGCCTGCTGGCCGCGTTGAAGCACTGGAACATCGACCCGTCCAAAGTGACCATCCTCAACCTCGCCCCGCCGGCCATCATCGCCGCCTGGAAACGTGGTGATATCGACGCCACCTACGTGTGGGACCCAGCGCTTGGCGTGGCCAAGGAAAACGGCAAGGTGCTGATCACCTCCGGCGAACTGGCCAAGTTCGGCGCGCCGACCTTCGATGCCTGGATCGTGCGCAAGGATTTCGCCGAGAAGCACCCGGAAATCGTCACGGCTTTTGCCAAGGTCACCCTGGATGCCTACGCCGCTTACCGCAAAGACCCACAAGCCTGGCTGGCTGACAAAGGCAACGTCGACAAACTGGTGAAGCTCTCCGGGGCCAAGGCCAGCGACATTCCGCTGCTGCTGCAAGGCAACGTCTACCCGCTGGCGGCTGACCAGGTCACCCTGCTCGGCGCACCGACCACCAAGGCTGTCACCGATACCGCCGCGTTCCTCAAGGAACAAGGCAAGGTCGACGCCGTACTGCCGGACTACGCCCCGTACGTCAGCCCGAAGTTCATCACTAACTGATACCAGGAGTTAACCGCGATGGCCTTGCTACAACTGGAGCGCATCAGCGCACAGTACCCAGGCAGCCCGGAGCCAGTACTGGCAGATATTTCCCTGAGCCTTGGGCCCCAGCAATTACTGGTGGCCCTCGGCCCTTCCGGCAGTGGCAAGACTTCGCTGTTGAACCTGATTGCCGGCTTTGTCGAACCCAGCGCCGGGCGCATCACCCTTGACGGTGTGCCGGTAAAAGGACCGAGCGCCGAACGCGGCGTGGTGTTCCAGGACGACGCCCTGCTGCCCTGGCAGGACGTGCTGGCCAACGTCGGCTTCGGCCTGGAGTTGGCAGGCGTGCCCAAGGACCAGCGGGAAATCCGCGCCCGGGAAATGCTCGCCCTGGTGGACCTCGCCGGTTTCGACAGCCGTCGTATCTGGCAACTCTCCGGTGGCCAGAAGCAACGTGTCGGACTGGCTCGTGCATTGGCTGCCGACCCCCGCGTACTGCTGATGGACGAACCCTTCGGCGCCCTTGATGCCTTCACCCGCGAACAGATGCAGGAGCTGTTGCTGCAAGTCTGGCGGCGCACGGCCAAACCGGTATTCCTGATTACCCACGACATCGAAGAAGCGGTGTTCCTCGCCACGGATTTGATTCTGCTGGCGCCCAACCCCGGCCAGATCGTCGAGCGCCTGAGCCTGGACTTCGGCCAGCGCTACGCCGCCGGTGAGTCGGCACGCGCGATCAAGTCCGACCCGCGCTTTATCGAAACCCGCGAACACGTGCTGGGCAAGGTGTTCTCCCAACGGCAGGTGTCCGCATGAGCAGTTACGAATTACCGGCCACGGCCACCAAGCCGGCGAGCAAACCCGTCGTGCCCGTACGCCGCAGCCTGAGCACCCGCTGGATCAGCGTGCTGACCCTGGTGACCCTGGTTGCCATCTGGTGGGCCGTGACCGCCAGCGGGCTGATCGAGCCGCTGTTCCTGCCACCGCCTTCGGCCGTGCTGCAAAAAGGCTGGCTGCTGGCGACCACCGGCTACATGGATTCCACCCTGTGGCAGCACCTGGGCGCGAGCCTCAAGCGCATCGGCCTGGGCCTCGGCTTTGCCGTGCTGACCGCCGTGCCGGTGGGGATTGCCATCGGCTCCAACCGCATCGCCCGGGGCATTCTGGATCCGCTGATCGAGTTTTACCGCCCGATCCCGCCGCTGGCTTACCTGCCGCTGATCGTGATCTGGTGCGGCATCGGCGAGCTGTCCAAGGTGTTGCTGATCTACCTGGCGATTTTTGCGCCGATCGCCATCGCGACCGCCACCGGCGTACGTACCGTCGACCCGGCCAAACTGCGCGCCGCGCAGTCGTTGGGCGCGACCCGGGCACAACTGATTCGCCATGTGATCCTGCCGAGCGCCCTGCCCGACATCCTCACCGGCGTGCGGATTGGCCTGGGCGTGGGTTGGTCGACCCTGGTAGCCGCAGAATTGATCGCGGCCACCAGCGGCCTGGGCTTCATGGTGCAGTCCGCCGCGCAATTCCTGGTCACCGACGTGGTGGTGCTGGGGATTCTGGTGATCGCGCTGATCGCCTTCGCCATGGAAATGGGCTTGCGTGCCCTGCAGCGCAAACTGGTGCCGTGGCATGGCCAGGCACACTGAAAAATTTTCGACGAGAATCCCATGAGCAGCCTGACCGTAACACCTCTCAGCACCGCCCTTGGCGCCCAGATCAGTGGCGTCGACATCACCCAACCGTTGAACATTGAAGACCGCGACGCCATCGAACAGGCGCTGCTCAAGCATTCGGTGCTGTTCTTCCGTAACCAGCCAATCAACCCGCAGCAACAGGCGCGGTTCGCGGCGAATTTCGGCGACCTGCACATTCACCCGATCTACCCCAACGTGCCGGAGCAGCCAGAAGTGCTGATCCTCGACACCGCCGTGACCGACGTGCGCGACAACGCCATCTGGCACACCGACGTGACCTTCCTGCCCACCCCGGCCCTCGGTGCGGTACTGAGCGCCAAGCTGCTGCCGGAGTTTGGTGGCGATACGTTGTGGGCCAGCGGGATTGCCGCGTATGAGGCGCTGTCCGAGCCGTTCAAGAAACTGTTGGACGGTTTGACGGCAACCCATGACTTCACCCGCTCCTTCCCGCTGGAGCGTTATGGCAACACGCCGGAAGATTTGGCGCGCTGGGAAGAAGCCCGGCGCAAGAACCCGCCGCTGTCTCACCCGGTGATTCGTACGCATCCGGTGAGCGGGCGTAAGTCGCTGTTCGTCAGCGAGGGGTTCACCAGCAAGATCAACGAACTGGAGCCGGCGGAAAGCGACGTGGTGTTGAAGCTGCTGTTTGCCCATGCAACACGGCCGGAATTCACCATTCGCTGGCGTTGGCAGGAAAATGACGTGGCGTTCTGGGATAACCGCGTGACCCAGCATTACGCGGTGGATGATTACCGGCCGCAGCGGCGGGTGATGCATCGGGCGACGATTCTTGGAGATGTGCCGTTCTAGCAGGCACACCACAAATCAAATGTGGGAGCGGGCTTGCTCGCGAAAGCGGTGAATCAGTCGACATATCCAGTGACTGACACTCCGCTTTCGCGAGCAAGCCCGCTCCCACATTGGGTAGAGGTTGATGCAGGAATCGGGCTCTACCGCTTATTCAGCCGTAGACGGCTTCTCCCACAAGTTAATCCCGCCTTCCTGGGCAAACCGATCAATCTCCGCCAGTTCCTGCGCGCTGAAGCTCAGGTTCTGCAACGCACCGACGTTTTCAATGATCTGCTCCGGCCGGCTCGCGCCGATCAGGGCGCTGGTGACCCGTGGATCACGCAACGTCCACGCCAACGCCATCTGCGCCAGGCTCTGGCCACGGCGCTTGGCAATTTCATTCAGCGCGCGGGCGTGGGCGATGTTGGCCTCGGACAAGTGCTTGGCCTGCAACGAACCACCCCCCGGGCGATTGACCCGCGCATCCGCCGGTACGCCGTTGAGGTATTTGTCGGTCAGCAGGCCCTGGGCCAATGGCGTGAACGCGATCACCCCGGCACCGAGTTCTTCGGTGACGTCCAGCAGGTCTTTTTCCACCCAGCGGTTGAGCAGGTTGTAGGCCGGCTGGTGGATCAGCAGCGGGACTTTCCACTCCTGGAGCAGCGCCGCAATTTCCCGGGTTTTCACGCCGGAGTAGGACGAGATCCCGATGTACAACGCCTTGCCCTGTTGCACGGCGGTGGCTAGTGCGCTGGCGGTTTCTTCCAGCGGGGTGTCGGCATCAAAACGGTGGGAATAGAAGATATCCACGTAATCGACGCCCAGGCGTTGCAGGCTCTGGTCGAGGCTCGCCAGCACGTACTTGCGCGAACCGCCGCCCTGGCCATAAGGGCCCGGCCACATGTCCCAGCCCGCCTTGCTGGAGATGATCAGTTCATCGCGGTAATGCTTGAAGTCTTCCCGCAGCAAACGACCGAAGTTGATCTCGGCGCTGCCGTATGGAGGGCCGTAGTTGTTGGCCAGGTCGAAGTGGTTGATACCCAGGTCGAACGCGGTGCGCAGCAAGGCGCGCTGGGTATCGATCGGGGTGCTGTCGCCAAAGTTGTGCCACAGCCCCAGGGACAGTGCCGGCAGCACCAGTCCGCTGCGACCTACGCGGCGGTAAGGAATAGATTCATAGCGGTTTTCGGCAGCAATGTAAGTCATCGAATCCTCTCTTGGACTTGGGGCAAATAAGGCCCGGGAATAAGCATATTCCCGGGCCTTTTAAGCAGCTGAATCGCTTAAGTCTGCCTATCCCTTTTACAGCAAAGTCCTACCAGAGTGGAACGACGTAGCTTACATAGAAGCGGTTTTCATCTTGCACCGTGGCACCGGTGATATCCGGGCTGGCGTGGGCATTTCGCCAGGTTACGCCGAGGCCTTTGAGGGTGCCGGTGGGCACCTGGTAAGCCACGGTGACGTTACGTTCCCATTCACTGGTAGTGCCTTGGGTGGTGCGGATGTCATCGCCGTGTGCGTAGGACGTGGCGAAGGTCAGGCCGTTAAGGCCGAGTTTGCCGAAGTCATATTTGTACTGCGCCAGCCAGGTGCGCTCGCCGGCATGCTGGAATTTGTTCAGTTGCATGTTGGTGAGTGCCGGGGTGTCGGCGCCCGAGCCCGGGCCCTGGTTGCTGGCACCGCTGTTCAGGCCGGAATCCAGGTACGGGAAGTCGCTGTCGCCGCTGTTTTTCTGGATGCCCAGGCCGACGGTGTGGCCGTCCAGGCTGTAGCTTTCCAACAGGCTGACGGTGGACTGGTTGATGCGGCCCTTGGAGGTGCCATCGCCGTAGAGACCCGCAGCCGAATAGTCTTTGTCGCCCGCGGCGTTTTCACCCACACCCAGGCTGCGGTACAGGCGCACGTCGGTGTCGATCGCGCCGACAGGCAAGGCGTCATGACGCTTGGCACCGAGGAAGAACTGCTGGTAGTAATCCTCAAGGTTGGAGTACCACAGGCTGACGGTGGTGTCCGGCAAACCTTTGTAGTCCGCGCCGCCGTAGAGGAAGCGATCGCTCTCTTTGGTGCCGCCGGCGGTGATCATGCCCTGGTCGCCGGTTTCGTTGCGGATCTTGGTCTTGAGGATGTCACCGGCGGTAAAGGTGAAGTCGGTCAAGTCCTTGGAAACCAACTGCACGCCGGTGTTGGTCTGCTGGTACAGGCGGCCGTCGGTGTTGGCCAGCACCGGGTTGTTGCCGTATAGCGTACCGACGCGCAATTCATCCTGGGCGAAGCGCATCTTGAAGGTCGGGCTGAGCACGCCGAACTGGTCGGCCGACTTGCCGTTATCCAGCGGGAACATGCTGCCGGGGTAGCGGCCCTGGTGATCCTTGTCATTGAGGTCGCCGCCGGAGTCCAGTTTCAAACCGTAGAACGCCTGCAGGTCCAGGCCAAAGCCGACCGGCCCATCGGTGTAGCCGGACTTGAAGTTGAACTCAAAACCCTGGCCCCAATCGCGGATGCTGTGGGCCTTGTTATTGCTGTTCACCACATCGCGCCCCTGCTGGTTGAGGTAGCGGTTGAGCAGGGTCACGTCGGCGTGGCTGTCATCGATAAAATCGGCGTGGGCGGACAGCATAAAGCTCGCCATGGCGGCACCCACCATGGGGCTTAATAACGTCTTCATTGGTACCGGTCTCCGTCACTGTTCTGAAATGAAAGCGTCAAACGCTTCACACAATTAGGCGATGGCCATGTGACAGTTCGGAGTCAAAACACCCTTTACCCGGATGAAATTAAATTTAAGAAACCCAGTAAAGACGCGGGTTAGCGGGCAGTGGCGAAGATTTCGGCGAGCCAATCGACGAACACTCGCACCCTCGGCGACATGTGTCGGTTTTGCGGGTAGAGCACCGAAACCGGCATGGGCGGCGGTGGTGTATCAATGAGGATTTCCTGCATCACGCCCTGGTTGATCAGCTCGGCGATGCGGTAGTGCGGGCACTGGATAATGCCCAGTCCGGCGACTGCGCTGGCGGCATAAATCTCTGCGCCGAACACCGACAGCGCCCCCTCGATCGTCACTTCCTGCACCTGGCCGTCGACCATGAATTCGAAGGGGAACAGCTTCGCGGTGGTGCGTGAAACATAGTTCACCGCACGGTGCTCGCCCAGGTCGGCGAGGCGCTTCGGCTCGCCGTATTTGCGCAGGTAGGCCGGGCTCGCGCAGGTCACCTGGCGCAGCGTCGCAACCCGGCGACCGATCAACGCCGAATCCCCCAGGGTGCCCGCCCGCAGCACACAATCCACGCCTTCGGCGATCAGGTCGACGAAGCGGTCCGCCTCGCTGATGGACAGCTCGATTTCCGGGTAGCTCGCCATGAATTGCGGCAGCGCCGGGATCACGAAGTACTTGGCCAGTGTGCCGTGCAAATCCACCCGCAGGCGGCCCTTGGGGGCCACCGAACGGAAGGCCAGTTCCGCCTCTTCCAGCTCCGCCAACAGTTGCACACAGCGCAGGTAGTAGGCCTCGCCATCCAGCGTGGGGCGGACGCGGCGGGTGCTGCGCTCAAGCAACCGCGTGCCCAGCCAGGCCTCGAACTGGTTGAGGGTGTGGGTCAGGGTGGCGCGCGGCAGGTTCAGGTCATCGGCCGCCAGCGTGAAGCTGCTGCGTTCGTAAATCCTCACGAACACTTTCATCGCTTTGACCTGGTCCACGGCGCGTCTCCATTGTTGGCGATTCTTGAACAGTCAAGGCAACTCTGGCGCATTTATCGGGCTGGGTAAACATGTGAATCTGCTTCCACACCCAACCACTGCCCCAAGGAAACCCGATCATGACTACCCAAGTTGCTATCGTTACCGGCGCCTCACGCGGCATCGGCGCCGTGGTTGCCAGACAACTGGCTGCCGACGGTTATGCCGTCGCCATCAACTACGCCAACAGCGCCACCGAAGCGTCAAGGCTGGTAGTGGAGTTGCGCCAGGCCGGCCACCAAGCCATAGCGATCCAGGGCGACGTGGCCAGCGCCGCCGACGTCAAGCGCCTGTTCGACGAGACCGAAGCCCAGCTGGGCAAGGTTGATGTGCTGGTCAACAACGCCGGGATCCTCAAGGTGCTGCCGCTGGCCCAACACAGCGATGAGCTCTACAACCAGAACTTCGACATCCATACCCGCGGCACCTTCAACGCCCTGCGTGAAGCCGCCACCCGCCTGAACGACGGCGGGCGCATCGTCAATTTCTCCAGCAGCACCGTCGGCCTCAACTTCCCCGGTTATGCGGTGTACATCGCCAGCAAGGCGGCGGTGGAATCCCTGACCCAGGTGTTCGCCAAGGAAATGCGCGGCCGGCGCATCACCGTCAACGCCGTTGCCCCGGGGCCGGTGGCGACCGAACTGTTCCTGCATGGCAAAAGCGAAGAGCAGATCCAGGGCCTGGCCAAGATGGCACCCCTGGAACGCCTGGGCCAACCGGAAGATATCGCCCGCGTGGTGGCGTTCCTGGTGAGCCCGGCCGGTGGTTGGGTGAACGGGCAAATCCTGCGGGCCAATGGTGGTTTGGTCTGAAGGCCACGCAGCACTCACTCTACGACGCACTAATATTGTGGCGAGGGAGCTTGCTCCCGCTGGAGTGCGCAGCGCTCCCATCTTTTTTGGGGCCGCTGTGCAGCCCAGCGGGAGCAAGCTCCCTCGCCACAGGTTTGCTGTTCACGGAAAATCAGCGGGTATCAGGAGACTTCAGATATGCACACCGCCCTCGTCATCACCGCCGGCCTGATCCTCCTCGCGCTGATGCTGTTCATCGGCCAAAAGCTGGGCGTCAGCCGGCACATTCTGGCCTACAGCTTTGTCGGGATCTGGCTGGTGGTGTCGGTGGTGAACGGCGCGGTAGGTGTGGTCACTGCCGGCCAGCCCCTGGTCTCGGAGCTGGTGATCGGCAGCGGGGTATTCGGTGCGCCGTTGGTGGCACTGGCCCTGTTTATCAGGGCCTGAGCCTTAACGAACCAGGTGCAGGAACTGCATGTGCCGTTCGTACTGGTCGAGGATGTCGTTGATGATCTGCTCCTTGGTGTAGCCCACCAGATCGTAGTCCTGACTGCCCTCGCTCAAGTGCACTTCCGCCCGGTAGTAGCGGCGGTTGTTGAGCTGCTTGGAACCCATGCCGCCCCGTGCGAATGACGGGGTGAAATAGCCGCGCATCTGCACCTGATACACAAACGGGTGCTGCTCGCCGTGGCCGATCTCCAGGCTGACGCTGTCGTTGGCCGGGTCAGGCTGGGTGACGACGTTGAGGCCTTTTTCGACAAACACCGCCGTCACTTCTTCGATGGCCGGACGCACCGTGGTCTCGAGGAAACGGTACACCTCATCCCGTGACGGGAAATGCACCGCCTGGCTCAGGCGCTGGCGCCAACCGCCCGTGCCCTTGCGTGACCCCGATACCGGCGCGAGGGAATGCATCTGCGCAATCTGCTTCTGCGACTCAAGGTAGAACGCCTTGTGCAGCCCCCACATCATCAGCAGCAGGATCATCGAGAACGGTAACGAGGTCAGGACCACGGCCGACTTGAGCGAGTCGATGCTGCCGGCAAACAGCAGCGCGCTGGTCACCAACGCGGTCATCGCGCCCCAGAACACCCGCAGCCACTTCGGCCCGTCTTCATCGGCGTTGCCGCCTTTGGCCGACAAGGTCGAGAGCACCACCGTGCCGGAGTCGGCCGAGGTGACGAAGAACACGAAGCTGATAAACACCGTGACCGCGATCACCGTCTTGCTCCACGGGTAGGTTTCCAGCAGCAGGTAGAGGCTCATCGACGGGTCATCAATGGCCGACTGTCCCAGCGCCGTAAGGCCGTGGTTGAGCACCTGGTCGATGGCGCTATTGCCGAAGATCGACATCCACGCCAAGGTGAAGCCCAGCGGGATCAACAGCACGCCGAACACGAATTCACGGATGGTACGACCGCGGGAAATGCGCGCGATAAACAGGCCTACGAACGGCGACCATGCGATCCACCAGGCCCAATAGAACACGGTCCAGCCGCCCAGCCAGTCGCTCGGTTTGTCGTAGGCGTAGAGGTCGAAACTCTTGGTCGGCAAGGCGCCGAGGTAGTCGCCGATGTTCTGGATCAGGGTGTTGAGCAAGTGTTGGGTAGGGCCGGCGAACAACACGAACAGCAGCAGCGCACAGGCCAGCAGCATGTTGATGTCGGACATCACCCGCACGCCCTTGTCGACGCCGGAGACCGCCACCAGGATCGCCGCGCCCATCATCAAGGTGATGAGGCCGACCTGGATCCACTGGGTGTGGGCCACGCCGAACAGGTAATCGAGCCCGGAGTTGAGATGCAACACGCCAAAGCCCATGTCGGCGCCGAGGCCGAACACCGTGGCGATGATGCCGAAGCCGTCCACCGCATAACCGATGGGGCCGTTGATGCGCTTGCCGATCAGCGGGTACAGCGCCGAGCGCAACGCCAGCGGCAGGTTATGCCGGTAGGCGAAGTACGCCAGGGCCATGCCGACGAAGGCGAACACGCCCCAGCCATGCAGGCCCCAGTGCAGAAACAGGATCTGCATGGCCTGGCGCGCCGCGTCACCGTTCAGGGCCTCGCCCTGGGGCGGTTGCACCAGGTGAGTCAGGGGTTCGGACACGCAGAAGAAAAACAGCGTGATGCTGATCCCGGCGGCGAACAGCATGCCGGCCCAGGACAGGTAACTGAATTCGGGCTCGTCGTGGTCGGCACCGAGTTTGATCTTGCCGTAGCCCGATAACGCGGTGACCACCACGAAGACCAGATACAGGGTCATCGCCAGCATGTAGTACCAGCCGACCGTGTTGGCCGCCCAGTTTTGTGCGGCCAGCAGCCAGGCGCCGGCTTGTTCGGGAATCGCGATGACGGTCAGGCCGAACAGCAGGATGAAGCTCGCGGCGAAGTAAAACACCGGCGGGTTCATGCGGACCAGACCGCTGGAAGGTGTGGACGATGCACTCATGTAGGGCGCACCTCAAGGGTATGGGATGTGGCTGTAAAAAACGGACTCAGCAAAGGTAAGCCTCCTGTTGTGAGCGGGCAGCGAACCACCGATTTAACTTGAACGAACAGTCAAGTTAAACATGGATAGGGGTTTGAGGACTAATCGCAGGGCCGAGTGGTAGGTGTTTCCTACACTAGCTCAAGGAAAGGTATGACGTATGAGGATGACGAAACGTTCAGCGATTGCTGAGTGAAATACGGCTCGAATTTGGGTAGTGCGGCTCAAATTTGGAATGCAGACAAAATGTGGGAGCGGGCTTGCTCGCGAATGCGGCGTGTCAGCCAACACTTCTGGCGACTGATACACCGCATTCGCGAGCAAGCCCGCTCCCACATTGGATCTGTGTGATCGTTAGAGAGGGCGCTGCTCTATTTCTGCGTCCCATCATCATGCTGCAGATTCGCCTGGGTCAGGTTCGCCCCCGCCGGCACACTGCGCGTCAGCCACACATTGCCGCCAATGGTCGAGCCCTTGCCGATGGTAATCCGCCCCAGGATCGTCGCCCCGGCGTAGATCACCACATCATCCTCGACAATCGGATGCCGCGGATGGCCTTTCTGCAATTGCCCATCCTCATCCGCCGGGAAACGCTTGGCGCCCAATGTCACGGCCTGGTAGATCCGTACCCGCTCGCCGATGATCGCCGTCTCGCCAATCACCACACCCGTCCCGTGGTCGATAAAGAAGCTCGGGCCGATCTGCGCGCCCGGGTGAATATCAATCCCGGTCGCCGAATGCGCGATTTCCGCGCTGATGCGCGCCAGCAACGGCAAGCCTGCCCGATACAAGTGGTGCGCCAGGCGATGGTGAATCACCGCCAAAATCCCCGGGTAGCACAACAGCACTTCATCCACGCTGCGCGCCGCCGGGTCGCCGTGGTAGGCGGCGAGCACGTCGGTGTCCAACAGGCTGCGCAAGCCTGGCAACGCCAGGGCGAAATCCTGGATCAGGTGGATGGCATGGGCGTCGACCTCACTGTCATCCTGGCCGCCTTGGCGTGCTGCATACCGCAGCTCCAGCCGCGCCTGGGCGAGCAACGCGTTCAGCGCCACATCCAGGGTATGGCCGACGTAGAAGTCTTCACTTTCTTCACGCAGGTCCACCGGCCCCAGACGCATGGGGAACAGAGCACCACACAACGCCTCGAGAATCTGCGCCACGGCTTCCCGTGAAGGCAGCTCGCGCCCGCCCTGCTCGCCGCTGACCCGGCCGTTGCGGGTGCGCCACTGGTCCCGGGCGCTGCGCAGCTGGCTGACGATGGTCTGTAATTGCCAATGACTGGAACGCTCACTCACGGTCTTCACTCCTGACGAAATGCCCATCACTTTACGGCAAGGAACCTGAGCGTCCTTAAGAACCAATAGTGCAATGCTAATAACCCGTCGACATAAGCGATTGGCGGTTGCCGACGCAAAAGTGCCTGCCTATAGTCCCAGCATCTCTGACCACCCGTGCGTAGCCATGATCAAACAACAGCTCGACCGCTTTAACCGTCTGGAACTGCTGGGGGGCGCCACCGCCCTGGAAAAACTCGAGCGGCTGTCGGCCTGGCTGGGGCGTGACGTCTACGTCAAACGCGACGACACCACGCCGCTGGCGATGGGCGGCAACAAGCTGCGCAAACTCGAATACCTTGCCGCCGATGCGCTGGCCCAGGGTGCCGACACCCTGGTGACCGCCGGCGCGATCCAGTCCAACCATGTACGCCAGACCGCTGCGCTGGCCGCCAAGCTGGGCCTGGGCTGCGTTGCCCTGCTGGAAAACCCGACGGGCACCGAAGACCCCAACTACCTGGCCAACGGCAACCGCCTGTTGCTGGAGCTGTTCGACGCCAAGGTCGAGTTGGTGGAGAACCTGGACAACGTCGACGACCAGCTCAACGCCCTCGCCGACCGCCTGCGCAGCAACGGCAAGAAGCCGTACCTGGTGCCCATCGGCGGCTCCAACGCCCTCGGCGCCCTGGGTTACGTGCGCGCCGGGCTGGAGCTGGCCGGGCAGATTGAAGACAGCGGCATCCCGTTCTCCACCGTGGTCCTGGCCTCCGGCAGCGCCGGCACCCACAGCGGCCTGGCCCTGGCCCTGGCCGAAGTGCTGCCCGACCTGCAAGTGATTGGCATCACGGTGTCCCGTACCGACGAAGCCCAGCGCCCCAAGGTGCAGGGCCTGGCCGAACGTACGGCCGAATTGCTCGGCGTGCCGCTGCCGGACGCGTTCAAGGTGATCCTGTGGGACGAGTACTTCGCCCCCCGTTATGGCGAGCCGAGTGCCGGCACGCTGGCGGCGATCAAGCTGGTGGCCAGCCAGGAAGGCCTGCTGCTGGACCCGGTCTACACGGGCAAGGCCATGGCCGGGTTGCTGGATGGCATTGGACGCCAGCGCTTTGAAGAGGGGCCGATCATCTTCCTGCACACGGGTGGCGCACCGGCGTTGTTTGCTTATGATTCGAGCTTTTGATATTCCATAAAGAAATATCAATCTGATTTTATATTATTTTCAAGTCTTAAAAACCGGCTTTATAGTCGCGCCGTAGGCGAGCTTGATGGCGATACGCATGACTGGGCAGATCCAAAACACCGAGTTGATGCAATCGCGGGCAAGCCCGGCTCCCACACACGGCGCTTTTAAGGCAGGATACGACTACCGCGTCACCTGCATCGCTCAACATAAAAAACACAGGGGCTCTTCATGACTATTTCCGTATTCCGTCGCACGTTACTGGTTGGCACATTGGGGCTGGCGCTTGGCGCCGGGTGGCTCGGTCAGGCAGTTGCCGGCGAGCAGTTGGACAACATCAAGAAAGCCGGCGAAATCAAGATTGGCCTGGAAGGCACCTACCCGCCGTTCAGCTTCGTCGATGAAAGCGGCAAGCTCAGCGGTTTCGAGGTCGAGTTGTCTGAAGCGCTGGCCAAGAAGCTGGGCGTCAAGGTCAAGCTGCAAGCCACGCCGTGGGATGGCATCCTCGCCGCCCTGGAATCCAAGCGCCTGGACGCGGTCGTCAACCAGGTGACCATCTCCGATGCGCGCAAGGAAAAGTATGACTTCTCCAAGCCTTACACCGTCTCCGGGATCCAGGCGCTGACCCTGGCGAAGAACGTCGACACCATCAAGACCGCCGACGACCTGGCCGGCAAGAAAATCGGCGTGGGCCTGGGCACCAACTACGAACAATGGCTCAAGGAAAACCAACCGAAAGCCATCGTCAAAACCTACAACGATGACCCAACCAAGTTCCAGGACCTGCGCATCGGCCGTGTCGACGCCATCCTGATCGACCGCCTCGCCGCGCTGGAATACGCCAAGAAAGCCAAGGACACCGCCGCTGCCGGTGCTGCTTTCTCCCGTCAGGAAGCCGGTATTGCCCTGCGCAAAGGCGAGCCTGAACTGCTGGCCGCGGTGAACAAGGCTCTGGACGAACTGCGCGCCGACGGTACCTTGAAGAAGCTGTCCGAGAAGTACTTCAACGCTGACGTTACTCAATAATGGAAGCAGGTTTCCAACTCGCGCTGGACTCCGCGCCCTTTCTGCTCAAGGGCGCGTATTTCACGGTCATCCTTAGCCTTGGCGGGATGTTTTTCGGCTTGCTGCTGGGCTTCGGCCTGGCCTTGATGCGCCTGTCGCGCTTCAAGCTGTTGAGCTGGACCGCCCGCGTCTACGTGTCGTTCTTTCGCGGCACGCCCTTGCTGGTACAGCTGTTCCTGATCTACTACGGCTTGCCGCAAGTGGGCATCGAGCTGGATCCGATCCCGGCAGCCATGATCGGCTTCTCGCTGAACATGGCTGCTTATGCCTGTGAAATCCTGCGTGCCGCCATCGGTTCCATCGAGCGCGGCCAGTGGGAAGCTGCGGCCAGTATCGGCATGACCCGTGCGCAGACCCTGCGCCGGGCCATCCTGCCGCAGGCCATGCGCACGGCCTTGCCGCCGTTGGGCAACAGCTTTATTTCCCTGGTCAAGGACACCGCCCTGGCCGCCACCATCCAGGTGCCGGAGCTGTTCCGCCAGGCGCAATTGGTCTCGGCCCGTACCTTCGAAATTTTCACCATGTATCTGTCCGCCGCCTTGATCTACTGGATTCTTGCCAGCGTCCTGGCGCACGTGCAAAACCGCCTGGAAGCACGAGTCAACCGGCATGACCTGGAGTCTTGAAGCATGATCGTGGTTGAAAAACTGACCAAACAATTCAAGGGTCAGGTGGTGCTTAACGGGATCGACCTTGAGGTCAAGGAAGGCGAAGTCGTCGCCATCATCGGCCCCAGCGGTTCCGGCAAGACCACCTTGCTGCGCTGCCTGAATTTCCTCGAAGAACCCACCAGTGGCCGAATCAAGGTCGGTGACATCGAGATCGACAGCAGCCGCCCGCTCAATCAACAACAAAGCCTGGTGCGGCGCCTGCGCCAGCACGTGGGCTTTGTGTTCCAGAACTTCAACCTGTTCCCGCACCGCACGGCCCTGGAGAACGTCATCGAAGGCCCGATCGTGGTCAAGAAGATGCCCCGGGCCGCCGCAGATGCCCTGGGCCGCAAGCTATTGGCCAGGGTTGGCCTGGCAGGCAAGGAAGACGCCTACCCACGCCGCCTCTCCGGTGGGCAGCAGCAACGGGTGGCCATTGCCCGGGCCCTGGCGATGGAGCCGGAGGTGATCCTGTTCGATGAGCCGACTTCGGCCCTGGACCCGGAGCTGGTAGGCGAAGTGCTGGCGACCATTCGCAGCCTCGCGGAAGAAAACCGCACCATGGTCATCGTGACCCACGAAATGAGTTTCGCCCGGGATGTGGCCAACCGGGTGATCTTCTTCGACAAGGGCGTCATTGTTGAACAAGGCGAAGCCAAGGCGCTGTTTGCCAACCCGAAAGAAGAACGTACCCGGCAGTTTCTCAGCAAGTTCATCAACAACTAACTTGCGCCGATTCATTGTAAGAAGCTTCGCTTTATAGAGTTGCCGAAAGGCAACTCGCCTCTTAAGTGTTTTTGGGGAAACACCCTTTATTCATTGGGTAAAAGTCACCCTGAAGCACGCACTTGCAGCGCCCTCCCAGTAAGACCCTTCTGAATATTCCATAACCCCCTGTTTGCCCCGCCCAGCCTCTTGACGTCAACTAACCAAGCCTCTTATCTAACGCCCAGAGGATTGGATCCATTCTGGTTTTTTATTAAATCGTTTCTTTCGGACTACGTCGCCTGCCCGCGCCTGATGTCCGGAACGATTGCTGCTGGCTGCACCAAGGAGATTATTTATGAAGCGTATTTCCACCCAGGCGCTGCTCACTGCCCCGACCTTGCCCCAGGCCCATCGAGAAGGCATCAATGCCCTCGCTGCGACAAACCTGCAGGTCGACATCGCGCCTTACTGCGGCATGGACGAGGGCGACCTGATCGAGTTGTTCTGGAACAACTGCTTTGCCGCCTCCCGGCGCATCACCGCCGGCAAGATCGGCATGCCCACCAGCCTGCGAGTGCCGGAGAGCTTTGTGCAAAATGGCCCGGCACGGATTCATTACCGGGTCATGCAGGTCGGCCACGGCCCGGCGCGCTCGGCCATCACCCGGGTGCAGGTCAAGACCGACTACCCCGGCGGCATGCCCTCGGCACTGAGCCTTGATGAAAACCAGAACCTGGCCGCCGTCAGCCTGCCCGAGACCATCCGTCGCCATGGCGTCAACAGCAGCCAGATCCGCCGTGGCGTGCCCCTGACCATCGAGCCGTACCTGAACATGGCGACCGATGACGAGATCACCCTGCGCTGGGGTGACGTGCGCCTGGACCTGCCGAGCATCCAGGCTGGCGATGTGGGCAAGGCGGTGCAGGTGTGGGTGCCGTCGGCCATCATTGTCGAGGCTGGGGACGACCATCGCCTCGAAGTGACCTACTGCATTCTCGACCGGGTCGGCAACAATTCAAGCTGGGCGCCAGCCCGCATCCTGCGCATCGCCGCGCTCGCTCCCCAGGCCCCGACCAGCCCCGCCAGGGCCCCGCTGGCCTACCAACCCCGTCGCCCCGGCTCGCCCTGTGAACCGGGGTGACAGACCTTCTATGCATATTCCTAAAAGTTAGTTTATTAAAAAATTTAACACGCTTAGGGTATATGCACCGGACCACCGGACATTCCTGATTTTTTATCTTTTCAACGGATGTGAGGTAGGTATGGTCAAAATTACCCCGGTGCGTAACGCCAGGGCATTGCGTGCAGCCAAGGAGCGGCGCTGATGTCTAACTTGGCACAAACACCCCCCCAGAGTGATCTGGACGTTGCCCCGCTGTTGTTGCCCGCCAAAGTGCTGCGCAACGACGCCGAGGCCCTGAGCGCCGCCCACGAGCTGGCACAGGCCGCGCGCCTGCAAGCGGCCAGGCGCGATCAGCAACGCAAACTGCCCTGGGCTGAAATCGAACACTTCACCCGCAGCGGCCTGGGCAGTATTTCCATTCCCCGTGAGTACGGCGGCCCGCAGGTGTCCTTCGTGACCCTGGCCGAGGTGTTCGCGATCATCAGCGCGGCCGACCCGGCGCTGGGGCAAATCCCGCAGAACCATTTCGGCATCCTGCACGTGCTGCAAGGTGCGGCCAGCGAGCGCCAGAAAAAGCAGCTGTTCCAGAGCGTGCTGGACGGCTGGCGCATCGGCAACGGCGGCCCGGAACGCGGTACCAAAAACACCCTGGACCTCAAGTCACGCATCACCGCCGAAGGTGACGGCTACGTCGTCAGTGGCCAGAAGTTCTACTCCACTGGCGCGCTGTTCGCCCATTGGGTGGCGGTCAAGGCCTTGAACGATGACGGCAAAGTCGTCATGGCGTTCGTGCGCCGTGGCACCGAAGGCCTGCGTATCGTCGATGACTGGTCAGGCTTTGGCCAACGCACCACCGCCAGCGGCACAGTGCTGCTGGATCAAGTAGCGGTGGACGCCGAACTGGTGGTGGAAACCTGGCGACTCGGCGAAACACCGGGCATCCAGGGAGCAGTCTCGCAATTGATCCAGGCGGCCATCGACGCCGGCATCGCCCGTGGCGCGATCGACGACACCATCAGCTTTGTACGCGAACGCTCGCGGCCATGGATCGACGCCAAGGTCGAACGGGCCAGCGATGACCTGTATGTGATCGCCGATATCGGCAAGCTGAAGATCGAACTGCACGCCGCTGAAGCCCTGCTGCGCAAGGCCGGCCAGGTACTGGACCAAGTCAGCGCCGCGCCGATCACCGCGCAGTCCGCCGCACGCGCCTCGATTGCCGTAGCCGAAGCCAAGGTGCTGACCACCGAGATTTCCCTGCTCGCCAGCGAAAAGCTGTTCGAGCTGGCCGGCAGCCGCGCGACCCTCGCCGAATTCAACCTCGACCGCCACTGGCGCAACGCCCGGGTGCACACCCTGCACGACCCGGTCCGCTGGAAGTACCACGCGGTGGGCGCCTATCACCTGAACGGCACTTTACCTGCCCGACATTCCTGGATTTAACCGACCAGACCTCTGGAGAATACGCATGACCCTTTCTCATCACGTCGCGGTTATTACCAGCGATGAACAAGCCCTCATTGTCGCCAGCGACCTGGCCGAAGACTTCCGCCGCGACAGCGCCTTGCGTGACCGTGAACGCCGCCTGCCCTTGCCTGAGCTGGACGTGTTTTCCCGCTCCGGCCTGTGGGGCATCAGCGTACCCAAGGAGTTCGGTGGTGCCGGCGTTTCCAACGTCACCCTGGCCAAGGTCACGGCACTGATTGCCCAGGCGGATGCGTCCCTGGGGCAGATCCCGCAGAACCATTTTTATGCCCTCGAAGTGCTGCGGGTGAACGGCAGCCCGGCGCAGCAAAAACGCCTGTACGCCGAAGTGCTCGCCGGCCAGCGCTTCGGCAATGCCCTGGCAGAACTGGGCACCAAGACCGCCCACGACCGCATCACCAAGATCACCCGCGACGGTGACGGTTTCCGTATCACCGGCCGCAAGTTCTACTCGACCGGCGCGATCTACGCCCAACGTATTCCCACGTCCGTGGTGGACGAAAACGGTGTGCAGCAACTGGCCTTTGTCACCCGTGACAGCGAGGGCCTGAGCGTGATCGACGACTGGAGCGGCTTCGGCCAGCGCACCACCGGCAGCGGTTCGGTGGTGTTCGATAACGTGTGGGTCGCGGCCCAGGACGTGATCCCGTTCCAGAGTGCCTTCGAACGCCCGACCACTGTCGGCCCGCTGGCGCAGATTCTTCACGCCGCCATCGACACCGGCATTGCCCGCGCAGCCTATGAAGATGCCCTGCACTTCGTGCGCACCAAGACCCGGCCGTGGATCGACGCCACCAGCGACAAGGCCACCGAAGATCCGCTGACCCTGAAAAGCTTCGGCCACTTGAGCATCCGCCTGCACGCCACCGAAGCCCTGCTGGAACGCTCAGGCGAATTCCTCGACCGCGCCCAGGCCGACAGCAATGCCGACACCGTCGCGGCCGCATCCATCGCGGTCGCCGAAGTGCGCGCCCTCAGCACCGAGATTTCCCTGGCGGCCGGCAGCACCCTGTTCGAACTTGCCGGAAGCCAGGCGACCCTCGCCGAACACGGCCTGGACCGCCACTGGCGCAACGCCCGGGTACACACCCTGCACGACCCGGTGCGCTGGAAGTACTTTGCTGTGGGCAATTACTACCTCAACGATGAAAACCCGCCACTGCGGGGGACTATCTGATGGCGAAGAAAAAGATCCTGCTCAATGCCTTCAATATGAACTGCATCGGGCACATCAACCATGGCCTGTGGACCCATCCACGGGACAACTCGACCCAGTACAAAACCATCGAGTACTGGACCGAACTGGCGCAATTGCTGGAACGCGGACTGTTCGACGGGCTGTTCATCGCCGACATCGTCGGCGTGTATGACGTCTACCAGAACTCGGTGGACGTGCCGCTCAAGGAGGCGATCCAGCTGCCAGTCAACGACCCGTTGCTGCTGGTCTCGGCCATGGCGGCGGTGACCAAAAACCTTGGCTTCGGCCTGACCGCCAACCTCACCTACGAACCGCCGTATCTGTTCGCCCGGCGCATGTCGACCCTCGACCACCTGAGCCGTGGCCGGGTGGGCTGGAACATCGTCACCGGCTACCTCGACAGCGCCGCCAAGGCCATGGGCCTGACCGAGCAGGTCGAGCACGACCGGCGCTACGACCAGGCCGACGAATACCTGGAAGTGCTCTACAAACTCTGGGAAGGCAGCTGGGAAAACGACGCGGTGATCAACGATCCGCAGGCGCGGGTGTATGCCCAGCCGGAGAAGGTGCACAAGGTCGAGCACAAGGGCGAGTTCTATCAGGTGGAGGGTTATCACCTGTGCGAGCCGTCGCCGCAATGCACGCCGGTGCTGTTCCAGGCGGGCAGCTCCGACCGTGGGCTGCTGTTTGCCGGGCGCCACGCCGAGTGCGTGTTCATCAGCGGGCAGAACAAGGCCTCGACCAAGATCCAGGTGGACAAGGTGCGCGCCAGCGCCGTGGAAGCCGGGCGCAACCCGGACGATATCAAGGTGTTCATGGGCCTGAACGTGATTGTCGGCGCCACCGAAGAAGCTGCGTGGGCCAAGCACGCCGAGTACCTGAGCTACGCCAGTGCGGAAGCCGGCGTGGCGCATTTCTCGGCATCCACGGCGATTGATTTTTCACAGTACGAAATCGACGAACCGATCCAGTACGTGAAGAGCAACGCCATCCAGTCCGCGACCAAGAACCTGCAGAACAATGACTGGACCCGGCGCAAGTTGCTTGAGCAGCACGCCCTGGGCGGGCGCTACATCACCCTGGTGGGTTCGCCGGCACAGGTGGCGGATGAACTTGAATCATGGATCAGCGAAACCGGCCTGGATGGCTTCAACCTGACGCGCATCGTCACCCCGGAAAGCTACGTCGACTTCATCGAACTGGTGGTGCCGGAGCTGCAGCGCCGGGGCTCGTACAAGACCGCGTATGAGACCGGGACGTTGCGGGAGAAAGTCTTCCACCACTCGGCGCACTTACCTGAACAACACACCGGCTCCACCTACCGCCACTGAACCAAAATGTGGGAGCGGGCTTGCTCGCGAAAGCGCTGTATCAGTCGCCGGATGCATTCACTGACACACCGCTTTCGCGAGCAAGCCCGCTCCCACAGTTGACCGAGTTGTTTGCACTCACACCTTATGACTGGAAATCCACTATGAAAAAAACATTGCTCAGCCACCCAGTCAAAGCACTGGCGCTCGCCCTCGGATTGTTCAGCTCGGCGGTATTCGCCGCTGACGCTCCCTTGAAAGTCGGCACCACCGCCGCCTTCGCCATTCCACTGGAGGCCGCCGTCGAAGAGGCCGGCAAACAGGGTTTGAAAGTCGAACTGGTGGAATTCACCGACTGGATCGCACCCAACGTCAGCCTGGCAGCCGGCGATATCGACGTGAACTACTTCCAGCACATCCCGTTTTTGGAAAACGCCAAGGCCGCTGCAGGCTTTGACCTGGTGCCGTACGCGCCGGGCATCATCAATAACGTCGGGCTGTATTCGAAGAAGTACAAAAGCATCAACGACCTGCCCCAGGGCGCCAGCGTGGCGATTGCCAACGACCCGATCAACAGTGGTCGCGGCCTGCAACTGCTGGCCAAGGCCGGCTTGATCACGCTCAAGCCGGGCGTGGGCTACAAGGCCACTGAAGAAGACATCGTCACCAACCCGAAAAAGATCAAGATCCTGCAAGTGGAGGCGGTGCAACTGGTGCGCGCTTATGACGACGCCGACCTGGTGCAGGGCTACCCGGCGTATATCCGCCTGTCCAAGACCTTCGATGCCGAGTCGGCGCTGCTGTTCGACGGCCTCGACCATCCGGAATACGTGATCCAGTTCGTGGTCCAGCCCAAGAGCAAAACCGACCCGCGGGTGATCAAGTTCGTCGACATCTACCAGCACTCGCCGGTGGTGCGCGCCGCGTTGGATAAATCCCTTGGCAAGCTCTACCAAGTGGGCTGGGAAGATAAAAAATGACCGCCGCCCACTCTCAACTGCGCGACCTGGGCTTGCCGCCCAGGGACGCCGAGCAGACAGAACTGCACCCGGACCTGAACCGCGCGCACGTGCGCTTTATCAACCTGGGCAAGACCTATGACGGCCAATCCGTGCCCGCCCTGCAAGGCATCGACCTGGCGATCCAGCGCGGCGAAGTCTTCGGCATCATCGGCCGCAGCGGCGCCGGCAAGTCGTCGCTGATCCGCACCATCAACCGCCTGGAACAACCGAGCAGCGGCCGGGTGTTGATTGACCAGGTGGACATCGGCGACTTCGACGAAGACCGCCTGGTCGCCCTGCGCCGACGCATCGGCATGATCTTCCAGCACTTCAACCTGATGTCGGCCAAGACCGTGTGGCAGAACGTCGAACTGCCGTTGAAAGTCGCAGGCGTGCCCAAGGAGCAGCGCGAGAAGAAGGTGCGTGAACTGCTGGAATTGGTCGGCTTGCAGGATAAGCACAAGGCTTACCCGGCCCAGCTGTCCGGCGGGCAGAAACAGCGGGTGGGCATCGCCCGCTCACTGGTGCATGACCCACAGATTCTGTTGTGCGACGAAGCCACTTCAGCGCTCGACCCTGAGACCACGCAATCCATCCTCGGTCTGCTGCGGGAGATCAACAAACGCCTGGGCTTGACCATCGTGCTGATCACCCACGAAATGGCCGTGATTCGCGAAATCTGCGACCGCGTGGTGGTGCTGGAACACGGCCATGTGGTCGAGCAAGGTCCGGTGTGGGAAGTGTTCGGCAACCCGCAGCATGAGGTCAGTAAAACCCTGCTGGCGCCGCTGCAACATGGCCTGCCTGAAGAGTTGCAAAGCCGCCTGCAGGCCAATCCGACCTCAAAGGACGCCGCCGTGGTGCTGCGCTTGCAACTGACTGGCAGTGCCGAAGACGAACCCGATCTTGCTGCGTTGTTCAGCGCCCTCGGCGGGCGCGTGCGCTTGCTGCAAGGCGGTGTGGAACGCATCCAGGGCCACGCCTTGGGGCAATTGCTGCTGGCGGTGAGCGGCTCGTCCCTGACCGCCGAAGAACTGCGCAGCCGCGCCGGGCGCTGGGCACAACAGGTGGAGGTGCTGGGCTATGTGGTTTGATCGTTTATTGCAGGGCGCCATCGACACACTGTTGATGGTCGGAGTGTCGTCGTTGATTGCATTGCTGGTGGGGATTCCGCTGGCGGTGTTCCTGGTGACCAGCGACAAGGGCGGCATCTATCAGGCGCCTGCCTTGAATCGGGTGCTGGGGGCGTTCGTTAACCTGTTCCGCTCGATCCCGTTTTTGATTTTGATGGTGGCGCTGATTCCGTTCACCCGGTTGATCGTCGGCACCACCTATGGCGTGTGGGCGGCGGTGGTGCCGTTGACCATCGCGGCCACGCCGTTCTTTGCGCGGATCGCCGAAGTCAGCTTGCGCGAAGTCGACCACGGCTTGATCGAGGCGGCGCAGGCCATGGGTTGCCGGCGCTGGCATATCGTCTGGCATGTGCTGCTGCCGGAGGCGCTGCCGGGGATTGTCGGCGGGTTCACGATTACCCTGGTGACGATGATCAACTCCTCGGCCATGGCCGGGGCAATTGGCGCCGGTGGGCTGGGGGATATTGCCTATCGCTATGGCTATCAGCGTTTTGACACGCAGATCATGCTCACCGTGATTGTGCTGCTGGTGATCCTGGTAGCCGTGATTCAGTTGGGCGGCGATCGGTTGGCCAGGGTTCTGAACAAGAGGTGAGGTATAGTCGGGCCATCTCAGCGCCCGGTATAACCTGCCATGAAACTCGCCCCCGACGACCTCGACCAGATCACCTCCACCACCCTTGGCCACTACAACAAAGTGGCCGAGGATTTTCGTGAAGGCACCCGCGATCACGATGTGAGCCAGAACATTGATGCGTTGCTGCGGCATATCCAGGGCGACGCACCGTTTACCGTGCTGGATTTCGGCTGCGGGCCGGGGCGGGATTTGCAGACGTTTACCCGCATGGGCCACATCGCGGTGGGGCTCGATGGTTCGGAGCGCTTTGCACAGATGGCCCGGGAAGACAGCGGCTGTGAAGTGCTGCAACAGGACTTCCTGAAGCTGGATTTGCCGGCCGGCCGTTTCGACGGGATCTTCGCCAATGCGGTGCTGTTTCATATTCCCAAGCAGGAACTGCCGCGCATTCTTGGGCAGTTGCATGGGGCGTTGAAGGTCGGTGGAGTGTTGTTCAGCTCAAACCCTCGGGGTGAAAACCAGGAGGGCTGGAATGGGCCGCGGTATGGCTCGTATCACGACTTGCAGGCCTGGCAGGAATTGCTGACGGCTGCGGGGTTTATGGAGTTGGAGCATTACTACCGGCCAGCGGGATTGCCTCGGGAACAACAGCCGTGGCTGGCAAGTGTGTGGCGCAAGCTGTAGGTCTTTGTTGTTTGGGCTTACGCCTTCGCGAGCAAGCCCGCTCCCACATTTTGGAATGCATTTCCCTGTGGGAGCGGGCTTGCTCGCGAAGGACTCACAGCCGCCACTCATCCACCTGATACACCACAGCCTGCGCGCCAGGCACAAAAGCCGTAATACGCCCCTCAGCAAAATTCGCCACCAACCGCGTCCCATCGGCAAACGTGGTCTGCTGCACCTGTTTATCTTCCGTCAGCCAGCGAAAATCGGTCATGGCCTGAGTCGCCAAGCGCTCATGCAGCGGCCGGAAGAACGCGTCCTGGCGCTGAATCACCGGCAAGCGCTGCTTCACCGTCGCCGCACTCAGGTGATACAGCGGCGGCACGTTGTAGAGCAGTTGCGTCAGCTCGCTTTCGGCCCGCACGTTGCTCAGTTTCAGGCTGTCGAACAGCCAATGGTGGGTGGTGATCACCGAGCCATGGAACACTGCCTGATACAGCGGCAGGCGCATCGTCGGGTCAAAGTAGACCGTGCGAAACGGCTCTTTCAACGGCACCGACTTGAAGAACACCGCCGGCTGTTCCGGCGGGTACCAAGCCCCGACGTAATACGGCGACTGCTTGTCCTTGGTCATCTCACGATCACCCCAGCCCAGCACCGGCGTTTGCATGCCGTGGGCAAACAGGATGCCTCGGGCGGTGATCGCGTTGCCGTCCTCGGAACCTGCCGGCAACTTCAGCGCCGTATTGATCCAGCGGGCCGCATCGATATTGCCTTCGGCATTTTGTGCCTGGGTCATGCTCGCACCCGTGCGATAGCTGTCGAACAACATACTGGTGGCATAGGCGTCGAGGAACCAGGCGTTGAACCCGGACTTGGCCTGCACCGCCTTGATCCGCGCCTCCAGCAACGGCCGCACGCAGCGCGGGTCGGTGTAGTGGCCGGACTTCTGGAAGCCTGTCTTGAGCTGGCCGCCCTTCAACACGATCGCGCACTCGCCATAGGCCTTGCTGCCCAGGTGCGCGGTGGTCCAGTCGGGATTTTCAGTGGCCGACAGTGCCGTTTCATAAGAGTCGTAGGGCGCCATCAGGTAACCGGCGTCGACCCCGGTCTTCACCGCCTCAGGATGCCAGAGCCCGCCTTCCCAGCCTTCGCCCTGGGTCACCAGCAGGCGCTTGAGACCGGCGCCTTTCAGCGCGTTGGTGACGGACAAGGTGTTGCCCCAAGTCTCAGGCGTGGCGCTCAAGGCACCGGCAAAAGCCACGGCCAACTCGCGACGCAGCGCACCATAGCCATCAGCGAGTTGGGTCATATTCGGCTCGGTGGAGGGCTGCCAGCTTTGCCGGGCCTTTGTGTTGATCGCCGCGTTCAGGCCGCGCAGCAGGACAGCCTGCTCATACGGTTGCTTGACCTGCCGAACCTGCGCAGCCTCTTTGTCCAGCAAGCCATTCAATTCAGCCGCCAAGCCTTTGCCGCTGCGTAGCAGCTTGAGCAGTTGCGGCCAGTCGCGCACATCCCCCGGAGCCAGCAGATCATTGCCCCACAGGTAGATATGGCTGGCGCCCAGCAGCTTTTCCGCTTCCGGGGTTTGCCGCAACTTGTCCGCCAACGGTTCAAACAGCCCCTGCTCCACCAGCCACTGGTGATAACGCTTGGCGCCGGCCAGCGGGTCGCTTTCGCCCAGGTGCAACAGAACGGTCATCGGTGCCGCGGGGTCCAGCGTGGTGAATTCATGGAAGGCGGACAACGCCAGTCCTTTGCCGTCGGCCTGCCAGTGCAGACGGTTGTTGTAAGGATTGGTCATCAGCCAGTTGAGGGTAAACGCGCCGTGATCCACGCCCCACAGCGGCAAGCTGAGGTCCTGGGTGGTGTTGACGTCGCCCTGTTCCAGCAGGAAGTCCTGCCACACACCATTGCCCGCCGGCACGTAATGCCCTTCGGCCAGGGGCCAGATCAGGCCCTTGCCCATGGCGCTGGCGGGTTGGCGCAGGATCGCCAACTCACCGGCATCACGGGCGGTAATCGTCAGGGCAAGATCCCGTTGCTCGAGGGTGGCGCTCAGGCGATAGGCGCCATCGTCCCATTGCCAACTGGCCTGACGGGTGCTTTGGGAGAGCTGGTTGACCCTATGCGCAGGGCCTCCGCTTGAAGCCTGCACGGCGGTCTTGTCGCTGGGGATAACGTGGATCGCAAGGGTCGCCGGGTCGATCTCAACCCGCCACAGGGCGTTCTCCAGCACCGTGCCGGCAAGGGCCACGGGCGACAGTAACAAGCTACAAACCAGCAGGAAACAACGCATGGGGCAGGCCTTGGCAAAGGATCAGGCCCGGAGGGTAAAACAATTGATCGGGTGCGAAGGGCAAAAAAATGTTTCAGGGAACATTCCCACGTCCGTGTAGGAATGTCACCGCTGTGGCTGTCAGGCTTGTTCTTTCTTCGGCTCGCGAATCTTGTACCAGGCCACATACAGCGCCGGCAGGAACAGCAGCGTGAGCAAGGTGGCGATGATGATCCCGCCGATCATCGCGTAGGCCATCGGGCCCCAGAACACTTCACGGGCGATAGGGATCATGCCCAGGCTGGCCGCTGCTGCGGTCAGCAGGATCGGCCGGCGCCGGTGTTCGGTAGCTTCCACCACCGCGTCCCACGGCGTGTAGCCGTCGCGCTCGTAGGCGTCGATCTGCGTCACCAGGATCACCGAGTTACGGATGATGATGCCGATCAGCGCAAGGATCCCGAGAATCGCCACAAAGCCCATGGGCGTGCCCGTGGGAATCAGCGCCAACACCACGCCAATCAGCCCCAGCGGCGCCACGCTGGCCACCAGGAACATCTTCTGCACGCTGTGCAGCTGGATCATCAGGAAGGTCGCCATCAGAAACAGCATCAACGGCACTACCTTGGCAATCGGGCCCTGGGCCTTGCCGCTTTCTTCCACGGTGCCGCCGGTGGCGACCTTGTAGCCCACCGGCAACCCAGCACTGAACTTGTCGATGTCCGGCTTGAGCTGTTTCACCAGGTCGGTCGGCTGCATGTCGTCGCGCACCGCCGCCTTGATGGTGATGGTCGGCTTGCGGTCGCGACGCCACACCAACGGCTGTTCCAGCTCATAACGCACGGTGGCGAACGCCAGCAGCGGAATCGAGGTGCCGTTGGGCGTGACGATCTGCAGGTTCTGCAAGGTTTCCGGCGTACCGCGTTCGGCATCTTCGGCGCGGCCGACCACGTTGATCAGGTAGATATCGTCATGCACCTGGGTCACCGACGCACCGCTGACCACGCTGTTCATCAACTGCGCCACGTCTTCCGACGACAGCCCCAGTTGCCGCGCCTTGTCCTGGGCGATGTCCACCCGCAGGACTTTGCCCGGCTCGTTCCAGTCGTAGATGATCTCGCCCATGTGGGTGTTTTTATCGAGCATGGTCGCCAGCTCGATCGCGTGTTTGCGCACCTGGTCGATGTCCTTGCCAGACACCCGGTACTGGATCGGACGCCCCACCGGCGGGCCCATTTCCAGTGGCTGCACGAAGCTGCCCACGCCGACAAAATCTTCCCGCAGGCGTTTTTGCAGGCGCGCAATCAAGGCGCCGCGCTCTTCCAGGCCCTTGCTGACAATCACCAGTTGCGCGTAGTACGGGTTCTCCAGTTGCTGGTCCAGCGGCAGGTAGAAACGGATCGCGCCCTGGCCGATATAGGTGCTCCAGCGGGCGATGTCCGGGTCGTCCTTGATGATCGCCTCAAGACGGTCGACGGCCTTGCGGGTCTCGTTGATCGAGGCGTTTTGCGGCAGGTTGAGGTCGACGAGAATTTCCGGACGGTCCGAGGACGGGAAAAACTGGTTCTGCACAAACTGCATGGAAAACACCGACGCTACAAACAGCAGCACGGTAATGCCAATGGCCCACCAGCGGTTACGCATCGCCCACAGCATGCCGCCATTGAACGCCCGGCCCACACGGCCCGGCTCGGCATTGTGGGGTTTTACCTTGCTGCTGAGGATATGCACCCCGAGCACCGGCGCGAACAATACCGCGACCACCCACGACACCAGCATTGCCACGGCAATCACCGCGAACAGCGTGAAGGTGTACTCCCCCGCCGAACTGGCGTTGAGGCCAATCGGCACAAACCCGGCGACGGTCACCAGCGTGCCGGTCAACATCGGGAACGCGGTGGAGGTGTAGGCGAACGTCGCCGCCTGCTCCTTGGTCTCGCCTTTTTCCAGGCGCGTGATCATCATCTCTACGGTGATCATCGCGTCGTCCACCAACAGGCCGAGGGCAATGATCAACGCGCCCAGCGACACCCGCTGCATGGTGATGCCGCTGTATTCCATGAACACGAACACCAGCGCCAGCACCAGCGGGATCGAGCACGCCACCACCAACCCGGCACGCACGCCGAGGCTGATAAAGCTCACCACCAGCACGATGATCACCGCCTCAAACAACGCGCTGGTAAAGCCGCCGACGGCCTCCTCCACCACTTCGGCCTGGTCGGAAACCTTGTGCACGCCCACACCCACCGGCAGGTCGGCGGTCAGGTCGTCCATGCGTTTGTGCAGGGCCTTGCCGAAGTCCTGGATGTTGCCGCCCTTCTGCATGGCGATGGCCAAGCCGATGGCGGGCTTGCCGTTGAAGCGGAACATCGGCGTCGACGGGTCGACATAGCCACGGGTGATTTCCGCCACGTCGGCCAGCCGATAGAAACGGTCATTGAGCCGCAGGTTGACGTTGGCCAGGTCCTTCTCCGAGGCGAACTGCCCGGAGGTGCGCACCGAAATCCGCTCCGGCCCGGCCTCGATCACCCCAGCGGGGGTCACGGCGTTCTGCGATTGCAGGCTCTGCACCACCTGGCGCTGATCGATCCCCAGCGCTGCGAGTTTGCGAGTGGAGAAATTCAGGTAAATCACTTCGTCCTGCTGGCCGATCATCTCGACCTTGCCCAGCCCCGGTACCGAACGAATTTCGGCGCGCACTTGCTCCACGTAATCGCGCAGCTGGCGCATCGACAGGCCGTCGGCGGTAAACGCGTACACCGAGCCGAACACATCCCCGAACTCGTCGTTGAACGCCGGCCCCTGCAAGCCTTGGGGGAAGCTGCCGCGAATATCGTCGATCTTCTTGCGGACCTGGTACCAGATCTGCGGGATGTCCTTGGCGCTGGTGGTGTCCCGCAGGAACACGAACACCGTGGACTCGCCGGGCCGGGTGTAGCTCTTCACGTAGTCGAGGGAGTCCAGCTCTTCGAGTTTTTTCTCGATGCGGTCGGTGACCTGCTTCAGGGTCTCTTCCTGGGTCGCACCCGGCCAGCGGGTCTGGATCACCATGGTCTTGATGGTGAACGACGGGTCTTCCTCGCGACCGAGGTTCATGTACGAGAACACGCCCATCAGCAGCGCGACGAACATCAGGTACCAGACGAAGGACTGATGCTTGAGGGCCCAGTCGGATAAGTTGAAGCTCCCTTTCATCGCGGGCTGTCCTCGTCGATTTTGACTTTTTGCCCGGGCTTCAGGCTGTTCACGCCGGCACTCACCACCCGCTCGCCGGGTTTGACGCCGGCGTTGAGCAAGGCGCTGTCGGCGTCACGGCTGACGATGCTGACGTCACGGGGCTGTACGGTCTGGCTTTGGGTGTCGATGACCCAGATGCGGGTCTTGCCGTCGGCTTCCTGCAAGGCGCTGAGGGGCAGTTCGATACGCGGCGCGATGGCTGAACTCAGGGTCACGCTGATGGCGGTGCCAAGGCGGAACGCGGGCGGTGTTTCCGCCAGGGTCAGGCGGGCGCGACGGGTGCGCGTGGCGCTTTGGGCCTGGGGTTCGATCTCGCGCACGGTGGCGGTGGTGCTGACCGTGGGGTCCATCTGCCCGGCGACCAGGAACACCACATCCGGCGGCAGGCGTTCGGCGAGGCCGGCGGGCAAGTCGATGACGGCTTCCTTGATGTCCGGTCGTGCCAGGGTCACCACTTGCTGCCCGGCGCTGACCACCTGGCCGGCCTCGGCATTCCAGGCGGTGACGATGCCTGCATGGTCGGTGCGCAGTTCGGCGTAGTTGAGCTGGTCCTTGGCCTGGTTGACCGAGGCCCTGGCCTGATCCAGGGAAGCCTGGGTGGTTTTCAAGTCGGTCTGGGCGATGTCCAGTTGGGCCTGGGCGCCGACGCCACGGTTGAACAATTCCTGCTGGCGACGCGCATTGGCCTGGGCGTTGATCCACTGTGCCTGGACCCGGGCCAGGTCGCCCTGGGCGGCGCGCAACTGGTTCTGTTGATCGGTGGGGTCGAGCACGGCGAGCAACGCGCCCTGCTGCACTTCAGCGCCCACGTCGACCGCGCGCCGGGCGATACGGCCCGGCACACGGAAACCGAGATTGCTTTCGTAGCGGGCCTGGATCGTGCCGGCGAAGCGGCCGAGGTTTTCCTGGTCCTCGGCTTTCACTTCAATCGACAGCACCGGGCGCACCGGTTCCGGTGCCGGTTCTTCCTTGGAACACGCCATCAACAGCAGGCTGGCGGCGAGCACACACGTCAACTGCTTCATGGCTGCACTCCCTGGGCCTGGGCCTGATCCGGCGGCTGGGCGATTTCCACGATCATGCCGGGATGCAGCAGTTGCCCGCCGGCCACCACGACTTTTTCGCCGCCCTTGAGGCCGTCGCTGATGATCACCTTGCCGGTCAGGTAACGCGCGACCGTGACCTTGTGCAGTTGCGCCTTGCCGTCGTCGTCCACCAGCCAGACAGCCGGCGCGCTGATGTCTTTGGTCAAGGCTGCCCACGGCAATTCGATGCTGGCCTTGGCCGGCCCGTTGGCCGTGGCGCTGACCACCGAGCCCAGTTGCATGCCCTTGGGCAGCGCGTCGAGGGCGATTTTGACTTGCACCGTGCCGGTATTGGCGGCAACGGCCGGGGTGACTTCGCGCACCTTGCCCACGGCGGTGATCTGCGGATTTTCCAGCAGGCTGACGGTAATCGGCTTGTCCGGCGGCGGCTCCACCAGCAGCGATTCATAGACGTTGAACACCGCGTCGCGCTCGCCATCCCGGGCCAGGCTGAAAATCGGCACGGTGGCCTGCACCACCTGGCCCACCTCGGCCTGGCGGGCGGTGATGATGCCCGGCGCGTCGGCGACCAGCGAGGTGTAGCCCAACTGCTCGCGCGCATTGGCCAACTGCGCCTGGGCGGCGGTCAGCGCGCTCTGGCTGCTGCGCAACGCGGCCTGGGCGGAGTCGTATTCGCTGCGGCTGGTGTAGCCCTTGGGCAAGAGTTTTTCCTGGCGCACAAACGCGGCGGCGGTCTGTTTGACCCGCGCCTGCTCGGCGACCACCTGGGCCTGGGCGGAGTCGACATTGGTCTGCAAATCTTTCGGATCGAGCTTGGCCAGCACCTGCTTGGCGCTGACGCGGTCGCCGACATCCACCATGCGCTGGATGATCTTGCCGCCGACGCGGAACGACAGATCGGTCTGCACCCGGGCCTGGATATCGCCGGTCAAGGTCACGGCGGCGGCAAAGTCGGTGGACTTCACCGTCTGCACAAACACCCGGGAATGTTCCTTGGGTTCGGCTTTTTCCTGGCCGCAACCGCTCAGCAGCGCCAGCAAGCCAAGGCCGAGGATAAATGTGAGTTTGGGACCGCCCATGCAGGCTCCTTGCTTGATTGACGCGTCGGTGATTATGCGACTGTTAGCGTAGTTCAGGGTTCCGCGTCGTAGGCATTGACTTACAGGAAATCAGGACGCCCGCGACACATCTCCGCCAGCCGACGCAGGTAACATGCGGATCCACATAATCGCGAACATCCTCTCATGCTCAAAACCCTCGCGGTGGCCAATTACCGCTCGATCAACAAATTGGTGGTGCCGCTGGATCGGTTGAACCTGATCACCGGTCCCAATGGCAGCGGCAAGTCCAACCTGTACCGCGCCCTGCGGCTACTGGCGGAGACGGCCCAGGGCGGCGTGATCAACGCACTGGCCCGTGAAGGCGGGCTGGATTCGACCTTCTGGGCCGGGCCGGAAAGCATCAGCCGGCGCATGCTCAGTGGTGAAGTGGCGGTGGAGCCCATCGTGCGCCAGGGCGCCAAGCGCCTGCGCCTGGGGTTTGCCGCAGAGGATTTCAGCTATGCGATTTCCCTGGGGTTGCCCGAGAAAACCTTGTCCTATTTTTCCCTGGACCCGGAGATCAAGAAAGAATGCATCTGGGCCGGGCATGTATTTCGCCCGGCGAGCCTGCTGGTGCAGCGCTCCGGCCCGATGGTACGTGCCCGCGATGGCCGAGCCTGGGATGTACTGGCCCAGCACACGCCGAACTACCACAGCCTGTTCGATCAGGTCGGCAGCCTGCGGGGTTCGCCGGAGGTATTGCTGCTGCGCGAAAGCATTCGCGGCTGGCGCTTTTATGATCATTTTCGCAGCGACGTCGACGCCCCGGTGCGCCAGCCGCAACTGGGCACGCGTACGCCGGTGCTGCATCACGATGGTCGCGATTTGGCAGCGGCGTTGCAGACCATCCGCGAGATCGGCGACCCGGACGCCTTGCAGCGGGCGATCAGCGATGCGTTTCCCGGCGCGCGGTTGAATATCGAGCCATTGCAGGGCGGCCGTTTTGCCATCGAGTTTTATCAGGAAGGGTTGCTGCGGCCGTTATCGGCGGCGGAGCTGTCGGACGGGACCTTGCGCTACTTGCTGCTGGTGGCGGCGCTGCTGACGCCGAGGCCACCGACGATGATGGTATTGAACGAACCGGAAACCAGCTTGCACCCGGATCTTTTGCCGGCGTTGGCGCGGCTGATCATCCAGGTGTCGCAGCAGTGTCAGGTGTGGGTGGTGTCCCATGCCAGCCGCTTGATTGCGGCGTTGCAGCAGGATGAAGGGTGTAATTCGATCGTGCTGGAGAAGGTGATGGGGCAGACGCAGGTGGTGGGGCAGCGGGTGCTGGATGAGCCGGCGTGGCATTGGCCCAGTTAGGCGGCGCCTGTGAGGGCCTCTTCGCGAGCAAGCCCGCTCCCACATTTGTCCGCATTCCAAAGGTGGAACTCGGTCGAATGTGGGAGCGGGCTTGCTCGCGAAGACGGTAGATCAGTCACCCAACAGCTAACTGATCAACCCTGCCACTTCCCGCCTTCAACAATCACGCTTTCCGGCTTGGTGTCATCGCTCAGTTCCTTGCGAACATACTGGTCATACAGCTTGAGCAGATACTTCTCTTCGCCCAACTTCGCCAGCTCGGCATTCACCCAATCCCGCAATTCGATGTTGCCCTTCTTCACCGCCGGCGCAATCGGCGCTTCATCCCCCAGTTTCTGCTCCAGCACGCGATAGCCCGGGTTCTGCTTGGCCCAGCTGAACAGCACCAGGTTGTCCTGGGCATAGGCATCACCACGGCCCGCCGACAACGCTTGCAGCGACTCGGAATTTTTCTCGAACTTCAGCAGTTTCCAGTCCGGGTGGTTCTTGGTCAGCCAGATATCCGCGGTAGTGCCGGTGGTGACGATGGTGGTGCGGGTCGCCAGGTCGTCCAGGCTCTTCACCGAGCTGTCCTGCGGCACCAGGGCCTGCACCGCGACTTTCAGGTTCGGGTTGGTGAAGTCCACCGCTTCCTTGCGCTCCGGCGTCACCGTCATGTTGGCGAGGATCAGGTCGACCTTGTCGCTTTGCAGGAACGGAATGCGGCTCGCCGGCTCTACGGCGACGAATTCAACCTTGTTCTCGTCGCCCAGCAGGTCCTTGGCGAAACGGCGGCCGATGTCGGTATCGAAGCCGACATAACGGCCGGACTCATCCACGAAACCAAACGGCGGCTTGTCGGTGAATACGCCGACGATCAGCTTGTCCCGCGCCTTGATCTTGTCGATGTAGCTCACCGCAGCGGGTGCCGGGGTGGCAGCGGCAGCCGTCTTGGCGGGCTCTTCGGATTTATTGCAGCCGGCCAGCAAAGCGAGGCCGAACAAGGGGAATAACAACTTGGCAGTTTTCATGACAGCTCCAGTTCCTTGGTTCTTTTGGGCAGTGTTGAAACGAAGGAGAACTTCTCCAGGAACTGCTGCGCGCGTGCGGTTTGCGGGTTCGTAAAGAATGCCTCGGGGGTGTTTTGTTCGAGGATGCGGCCGGCCTCCATGAACACCACGCGGTCGGCGACGGCGCGGGCGAAGGCCATTTCATGGGTGACGATCAGCAGCGTCATGCCGTCCCGGGCCAGGCCCTGGATCACTTCCAGTACTTCCTTGACCATCTCCGGGTCGAGGGCGGCGGTGACTTCGTCAAACAGCATGACCTGCGGGTTCATGCACAACGAGCGGACGATGGCGATGCGTTGCTGCTGGCCGCCCGACAGCTGGCGCGGGTAGGCGTCGCGTTTGTCGGAGAGGCCCACCCGTTCCAGCAGTTTTTCAGCCTGGGCCCGGGCTTCGCGGGGCTCGCGTTTTTGCACTTTCAGCGGGCCGAGCAGGAGGTTGTCGAGCACGCTCATGTGCGGGAACAGGTGATAACTCTGGAACACCATGCCCACGTCCTGGCGCACCTGGCGCCAGTCGGTGGCCTTGTCCAGCAGCTCCTTGCCGGCAAAACGCAGGCTGCCGCTGTGGGCCACTTCCAGGCCATTGAGGCACCGCAGCAAGGTGCTTTTGCCGCAACCGCTGGGGCCGAGGATCACCACCACTTCGCCGCTTTGCACACTCAGGTCGATGCCGTCGAGCACCTGCTGGTCGCCGAAAAACTTGTTGAAACCCTGGAACTCGATCAATGCGCTCATGCTTGGGCCCAGCGCCGTTCCAGCACCTTGGAGGCGGCCGACAACGGGTAGCAGATAAAGAAGAAAAACAGGAACAGCGCGCCGTAGATCAATACCGACTCGTAGGTGCGCTCGATGATTTGCTGGCCGACCTTGATCACGTCCACCACACCGATCAGCACCGCCAGGGAGCTGGTCTTGATGATGCGGGTGTAGACGTTGATGGTCGGCGGGGTCATGCGTTTCAGGGCCTGGGGCAACAGCACGTAGCCGTACAGTTGCGGGTCCGACAGGCCAATCGACAGGCCGGCTTCACGCTGGCCTCGGGGCAACGAATGCAACGCACCGCGCACCACTTCGCCGACTTCACTGGCACCCCACAGCGACAACACCAGCACGGCGCACCAGAAGCTCGGAATGCTCAGGCCAAAGAAAATCGGCAGGCCGAAGAACAGCAAGTACAACCACACCAACACCGGAATGGCGCGGAACAGCTCCAGGTAAATCCGCAGCACCAGGTTGATCGCTTTCGAATTCAACGTGCGCAGCACGCCATACACCACGCCGCCGACGGTGCTGAAGGCGATGCTCAAGAACGAGATCGAAAGGGTTTGCGCCGCGCCCTTGCCCAGTTGCGGCAAGGACACCCAGAGTAATTCAAGACCCGAACTGGCCATGCTGGAGCCTCCTTTCAAGGCGGCTGAGCAGCAGCGACAGCGGCAGGAATAACAGCACGCAGATCAACGTGAGCACCGCGAGCATTTCGTAGGTTTTGTAGTAGAGGGCGATATAGCTTTTGGTGGTGTAGAGAATCTCCGGCACCGCCACCGCCGACACGATCGTGGTTTCCTTGAGCAGGAAAATAAAGTTCGCAAACAGCGCCGGCAGGCTGAGGATCCCGGCCTGGGGCAGGATCACATGGCGCAGCAGTTGCCAGTGGGACAGCCCGATGGACTTGCCCGATTCGATCTGTGCCAGCGGCACCGCCTCGACACCGGCGCGCAGCACTTCCGTGAGGTAGGCGCCGCCGAGAAAGGTCATGGTGATGATCGCCGCCCAGAACCCGGAGATATTCAGCCCCAGGGCCGGCAACGCGAAGTAGACGAAAAACAGTTGGATCAGCAGCGGTGTGTTGCGCGCCAACTCCACGTACAGCGCCACCAGGCGCCACACGTAGGGCGTGCGAAACACCAGCAGCGCGGCGTTGATCAAGGCCACCAGCATGGAGGTGCCAATGGCGATCAGGCCGACTTGCAGGGTAACGCCCACGGCCTTGAGAAACGCTGGCAGCGTGCTGAGGATAAATGCGTAATCGAAGGTCATCTGAAATCCCTGACGCCGCAGGGGTAAAGCGGCGTTGGTGCGGTCCGGTCCAGCGTGGGTAACGCCGGGTAGCGCCGACTTTAAAGGTATAAAAAGCAAAATTTAAATACCGAAATAGCATATTGATATCACCCAAATAGATAACCTGCGGATTCGCGGTGCAGATGGATGACAGCTACTGTTCCCGGGGAAGTAGGAAGGGTCTTTTTATCGGAGCTGCACTTCAGGGATAGGCAGCGCGTGGCCAGACTGACGGCCAACCAACAGGCGAGGGAATGAGCGATGAACGAGGCAAAACCGATTGATCCGCAGGAACTGGTGAAGTGGCTGGTGGCGCTACGCAGGGCCATCAATAGCCGGAATCTCTGAGCAGACACAGTCCCAAAAAGTGGGAGCGGGCTTGCTCGCGAATGCGGTGTATCAGTCAGCAGATGTGTTGGCTGACCCACCGCATTCGCGAGCAAGCCCGCTCCCACATTTCGATTGTGTTCCAGCCATAAAAAACGCCGACGCTGTAGAAGCCGTCGGCGTTTAAACCTTGAAGGAGGTTTTTGGGTTCGATCAGAACGCCGGCACGACCGCGCCGTTGTATTTCTTCTCGATGAAAGCTTTCACTTCAGGGCTGGTCAGGGCTTTGGCCAGCTTCTGGATCGCGTCGCTGTCCTTGTTGTCCGGGCGGGCAACCAGGAAGTTCACGTACGGCGACTTGGCGTCTTCGATGATCAACGCGTCCTTGGCCGGGTTCAGGCCGGCTTCCAGGGCGTAGTTGGTGTTGATCAGGTCCAGGTCAACCTGGTCCAGGACGCGTGGCAGCAGCGCCGATTCCAGCTCTTTGAATTTCAGGTGTTTCGGGTTGCTGGCGATGTCTTTCGGCGTGGCCAGGGCGTTGGTCGGGTCTTTCAGAGTGATCACGCCAGCCTTTTGCAGCAGCAGCAGGGCACGGCCGGAGTTGCTGCCTTCGTTCGGGATGGCCACGGTGGCGCCATCTTTGAGCTCAGAGATGTTTTTGATTTTTTTCGAGTAGCCGCCGAAGGGTTCAACGTGCACACCGACCACGGTGACCAGGTTGGTGCCTTTACCCTTGTTGAAGTTTTCCAGGTACGGCAGGGTCTGGAAGTAGTTGGCGTCCAGACGCTTCTCGGCCACCTGTACGTTCGGTTGTACGTAGTCGGTGAAGACTTTGATTTCCAGGTCCACGCCTTCTTTGGCCAGGGTCGGCTTGACCAGCTCAAGGATCTCGGCGTGCGGGATCGGGGTAGCGGCTACCACCAGTTTCTCGTTGGCCTGGGCGAAGCTTGCAGTCAGGGCAGCCGCCAGTGCGGTAAACAACAGAACCTTTTTCATGCAGTGTCCTTATCGAAAATCCGGGTCGTCTGGGACGGCCGCTTTTTTAGTGGATGCCAGCGAAGTGCTATCGCGGCGTGGAGCGGACAATACCGAGGTTTTTTATTCCAGAACAATACTTTTTATTCACTTTGATATTCCATTTTGTTCATGCAGGAGCCCGTCTTGCCGGCGATGGCGGTCTTGAGCCTTGCGATGCTCCTGAGGACGCCATCGCCGGCAAGCAGGGCCCCTACAAAACAGCGTGTTCTTTCAGATAGCTTTTCAGGGCTTCAACCTCGGCGGCGCTGGCGTGGCCAAGAATTCGCCGCACCTGCTCCACAGGCGAACCCGCCACGGGCAGGTTCAAATGCTCAGGCAGAATCTCGTCGCCACTGCTGACCAGCAAGGCAAAGTGAATCACGTTCTCCAACTCCCGGGTGTTGCCCGGCCAGCTGTGATGCTCCAGCACGCGCTGGGCTTCGTCGCTGATCAGCGGCACCGGCAGGTCGAGGCGCTGGCTGTAGATGCCGAGGAAATATTCGGCCAGTGACAGGATGTCGCCCACCCGCTCGCGCAGTGCGGGCAGCTCCAGTTGGCCTTCGCTGAGGTAATGGAACAGGCGCTCATGAAACTTGCCGGCCGCCACGGCCTGGGCGAGATCGATGCTGGTGGCCGCCACCAGCCGCACATCCACCGGGCTTGGCTGATGGGCGCCGACGCGAGTGACTTCGTGGTTTTCCAGCGCCGCCAGCAGCTTGACCTGGATTGGCAGCGGCAAGTCGCCGATTTCATCCAGGTACAACGTGCCGCCGTTGGCCGAGCCAAACCAGCCGGCGCGGCTGCTGGCTGCGCCGCTGTGGCTGCCTGCGGCGTAGCCGAACAGTTCGGCGTCGGCGTATGTCGGGCTGATGGCGCCGCAATTCACCGAGACAAACAGGCCGGTGCGGTCGCTGCCACGGTGGATATGCCGGGCGAGCAACTCCTTGCCGCTGCCGGTTTCGCCGCGTATCAACACGGGCAAGGCGCGGGGGGCAAGGTTTTCGAGGTCTTCGCGCAGTTGCCGCGAACGCGGGTCGACAAACACCAGCGCCTTGGCACGAATGCTCAGGGGGCTTTTTTCGGCGTCGGGGAAGGTCAGCAGGGGCTGACCGAAGGTTTCATGCAGGCTCATGGCAGGCTCCCGCCCCATCCACGAAGGGGAAGGGGCGTTTAAAAAATTTTATGCACGGCGCCGGGAGTGATGTTCCAGGCGATTTTGCAGGCGATAGAGGTAGGCGAAACCCTGTTCCCAGCGTTGATGGCCGGACTTCACGTTGATGTGCCCGGCGCCCGCGAGAATTCCCGCTTCGGCGCCCCAGTTACGTGCCAGTTCCAGGGCGCGGGTGGCGCTGACGGCGCTGTCGTTGTCGGAGCTGACGACCTGGCTTGGGAAGGGCAACAGGTGGCTGGGGATTGGCGCAAAGTTACGCAGGGCGGGTGCGCAGGCAGGGCGTTCGACATCGGCCGGGGCCACCAGCAGGGCGCCGCGTACCTGACGCAGGAATTGCACCGGTGCGGTGGCCGCCCAATGGGCGACGGTGATGCAGCCCAGGCTGTGGGCGATCAGAATCACCGGGGTGCTGTCGGCGGCGATGGCTTCGGCCAGGGCGGCCACCCAGTCTTCGCGGCGTGGGGTGAGCCAGTCGGCCTGCTCCACGCGCGCGCTGTTGGGCAGGCTGTTCTGCCAATGACTTTGCCAATGATCTTCTGGCGATCCTTGCCAGCCCGGCACGATCAGATAACGAATCGACTCGCTGTGCATGGGTGTGCCCTCCTGCAGCGTTTAACGTTGTGGGTCAGTATAGGCACGGGGTATATATTCGTTAAGGAATAAGAAGCTATTTATTAATAACCAAAATGTTTGTTGAGAGTGATGGGGGGTTTAGGGGGATGGGGGTACATATCCGTTTCTTCGGTTATGGCCGCTATTGGTTCCGCTCTTACAG
>NZ_JACAPM010000080.1:0-316 GCF_013385695.1 Pseudomonas sp. D8002
CTAATCAAAGACTAGAAATCAATATTCATTGGCGAATATTCATTTCTAAACTCTAACAGTAGAAACAGTTAATGGTGGAGCCAAACGGGATCGAACCGTTGACCTCCTGCGTGCAAGGCAGGCGCTCTCCCAGCTGAGCTATGGCCCCATAACAAAATTGGTGGGTCTGGGCAGATTCGAACTGCCGACCTCACCCTTATCAGGGGTGCGCTCTAACCAACTGAGCTACAGACCCAATTTCGAGCGCGTAACTGATTAGCTAAGAGCTATCAGCTTGGAGCTTAAAGCTGCTTCTATCGTCTTCTTCAATGAATCA
>NZ_JACAPM010000081.1:0-668 GCF_013385695.1 Pseudomonas sp. D8002
ATAGGCTTGAACGGGCAACCACTACTTCCGGATGCGACAACCGTCGCAAGCCGCGACTGTCTTATTACTGGAAACAACATTACGGGAATACAGCAACTAGGCATTTTCTTTAACAGCGGCACTGACAGACTGATTGCATCTTCCAATAGCTTGCAAGGCTCGTTCACTGTCGCGATAAGCGTCGGCTCGGTCACAGGCTTTACACACGACGGCCAAATTATCATTTCGAATAACATCCTGAAGTTGCTATCCATAAATGCCATCGGTATTAGGTCCCAACTCAATACAGCGACACAGCCTCCCTTGATTGAAGGAAATAGCATCAGCGGAGGCTCAATTGGTATTGACTGGCAAACACCACAGGCAAGGTTTGTCGGCAACAACATTACGTCCATCAATACCGGAATCCAGATAAGCGCGGCCGTTAAAAACATCGACTTGCTTAACAACCACATTACTGCTTCCTCCGCTGTAGCGGGTACCGGGACCGCTGCATGGAAGGGGCTAAGGGCTAGAGGCAACACGATCAATGTCACGGAATGGTCGTTTTACTTAGGGACTATTGGAAGCCTTGGATTTTCTGAGTTTTTCGACAATAGCGTAATCAATCAAACCACGCGGGCCAACGGGTCGTTGTTGATCAACAATCCAAGCTCAACACGTTTCGC
>NZ_JACAPM010000082.1:0-2597 GCF_013385695.1 Pseudomonas sp. D8002
CTGTAAGAGCGAAACCATAAGCGGCCGTTACCGCAGCAACGGATATATACCCAAACCCAACCAACACCCAACCACTACTCCGCACTACGCTGCGTATGACTCGATACAAACTGCCGAAACCGCTCCGTCGGCAACCCCTCAAACAACTCCGCCGGCGTGCCCTGGGCATCAATCAACCCATTGGCCATAAACACCACCCGATTGGACACATGCCGCGCAAACCCCATCTCATGGGTCACCACCAACATGGTCCGCCCTTCCTCGGCCAGCGACCGCATCACCCGCAACACCTCCCCCACCAACTCCGGGTCCAGCGCCGACGTCGGCTCATCAAACAACATTACTTGCGGGTTCATCGCCAACGCCCGGGCAATCGCCACCCGCTGCTGCTGCCCACCCGACAAATGCGCCGGGTAATAATCACGGCGATCATAAAGCCCCACCTTGTGCAGCAGTTGCTCAGCTTCCTCCACACACTCGGCCTTCGAACGCTTGAGCACCCGCATCGGCCCCTCGATGACATTTTGCAAAACCGTCATATGCGACCACAGGTTAAAACTCTGGAACACCATGCCCAGCTTGCTGCGCATGGTCTCCACCTGCCGCGTGCTGCCAGGCAACAACCGACCGTTGCGCTGGCGCTTGAGCTCGATGGTTTCGCCGTCGAGCACAATACTGCCCTCGTCCGGGGTTTCCAGCAGGTTGATACAACGCAGGAAAGTGCTCTTGCCCGAACCGCTGGCACCGAGGATGGAAATCACGTCACCTTTGTGAGCCTCCAACGAGATCCCCTTGAGAACCTGTGCCGAACCGAAAGCCTTGTGAATGTTGTTAACCGTAAGGGCGCTCTGAATCTGAGTACTCATGACAAGCTCCGCTGCAATCAGGAATGAGAAATAGGTTCGGGGGTTTGCTTGACCGGCACGTCTTTCGGCCGCTCAAGCAGGTGGGGCGACAGACGATGTTCAATCCAGGCCACCACACGCACCACCAGGAAATTCAGGATCAGATAGATCAACGCCGCACAAATGAACACTTCCATGGTGCGGTAGGTACGCTGGATGATTTGTTGCGCCACGCCGGTGACGTCCCACACGGTGACCAGGCTGGCCAGCGCGGTGGACTTGACCAGCAAAATGGCCTCGGTGGAATAGGCCGGAAGCGCCTGGCGCAAGGTGACCGGGCCGATCACTCGCCACAGCAGGGTCCAACGCCCCATGCCTACCGCCTGCCCCGCTTCGATCTGCCCTTGAGGCACGCTCAGCAGGCCACCGCGAATGATTTCAGCGGTGTAGCCGGCGGTGCACAGCGCCAGGGAGACCACGGCGCAGCCATAAGGCGACCTCAACACCACCCACAGGAAGCTGTCGCGAATCGCCGGGAACTGCCCCAGGCCGTAATAGATCAGGAACATCTGGATCATCAGCGGCGTGCCGCGAAACAGCATGATGTAGAAACGCGCCGGGTAGCTGAGGAATGGCCAGCGGCTGACGCGCATGGACACCACGCCCAGCGACAGCAGCAACCCCAGGGTCAGGGACGAAAAAAACAAGGCCAGGGTGATGGGCAAGGCACCCAGCAACTTGAGCATGGTGTCGGCAAGAAAGGCGAAATCGATCATGGCAAACGGTCCCTTCTCACGACTGTGCAGGATTGCGCCGCTGCGTACGCTGTACGCGCGCTTCGGCAATATTGAAAAGACGGCCCGAAAGCCCGGTCAGAATCAGGTAGCACACGCCGCCGACGATGTAGAACGTGAAGTACTGGCGCGTGGAACCCGCCGCCACCTGGCTGGCGCGCATCAGTTCCACCAGGCCAATCACCGAAATCAGCGCGGAGTCTTTCAGGCTCATTTGCCAGACGTTGCCCAGGCCCGGCAGCGCGTACCGCCAGATCTGCGGGATCAGCACCCGGCGAATCCGCGTTGCGCGGTTCATGCCGATCGCCAGTGCTGCCTCAAGCTCACCCTTGGCCACCGCGATAAAGGCACCGCGATAGACCTCAGCCTGATACGACGCCGAGATCAATCCGACGGCGATGGCCCCCACCATGAACGGCGGGACATCGACATAGCCTTCACCGCCAAACCAGTGATTGACGGCCGTCACCACACTGGCACCGCCGAAATAGAACAGGTAGATCACCAACAGCTCCGGAATCCCCCGGAACAGGATGGAATAGGCATCCCCCAGGTATCGCAAGGCACGCTTTTTGGAAAGCTTGGCCATGGCCACCAGGCTGCCGACCAGCGCACCGACCACCAGCGCCGCAAGGGTCAACAACACGGTCATGAGGGCGGCCTTGAGCAAGGCCATCCCCCAACCCGTGTCGCCAAAACTGAGCATCTGCATGAGACTCATCAAGTCACTCCTACCGAAAACACATAAAGCACCGGAACCTTGAAATCCGTCTCAACCTGCCCGACGTCCATGAAGCAAAGGGTGCAACTGCCTGCCTGGTTTACTTGACCATCGGCAGGTTCAAACCCTGCTCCTTGGCGCAATCAATCGCGATCTGGTAGCCCGCATCCGCATGACGCATCACGCCGGTCGCCGGGTCGTTGTGCAGCACGCGAGCGATACGCTCGGCGGCTTCGT
>NZ_JACAPM010000083.1:0-1523 GCF_013385695.1 Pseudomonas sp. D8002
GATGCGCCGTTGCGGATCGGCGGCGATACCTTGCAGCAGGTTCAGCCAGTGAGCGGCCATACGCTGTGCAGTGCTTGCGTCGAACAGGTCGGTGGCGTAAGTGAGGGTTGCACTGAGCTCGCCGTCGGCGTCCAGGGTGTCGAGGGTCAAGTCGAACTGGGCGGTACGGCTTTCCCACTCCTGGGCCTTGATCACCAGCCCCGGCAGTTGCGGGATGGCTTGGCGGCCGGCGCTCTGGTGGTTGTACAACACCTGGAACAACGGGCTATGGCTCAGGTTGCGCTCAGGGCGCAAGGCTTCGACCAATTGCTCGAACGGTAGGTCCTGATGCGCCTCGGCGCCCAGTGCCGCCGTCTTGACCTGTTGCAGCAGTTCGCTGAACCGCTGCTGCGGATCGACTTCAGCCTTGAGCACCTGGGTATTGACGAAGAACCCGATCAGGCCTTCGGTCTCGACCCGGTTGCGGTTGGCAATCGGTACGCCCACGCGGATGTCCGACTGGCCGCTGTAACGGTGCAGCAGGCCCTGGAACGAAGCCAGCAACAGCATGAACAGGCTGCAACCTTCACCCAGCGCCAGTTGCCGCAGCTGTTGGCCCAATGCCTGCGGTAACTGGACGGCCAGACGGGCGCCGGCAAAGCTCTGGCGTGCCGGTCGCGGACGGTCCGCAGGCAGCTCCAGCAATGGCTGTTCAGCGCCGAGGACGTTGGTCCAGTAAGCCAGCTGCCGCTCACGCTCACCGGCGTCCATCCATTGGCGTTGCCACACCGCGTAATCGGCATACTGGATCGGTAACTCCACCGGTTCAACCGATCCACCCTGGCTATAGGCGGCATAACGCTCAATCAGTTCCTGCACCAGCACCTGCATCGACCAGCCATCGGAGACGATGTGATGCTGGGTCAGCACCAGCACCTGTTCATCGGCGGCCACCTGCAGCAGCCCGACCCGCAGCAGCGGACCGTTCTGCAGGTCGAACGGCCGGCTGATCTGATCGCGAACAAACGCCTGGATCTGCTCGGCCTGGTTGGCCGAGGTCAGGTCGAGAAACTGCGGCGTCAGCAGCGGACCGGACTCGGCATGGATAACCTGGAACGCACGCTCGTCCTTCTGGACAAAGGTCGTGCGCAAACTCTCGTGACGCTGCACCAGTGCGCTTAAGCTGCGTTGCAACGCCTTCAAATCCAGGTGGCCATGAATCCGTAGCGCCGCAGGGATGTGGTACGCCGCACTGGAGGGTTCCATTTGCCAAAGGAACCACTGGCGTTGCTGGGCGTAGGACAAGGGCAACGGTTGATCACGCGGCACCCTTGGAATGCGCGCAGGCATCGCCGCCTGGATTGGCTCAAGCGCAGCCACGCAAGCCTTGAGGCTGGCATTTTCGAACAGCTTGCGCAGTTGCAGGTTCATGCCGAGGTGTTGGCGGATGCGCGACACCATCTGTGTAGCCAGCAATGAATGGCCACCCAGTTCGAAGAAGTTGTCGGTGAGACCAACCCGCTCCAGTTTCAGCACGTCTTGCC
>NZ_JACAPM010000084.1:0-3249 GCF_013385695.1 Pseudomonas sp. D8002
CGAATGCGGTGTATCAGTTGATACATCCAGTGACTGACCCACCGCATTCGCGAGCAAGCCCGCTCCCACAGTTGATCTCCATTGTTTTGGCGGGCGTGTCAGAACATGAAAGCCCCATCGAACACGGGTTTATCGTCGAGGGCCAACACGCCGCTGGCGAAGATCAGGTCCAGGTGGTGGCTGCCTTTCTGCCCGCCACCCAATCCCAGGTGCAGCCCGCAATGACGCTCTTCAAAGCCGGCGTTGCGCGCATACAAATCCTTCACGCCTTCATTGGTGCCAATGCCCAGTTCTTCCACCCGGCGATTGGACGGGTTGGCATTCAGGTATTTGTTGAAGTCATCCGCCAGCCCCGGCACTTCGCTGGCCACGGTGCAGATGGTCGAGTTCTCGATCCACAGTTCCAGCGGTGATTGCAGCACGCCGTATTTGCGCGCAAAGGGAATGGTGCTGAGGAAGGTGCCGACGAACCGCACCTGGCCGTTGATGGCCTCGCTGTGGGTGGCGATCTCGCCGGGTGCCAGGTCGTGGTTGCCGATGCCGTTGATATTGGTCCACTTCTTGATGCTGCTCATGGGCGCTTCAAGGCGCGAGCCATGCTGGTCGGTGAAGCTCAGCACGCTGGCCTGGGACATGCGCCGGATCAACGTGGCGTTGAGGTCGGCAATTCGCTGTGGGGCGACGCTGAAGGTGTCGTAGAAATAGTCGCCATAGTCCTTGAGCAGCAGGGATTTTTTCCAGTGCTCGGCCATCACGCCTTGCAGGGCACGGATAAAGTCCGGGCCTTCGGCGCGTGGGTTGGGCAGGGTCGAGGAATCGTAGAGGAACATGTACAGGTCACAGCCTTCGATGGCCTTGGCCAGCGTTTCGCTGGGGGCCTGGTCCAGGCGTTGTACCTGGAAGTCGAAGCGGGCAGCGCTGCCCTGGATGATCGATTGGGCGATGGCGTCGTAGCGTTCGGTATGGCCAAGCAAAATGGTGGGGCGGTGCAGGCCGGCGAGGGCCGGGTGATGGGCGAGGTAATACAGAAAATGTTCGACGGCGCGGGCCTTGTCCATGACGTCCTTCCTTCAAAGCCTTCGGTAGGAGCAGTGGCAGGTGCGGCGTCCCGCACCTGCCGGGGTGCCTGATCAGATTAGAAAGGCCACATCGCGGTGCCGAACGGCACGACGGCATCGGCTTGCATCATTTCAACGGCGGCCTCATGGGTCGGCGCTTCAAACCAATCGTCGAGTTGCAGTTCGGTTTCCAGGTCATTTTCCAGTGCTTGCATGGTGAATCTCCTAGATGACGTTGTTTGAGAACGAGCTTGCCAGCTTGCTGCGCTGGGCAAGTGGATGAACCTAGAAGAGAGTGTTTGGGATTGCAAAATTTTTATTGACACGGTTCCATTTGGATTTTTTATTCCGTTTTGATGGCGATTTGGTTTATGTCGATGAAACAGAGAGTTGGTTGCATGGTTTTGTAGGAATCGTCCTTTCGTCAACTTCTCGTTATCTGAAAGAATTTTCCTAATGTCCCTCCTATCTGCCGCACCGCATCCTGTCAGCCCAGACAGGTTTGGCGGTGTACAATGCGCCGCGTTTTACTGTGATCCCACTCTCTCAGGGCTATCCGCCTTGTTCATTCCGCCTGGCCACAAGCCCGTCGGGTTCGATTTCGTCACAGATAAAAACAACAGGTGACGTATGACCGTAAGAAAAAACGCTGGACCGGGGTTTGATCGGCGCTGCTGTAGCCCGTTACCAAAGCAGCACCCCTCCATGAGCACCCTCAAACCTTGCGTGAGACCCTTTCCATGAGTGAAGCCAACTCGCATTCAGGCGAACTGAAGCGCGGCCTGAAAAATCGCCATATCCAACTGATCGCCCTCGGTGGCGCGATTGGCACCGGGTTGTTCCTGGGGTCGGCCGGCGTGCTGAAATCCGCCGGGCCGTCGATGATCCTCGGGTATGCCATCTGCGGCTTTATCGCCTTCATGATCATGCGCCAGCTGGGCGAGATGATCGTCGAAGAGCCGGTGGCCGGTTCCTTCAGCCACTTTGCCCACAAGTATTGGGGCGGTTTCGCCGGCTTCCTGTCGGGCTGGAACTGCTGGATTTTGTACATCCTGGTGGGCATGTCGGAGCTGACGGCGGTCGGCAAGTATGTGCACTACTGGTGGCCCGAGATCCCGACCTGGGTGTCGGCGGCGGCGTTTTTTGTGCTGATCAATGTGATCAATCTTTCCAACGTCAAGGTCTTCGGCGAGGCCGAGTTCTGGTTTGCGATCATCAAGGTGGTCGCCATTGTCGGGATGATCGCCCTGGGCAGTTACCTGTTGGTGAGTGGCACCGGTGGGCCACAAGCCTCGGTGACCAACCTGTGGGAGCACGGCGGGTTCTTTCCCCATGGCGTGGGTGGTTTGGTGATGGCCATGGCGATCATCATGTTCTCGTTTGGCGGCCTGGAGATGCTCGGGTTTACTGCGGCTGAGGCGGACAAGCCACGCACGGTGATTCCGAAGGCGATCAACCAGGTGATCTACCGGATCCTGATTTTCTACATCGGCGCGTTGGTGGTGCTGTTGTCGTTGACGCCTTGGGACAGCTTGCTGGAGACCCTGAATGCCTCCGGGGACGCCTATAGCGGCAGTCCGTTTGTGCAGGTGTTTTCGATGTTGGGCAGTAACACGGCAGCGCATATTCTCAACTTTGTGGTGCTGACGGCGGCGTTGTCGGTCTACAACAGCGGCACTTACTGCAATAGCCGGATGCTGTTGGGGATGGCCGAGCAGGGTGATGCGCCGCGGGCATTGGCGAAGATCGACAAGCGTGGGGTGCCGGTGCGGTCGATCCTGGCGTCGGCGGCGATTACGCTGGTGGCGGTGTTGATGAATTACCTGATTCCGCAGCATGCGCTGGAGTTGTTGATGTCGTTGGTGGTGGCGACCCTGGTGATCAACTGGGCGATGATCAGTTTTTCGCATTTCAAGTTTAGGCAGCATATGGATCGGACGGGGCAGGTGCCGTTGTTCAAGGCGCTTTGGTATCCGTATGGGAATTATGTTTGCCTGGCGTTTGTGGTGTTTATTCTTGGGGTGATGCTGCTGATTCCGGGGATTCAGGTGTCGGTGTATGCGATTCCGGTTTGGGTGGTGTTTATGTGGGTTTGTTATGGGATCAAGAACAGGCGCAAGGCTCGGGAGGGGGTGGTGTTGAGTTGATGGTGTACATATCCGTTTCTTCGGTAACGGCGACTTATGGTTCC
>NZ_JACAPM010000009.1:0-172 GCF_013385695.1 Pseudomonas sp. D8002
AAAATCTAAAGCGGGCACGGTCAAAAATGTGGGAGCGGGCTTGCTCGCGAAGGTCGTTAACGATGACGCGGGCATCCTGATTCAACGCGGCGCTCTCAGGTTTTTCGCGAGCAAGCCCGCTCCCACAGAAAAGCAGATCTGTTTTCGCTCTGGCTTTTGATCTGGCTTTTAA
>NZ_JACAPM010000009.1:357-15752 GCF_013385695.1 Pseudomonas sp. D8002
GAACCCTAAGTGGCCGTTACCGAAGAAACGGATATGTACCCCCCTCCCCCCATCTCATGCTAAACCCCTGGCCCGCCAGCAAAACACCGCACTGACCGCAATCGCCGCCCCCGCCACGCCAAACACCCAAGGCGCCGACGCCATCGGCAACAACAACCCCGCCAGCAAAGGCCCAAGCCCCGCCCCCACATCACGCCACACCGCATTCGACGCCAACGCCGAAACCCGCATCGCCCCCGGATTACGCTCCGCCACCAGCGTCGTCACCAACGGCAACTGCAACGCCCGCAACACCAACACCGCCGCCGCCCCCACAATCACCCAATGACTACCAAACGCCCCCAACGCCAACGCACTGAGAAACGAAAACAGCAGCAACATCGAAGTAGCACCAAACTGCTGCGCAGCACGCCCCCCCAGCGGACTCAGAAGCAACTCCGAAACATAACGCAGCGCCATCAACCCACCGGCAATCAATACCGCATTGCCACCCAACAGCTTCTGCGCCTGAATCGACAGGCCAAAGATAAACAGCCCATCCAGCGCCACCCCTTCGATAAACGACCAGGTCGCCACACTGTCAGGCAACTTGAACCGCCGCCCCGGCGTGCCATGCAAATTGTGACCCGCAGTCGGCAACCCCCGCGCCATCCACAACCCCACCAGGCAACACACCGCCAGAATCCAGAAGATCGGCCGCGGCCCAACCTGCAACGTCAGCCAACCACCCAACGGCAAGGCCAGCATCGGCCCCAGGGCAATCAACGCCCGCGACCGCCCCGCCCGCCGCGCCGCACCCAGCGGTTCAGAGGTAGCCAATACTTGAGTGGAAAGGTTCAACGCCGCAAAACACAGGCCCCAGACCAACCGAAGCCCGAGCAAGGCCGCAAACCCGGACAGCATCGAGTTGCCAAGAGCACACACCGCCGCCGCGCCGGCGGCAATGGAGCACGTCAGCCGATCACCGTTGCGGGCGTAGAAATTCAGAACATGCTTGTAGCCGAAGATCCGCACCAGGCGGTTGGCCGCCAGCAGCACCCCGGCCTGGGCCAGGGTGATACCGAACGCCTGGGACTCCATCGGCAGCACCAGGTACAGCAACACGTCACTGGGCAGGCACAGGCCAAGGGTCAGCGCGGCACGGCGGGAGTGGGAATCAGCACTGCGTTGGGCCAGATCAGACATAAAAGCTGAAACATTCAGAATTATTTAGACGGCCACGGTAGCCGTCTACCTCAAGGTTTTACAAGGCCCAAATAATTAAACCTTGGCGCCGTCCTGCATCAGGCGCAACCCGCTGGCCACCGCGCCCACCAGGGCAAACCCGCAGCCCAGCCACAACGCGTACTGCGGGCCGCTGCTCAGGGACAGGTGGAAACACAACGCCACCAACGAAGCGCCGAGTGTCTGCCCCATCAACCGCGACGTGGCGACGATCCCGCTGGCTCCCCCGCTGCGGGCAATCGGTGCGCTGGTCATGATCGCCTTGAGGTTGGGCGACTGGAAAAAACCGAACCCGGCGCCACACAGGGCCATGCGCCAACCGATGTCGAAGGTCGAGGCGTCGTTGCCCAGGGTCGCCAGCGAGGCCATGCCCGCGCTCAACATCACCAGGCCGATGCCGCACAACAACGCCAGGGAGATACGGTCCGCCAGGCGCCCGGCAATCAGCGCCATCACCGCGACCACCGCCGGCCACGGCGTCATCAGGAAACCGGTGGCCACCTGGCTGTGCCCCAACACGGTTTGCAACAGGAACGGCAGCGACACAAACGCCAGCCCCTGGGCGCTGAACGCGCAAATCGCGGTGAGGGCCGACAAGGTGAACAGCGGGCGCTTGAACAGATCCACCGCGAGCATCGGCGCCGGGTGCCCGGCCTGACGGCGGATCAGCAACAGCCCGCACAGCAGCGCCACGGCGATCAGCCCCAGCGTCAACACCGCCTGCGCACCGTGCACCGCCGAGCCCAGGCCCAGCACCAGCAGGGCAAACAATCCGGCGCAGAGAATTGCCGCCAGCCGGTCGAAGGCATGCCCGGTGATCGGGATCACCGGAATCGCCCGCACCCCGAGCCACAGGGCCAGTGCCCCCAGGGGCAGGTTGATCAGGTACAACCAGTGCCAGGTAGCCACCGATAGAATCGCCGACGCCGCCGTCGGCCCCAGGGTAAAGGCCAGCCCCACCACCAGTGAGTTATACCCCAGCCCCCGGCCGAGGATTTTTGCCGGGTAGATGTGCCGCAGCAGCGCAATGTTGACGCTCATGATTGCCGCAGCACCCAGGCCCTGCACCACCCGGGCGGCAGTCAGCGTCGGCAGTGACCAGGCCAGCCCGCAAAACAGCGACGCCACCACAAACACCAGCAAGCCGCCGAGGAACACCCGGCGGTGGCCGACCACATCACTCAGGGACGCAAAGGGCAGTACCGCGGCAATGGTCGCCAACTGGTAGGCATTGACCACCCAGATCACCGAAGCGGAGTCGGTGCCAATCCCTTCGGCCAGGGTCGGCAACGCGGTGTTGACGATGGCCGTGTCGAGGGTCGCCATGCCGATCCCCAGGGAAATGGCGACAACCGCCGCTAGACGCTTATCACTGGGCAACCCATCAGCTACTGAAGACATGGACAATCCGCACACGTGGCAAAGGCGTCTAGATTACGGGCAGCGGCCTTTTTTTTCAGCGGGCAAATGCGCGGCTGTCCAAATATTCATGTTCAGGTGCGCCATTTGCCCATCTGCGCCATCTGCACCAGCACCTCGGCCAGGGCGGGCTGCGGCGCGCTGTTGACGGTGACCAATGCCACGCAACGGCTTGGCCGCAAGGTCGCCGCGGCGGTGGCAGCGCGGCCGCCGAGATCGAACCCGCCGAGCACCGCCTCGGGGATGTGCAAGGCGTTCATCAAGTCCAGCACGTCCTGGCCGAGCACCACTTCCTGAGTGCTGGCGGGTGCCGCCTTGTCCAGCGGCGTGGTAGTGCCATGGCCACGCAGGTACGGGGCAACTACCCGAAAGCCCCGGGCGGCCAGGTAGGGTGCGACCTCGGCGAAGCGCTCCAGGTCGCCGTCCGCGCCATGCAGCAAAATGATCGGCCTGCCCTCTTCCGGGCCGGCCTCGTAGTAGCCGATATCCAGCAGGTCGGTGCTGACCTGGCGGATCGTCCAACGGGCGGGCGTCGCCATGACCGGCAGTGACAACGCCACTGAAGCAATGGCGCTGGAAATCAGAAAGCGACGGCGATTGAAAAAAGACATGGTGTTAGAGCTCCGAAAAATGCGACACAGAAAGGTCTTCAACGACCCCCACAATCAACTCGCTGCCGATCCAGCCGGCCAGCCACTCACCGGCTTTTGCCACGCCCTTCTCCTCCCCCAGGCGCTCCACCAGAAACTCGCACAACCCGGCAAAACTGCCGTCGCCTTGCAGGTGCACCAAGGCCTGGAACTCCAGCGCATCGACCTGGCGCAAGCGCGAGGTGAACTGGCGACGCCACACCAGCAGCCCACCGGCCTCGGCCAGCATCAGCGCCTCGGGCGCAGGGGTTTGCTGCCACAATGCCGACCAGATCGCCTCGGCGTTGGTGGTCAGCCCATGGCAGCGCAGCGACGGCGTGAGTTGCAGGCGTGCCGTGTCCCAATCCACCGACGCCAGCACGTCCATGGGCAACGGGCTGGCATCGGCGGCGACAAACGCTTCATTGAGCGACGACTCGATCCAGGCCAGTTCATGCACGTCGGGATTGTTGGGGAACAGTTCGCCCAGGGTCAGGTGAAAACCCTCGGGATAGACGTCCAGGGTCCAGGCATGGGGCGGATGCCGGTCGATATGGCTGACGCACGCGGCCAGGAACGCCTCGTCCCCGACCCAGCGCCGCAGGTTGGGAAACGCCTGTTCCAGGCAACCCACCAATTGCGCGCGGTAGTTGTTCTGATACACCGCCAGTCCCGCGGCCTTGTTACCCAACATCTCGGCCGACTGCTCCGAGGCACTCACCAGCCAGGTATGAAAAGCCTGCTGCCATTGCGCGAGATTCATGAGCGCACCTGCGCACGCTTGTAGGCCTCGGAGGCACCGAGCATGCGGGCGATCGACAGCTCCTCCAGCAGCTCTGCCAGGGGCGGGATCTCGTCATCGCGCTCGATCATCGTGGCGACCGGGCCGAGCAACGCAACGGCCTTGGCATACAAGTCCCAGACGCCATCACACACCGGGCTGTCGTGGCTGTCGATCAGCAAATCGCGGCCCTGGCTATGGCCGGCCAGGTGAATTTGCCGGACCCGCTCGGCCGGAATCCCGTCGAGAAACGCGAGAGCGTCAAAGCCATGGTTGCTGGCGCTGACAAACACATTATTGACGTCCAGCAACAGCTCGCAGCCGGTGCGCCGGGACATGGCGGCGATGAATTCCCACTCGCTCATGGACGCGTCATCAAAGGCCAGGTAGCTGGACGGGTTTTCAAACAGCATCGTGCGGCCCAACACTTCTTGAGCCAGGTCGATATTGGCGCAGACCCGGTCCAATGCCTCATGGGTGTAAGGCACCGGCAACAGATCATGGGAGTTGAAACCCCCGCTGCGGGACCAGCTCAAGTGGTCGGACACAAACAGCGGTTCGATCTCGTCCACCAGCGACTTGAGGCGTTTCAGGTAATCGCGATCGAGTCCCTCGGCCGTGCCGATCGACATCGACACCCCGTGCAGCGCCACCGGATACCGCTCGCGAATCTGGCGCAGGATGTGCCGGGGCTGGCCGCCCGCGACCATGAAATTCTCGGAGATCACTTCAACGAAATCCACCGCCACCGGGTTCTCCAGGAACTCGCTGTAGTGTTCCTTGCGCAGCCCCAGGCCATAGCCTGGAAAACGCGGGTTGGGTGTCGGCATCATGTGGTCTCCGTTGCATAAATAGGCGGCGGGCCCAACCTGGGCCCGCCGGGGTGTTACTTCGGTTCGGTAGTGGTGCCGCCCAGCTTCAGGCACTCGGACGGGGTCTTGACGACAACGCCCTGGCCCTTGCAACTGTTGAGGCCCTTGCAATCGTTCTTGGCCGTGGCGCACAGGCTTTCGCCCTTGCAGTTGTTCACGCCGTAGCAGCGACCCGGCTGTTCCGGCTGGTCGGCGGCGCTGGCGGCCGCCGCGAAGGAAGCGGACGCCATGGCGATCAGGGCGGCAGCAGTGGCAAGGCTCAAGCGGGATTTGATGGATGTGCTCATGGGTATTACTCCTCGGGGGTGGGGTTTATTTGATGACGGATGCCGCGTCTTCGATGACCTTCGCCACAGCCTCGGGCTGGGAGATGTACACCGAGTGGCTGGCCTTGATTTCAGTGACTTTCGAGCCGGCGCGCTTGTACATCCAGCGCTGCAGATCGGGGCTCAGGGCACGGTCTTCGGTGGACACCACGGCGTAGGTCGGCTTCTTGTGCCAGGCCGCGGCCCACACGGTGCCGCCGAACAGCGCGGTGGTGGCCGGCACCTGGGAGGCGGCCATGAAGTCGGTGCGGTTGGTGGTCAGGTCGGCAGCAAAATCGGCATTGAACTTGGTGCGATCAAAGAACAGATGCCCGTCGCGGGTCTGCATCACGTCATTGCTCGGCGCCGGCATCGACGACAGCAGCTGGCTCATGTTCTCGCCGACTTCTGGTTGCAGGGCCGAGACATAGACCATCGACTTGACCTTGTCGCGGTCACCGGCAATCGAGATCACCCCGCCGCCAGAGCTGTGACCCACCAGCACCACCGGGCCGACCTGCTGCTCCAGCACTTCGCGGGCCTCGGCCACGTCGGCGGCGAGGCTTTCATGGCCCTGATGCACCACGGTGACCTTGTAGCCCTTGTGAATCAGGATGTCGTGCACCACTCGCCAGCCGGAGCCGTCGACAAAGGAACCGGGCACGATCACCACGCTTTTACCGGTGCCCGGCTGGGGCTTGGCTGCATCGGCGGCCGAGGCCACCAACGGTGTAGCGAGTGCCATGGCGATCGCCAGGGAAGAAAGAATACGCATGCGACTCTCCACAGGCCTTGGGGCCTGATCATTGTTGTGAAAGGGTTAACGGCGTTGGCCGGACAGCAAGCAGTCCAGTGACCAGGCCCCGCCGCCATACGCCAGCAGCGGCAGCAACAAGCCCGCCCAGGTCAGGTGGGTCGGCCAGGCGTCGGGGTACACGAACACCTCGATCACCAGGGTCATGCCCAACAGCGCGGCAGCCGCCGGGCGGGTCAGCAGGCCCAGCACCAGCAACAGCGGGAACAGATGCTCGGCGTAGGTCGCCAGGTGCGCTGCCCAGTCCGGCGGCACCAGCGGCAAGGCGTATTCCGAGCGAAACAAGGTGTAGGTCGACGGCTTGAGCTGCAGGAAACCGGTCACCTTGGTGCGGCCCGAGAGGAAAAACACCGAAGCGATCCCGAGGCGGGCCACCAGCAACAGCAGCGCCTCAGGCAGCACACGCTTGAGCACCGCAGGGGCCAGGGCAATCATGGTTGTTCCGTCAGGCTGCCGAAGCCTTTGGGGGTTTTGATCTGGGTGCAGGTGCCTTTGTCCACCAGCACCCAGGCGTTGCCCTGGTAATCCGCCTTGGCGGTGCCGGCGCAGGAAGTCCCGGCACCGGCGGCGCAATCGTTGGCACCGGCGAGGGACACGCCGAAGCATTTTTCCTGAGGCTTGGCATCCTCGGCATGGGCGGTGGCGGCGAAGGCACCGAGGGACAGTGCGAGGGTGGCGGCAAGGGCTGCGTAATGGCGCTTCATTGTTGAATCTCCTGGCTTGACTGAATGTGGCCAGGGCGCTTGTGCGGTGGGTGACCGCCTGCGCCATCTGGTAGACAGATTTAAAGCCAGGCGTGTATCCCGTCTGTGTCGCGTTTCCTCCTTCTATTCATGCCGGTGTATCAAGTGGGTGCTGATACACAGTCTGATACACAGCCAAAAAAACCACGCCAAACCACCGCCGTTTTATTCGGCATCCCGAACGACACAATTAGAAATATTCGCCTTTCCGAACACCCACCTTCCCCCGCTTTCGACGACCTCAAAAATCCCCATAAATTTCATACGGTTGTTGTCATCTTTGTTACATGCCAACTGGCATACATTCTGCTACATCAGGTTTTCTAGTAATAAAATGTTTCTAAATTGAAACAGTCTCATCGCCTGAAACCCAACGGCCCCGCGCCCTATAACAACGTCCATGCCCCAAAGGAGGGCGACAACTCTCACCTTTTTGATCGACTTCAACTCTCCAAGCCTGCTGCCGCACGTAAGCACCCAAAAGGGCGAATGGCCTGATCGCCAATAACAAGCCCGACTACAAAAAAGGACAAATTGATGAGTTCGAGCAAATACCCCGCAGTGTCCTTCACGGACCTCGTCCCCCAGGCCCCGGACCACACCGAGAATGCAATCGGTTTTGGCCCCTTTCTCTTGTTGGCGCGCCAGCATGTATTGCTGCGCAACGGCGAGCCGGTGACCCTCGGCAGCCGCGCCTTGTACTTGCTGATCGCCCTCGCCAGCCGGGCTGGCGAGTTGCTGGAAAAGTCCGAGCTGATCTCTTTCGCCTGGCCCAAAGTGGTGGTGGAGGAATGCAACCTGCGCGCGCAGATCGTTGCGCTGCGCCGGGCGCTGGGGGATGACGGCAACTTCAGCTACATCGTCACCGTGCCGGGCCGGGGTTATCGGTTTGTCGCGCCGGTGACGATGCAGGCAGTGAGTGAAGGCGCCATCGCCCAGGCGCTGGTGCCCGCCCCGACGGTGGACGTGCCCAACCTGCAACCGCCGCCCAGCACAGTGATTGGTCGCGAACAGCTGATCCTGAGCCTGGCCGACCAGGTACTGAGCCAGCGTTTCGTGACCATCACCGGCCCCGGCGGCATCGGCAAGACCACCGTGGCCCTGGCCGTGGCGCAACTGCTGCAGGGCCGCTTTCACCAGGGCATGTGCTTCGTCGACCTGGCCCCCGCCACCAGCGGCCAATGGGTGGCCGGCATGCTCGCCAACGCCCTGGGCATTCAAAGCGTGAGTGACGAGCCCTTGCAAAGCGTGGCCTCGATGCTCGCCAACAGCCCGTTGCTGCTGGTGCTCGACAACTGCGAGCACGTGCTGCAAGCCACCGCCGACGTCGTCGAAGTGCTGCTGCGCTGCGCGCCCCAGTGCTGCGTGCTGACCACCAGCCGCGAACCGCTGCGGGCCGAAGGCGAACGGGTGCACGACCTCGCACCGCTGCTGGTGCCGGACGAAGACGTGAACTTGAGTGCCGAGCAAGCCATGACCTGGTCGGGCATCGCCCTGTTCATCGAACGGGTCAAGGCCCTCGACCCCGGCTTCGTGTTCAAGGACACCGACGTCGCCGCCGCCAGCGCCATCTGCCGCAAGCTCGACAGCAACGCCCTGGCCATCGAAATCGCCGCAGCGCGGGTCCGCACCTTTGGCATCCAGGACCTGGTGGGGTTGCTCGACGGCAGCTTCCGCCTGCAAATGACCGGCCGGCGCACCGCCCTCGCCCGCCACCGTTCACTGAGCGCGACCCTGGACTGGACCTACTCGATGCTCACCGGCGACGAACAGGCCATGTTGCGCCAACTGGCGGTGTTCACCGGTTCTTTTACCCTGGACGCGGTCAAGGCCATGACCGCCAGCAGCACCCTCGATGCACGCAATGCCCTGCCCTTGCTGGAAAGCCTGATGGACAAGTCGCTGCTGATCGCCGGTGAATCGCAGTTGCTCAAGCGCTACCGCCTGCTGGAAACCACCCGCGCCTACGCCCTGGAGAAACTCAACGAACACGGCGAAGCCGATGCCACCCGCCAGCGTCATGCACTGTATGCGCTGGGCGTATTGCAGGAAGCCGGGCAGACCCTCGACGGGCTTTCTCCCGAGACCTGGATCGGCCTCTACGGCCCGGAAATCAACACCATCCGCACCGCACTGGAGTGGGCCTTTTCAGCCTCGGGCGACCTGCCCACCGGCATCGAACTGACCCTGGGCGGTGTGCCGCTGTGGCTGCGCCTGTCGCTGGTCAGCGAGTGCCGCACCTGGGTCGACAAAGGCCTGGCCAGCGCCGCCACCACCCCGCTGCCGCTGCGCCAGCGCATGCTGTTGCAAACCGCCCTGGCCAGCGTGCTGATGCTCACCTATGGCACCGGCGGGCCAATGCGCGAAGCCTGGCGCCAGGTGCGTGAAGACGCCCGCGACCTGGGCGATGCCGAGCACAAGCTGCGGGCGCTGTGGGGCCTGTGGAGTGACCGCTGCGGCTGCAACCAGTACGTCGAAGCACTGGAATTGGCCGAGCGCTACATCAGCCTGAACAACAGCGGCAACCAGCAACTGCTGGGTAAACGCATGCGCGCGCTGGCGTTGTTTCACATGGGCGACCTGGCCGGCGCCCGACAGAGTATCGACGAGGCGCTGGGGTCACCGTCAGCCCCGCGCTCGCATATTATCGACGTGCATTTTGACCAGCGCATCGCCGCCCGCTGCCTCAAGGCACAGGTGCAGTTGCTGGAAGGCGACGTCGACCCGGCACTGCGCCTGATCGGCAGTTGCGTCGATGAAGCCATCACCCTCGATCACCCCGCGACACTCTGGTACACCCTGTGCCTGGGGGCAATTCCGCTGGCGCTGTTGGCGTCCAACCTGCCCAAGGTGCGGTACTACCTGGGCTTGCTGCAAGACAGCACGACCCAGCAGGACCTGCACATCTGGCGTCAGTTTCGGCTGTGCTTCGAGAGCATCCTGCTGATCCGCCAGGGGTCGCCCGAAGAAGGCGTGCCGTTGCTGGGTGAGGCCTTGCATCACCTGCATGGGCAAGGCGACAGCCAGCTTTATAGCTTGCTGCGTTGTGAATACGCCCTGGGGCTGGCGCGGCTGGGCCTGGAGAAACTGGCGCTGGAGGTGTTGGAAGACACCCTGCAATTGGCGCTGGGCCGGCATGAGCGCTGGTTCGTGCCGCAGATGTTGCGGATCAAGGCGCAGCTGATTCTGCGCCAGGCCCAGTACGGGTCGGTGGACAAGGCCAAGGTGTTGCTGCGCCAGGCGTGGGTGGATGCGCAACTGGCCGGGGCGCATTTCTGGCGGGCGCAGATTGCCAGTGACCTGGCCAGGTTGCAGGAGCCGAAGATGCGGATTGCTTCGTTGCCAAGGTTTCAACACCGGTAGAGGCTGCCGGCAGGGGACGGTAAAAAGGGGACAGATTTATTTTATAAATAAATCTGTCCCCTTTTCGCTCTTAAATAAATCTGTCCCCTTTTCGCTCTCGGCAGCCGCGCTATTGATCCGCTGCATAAATGACGGTTTGCGCACTGTCGGGTACAGCGGGTCGGCGGGTGAAGTAGGTGTCGCCTTCATCCGTATGAATCTCATATTCAAACTTGCTGGTCGCGCGGCCCGTGGCGGTGGCGTGCTTGATGATCTTCAGCACGCGCTGGAATTTCACACTTTGGGTGCCGTTCTGGCTGGGCCCGGTGAGCACGTTGACGCTTTGAAACCAGCCGTCGTTCTTCTTGTTCGCCACCAGGGCGCCGGTCATGGCTTCAAACCGCTCCAGCCGGGTAAAGCCCCACAATGTCTGCTCTTCCACGGTTTGGCCGAGGGCCGCAGAGCCGGTAAACACGAACAGGTTGATCGCCGGGCTGTCTTCACAGAAGAAATCGTAAGGCACCAGGCCGTCGACCATTTTCTTGCCGGCCACGAAGCCTTTTTTGTGCACCTGAAACATCGCCACCTCCACGCCAATGGCGTCACTGAACATCAGCTCACGCAGGAGAAAAGTCTAAAGGCGCAGGGCGTACAGGGCGGTCAAGCCAATGTAATATCGTGTAAAGATCCCACCCGAGGCAGGATGATTTCCACGCTCAACCCGCCGGACGGCTCGTTGTGCGCCTCGATGGTGCCGCCATGCATTTCCACGGACCTCAAGGCGATCGCCAGGCCCAGTCCGAAACCGGCATCGGTGTCATGCGGGCCACGTTCGAAAGGCTCGAAAATACTCCGCAACCGCAGGTTTTCAACGCCCGGACCCTGATCGGTGATCAATACCCGCAGCCAACGGGTGTCGGGGCTGACCTCCGCCGAAACCCGCACCGTGGTATCAGGCTGCGTGTAGCGCACGGCATTTCGAATGACATTTTCGAAACACCGATACAGCAGCTCGCCGCTGGCCCGACTGACAAAGTCCGGACACGCCTGCAAGCTGACACTGCAGCCTTTGATACCCGCCTCGAACTGAGCATCCTCGACAATCACGGCCAGCAATTCGACGATATCCACCGGCTCGCGCTCGATGCTTTCGGGACGGCCCTGCACACGCGCCAGGGTCAGCAGCGCCTCGATCAGCGTGTCCATGCGCGCCGATTCACGCTGGATGCGCCCGAGCATTTCCTGGCGTGCCGGGTCTTGCTGCAACAGCCCGATGGCCACTTGCAGGCGCGTCAACGGTGAGCGCAGTTCATGGGAGATGTCGTGCAACAGCTGTTGCTGGGCCTCCACCAGCAGCTTGAGCTGGTTGGCCATGCGGTCGCAGTCTTCGGCCAGGTCGACGATTTCATCACGGCGCTTGCCCATCATCGGCCGCACCCGGGTTTCGAAGCGGCCCAGCGCAACGTCGCCCATCGCCCGCCGCAGATAAGCCAGCGGCCACGCCAGGTAGTAGGCCATGTACCCACTGAACAGCGCGCTCATCAGCGTGCCGATGATCAGCGGGATCCAGTGGCCCAGGCGCCCGGGTTCGTGGGGAGGATGGGAAGACCTGAGGGACAGCGCGGCCCCGTCCTTGCTGATCAGCGACTTTTCATAAGCCACCTGCGAGACCGGCGTGCCGGCCAGCAATTGACCGGCACTGTCATAAACGCCAATGGCTTGGCCGTGGGGTGGCTGCCACACCGCCAGGAGCTGGCGGCCCGACTCGACACCGTACTGTTCCAGCAACTGTTCTTCGCTGGCCAGGATCGCATCCAGATGATGGTCCCCGGGGCCCAGGCTGCCCGCCACGAGAATGCTCAAGCCCACCAGGAACGTCAGGCTGGTGGCCAGCCAAAAGGCCAGGAACAGTTTCCAGAACAGCCGGCTGGGTTTCATCATTCGGCGATCAACAGGTAACCGAGGCCACGCACGCTCTGGATCCAGGCCTTGGCATCCGGGCGCGGGCCCAACTTCTGGCGAATGCTGCTGATATGCACGTCGATGCGCCGGTCATAGCGGGTCAACGGGCAGCCCAGGGCATTGAGCGACAGGTCCTTTTTGCTCACCACCTGGCCGGCGCACCGGGCCAGCACTTCAAGTAGGCTGAATTCGGTACTGGTCAGCCCCAGTGCGCAGCCTTTCCAGAGGGCCTGGCGCTTGCCGGGCCAGAGCACCAGGGCGCCGGTCTTGATCACGTCAGCGGCCGGCGGGTCCACGGGTTGCACCCGGCGCATGATCGCGCGCAGGCGCGCCACCAGCTCCCCCGGGGAACTGGGCTTGGGCACATAATCGTCCGCGCCGAGTTCCAGCCCGGTGATCCGGTCGATGTTGTCGCCCCGGGCCGTGAGCAACACCACCGGCACCTGGCTGCTGGCCCGGATACGCCGGAGCACCTCGATGCCCGAGAGCCTGGGCAGCATCACGTCCAGCACCACAATGCTGTAGCGCCCCGACAACGCCTCAACTTCACCCTCCTCGCCGGTGTGCACGCAGGTCGCCTCAAAGCCTTCATGCTCCAGGTATTGGCCCAGCATTTCAGTCAGTTCCTGGTCATCGTCGACTAGCAATACGCGGATCATGGCGAGCTCGTGAAAGGGTACCCCCACAGTATCGCCCAGCCTCATCGCCCCGGGGCCAACCTTTACCTAACTTGACACTTGGTTAACCGCACCAAACCCGCGCCGCTCTTATGCTTGCCGTCCACCCGTCTGGCCGCGTTGTGGTGACCCGTCTGCGGCGAGTCATCCCGGCGCGCTTGCGCTGCTTGTCGATGTGTTCTGGAAAAGATCTTGATGAATTTTTCGCGCCTGCTCTGCTCGGTTGCGCTGCTGCTCAATGTCACACTTGCACACGCTGAAGCCTTCAAAATCTCGGATATCCGTATCAACGGTCTGCAACGGGTCTCGGCGGGCAGCGTGTTTGGTGCCTTGCCGCTGAACGTGGGGGACGAGGCGGATGACCGACGGCTGGTGGATTCCACCCGTGCGTTGTTCAAGACCGGCTTCTTCCAGGACATCCAATTGAGCCGCGACGGCACGGTGCTGATCATCAATGTGGTCGAGCGCCCATCGGTGTCCAGCATCGAGTTCGAAGGCAACAAGGCCATCTCCACCGAAGACCTGCTCAAGGGCATGAAGCAGTCGGGCCTGGCCGAGGGCGAGATCTTCCAGCGCGCCACCCTGGAAGGCATGCGCAACGAACTGCAGCGCCAGTACGTGGCCCAGGGTCGCTATTCGGCCACGGTCGACACCGAAGTGCTGCCGCAGCCGCGTAACCGCGTGGGCCTGAAGGTCAAGATCGACGAAGGCTCCGTGGCCGCGATCCAGCACATCAACGTGGTGGGCAACCACGTGTTTACCGACAAGGAACTGATCGGCACGTTCACCCTCAAGACCAGCAACTGGCTGTCGTTCTTCACCAACGATGACAAGTACGCCCGTGAAAAACTCACCGGGGACCTGGAACGCCTGCGCTCCTATTACCTGGACCGTGGTTATATCAACATGGACATCACCTCGACCCAGGTGTCCATCACCCCGGACAAGAAGCACGTCTATATCACCGTCAACATCAACGAAGGCGAGAAATACACGGTGCGTGACGTGAAGCTCAGCGGCGACTTGAAAGTGCCCCAGGACCAGCTTGAAGCCCTGTTGCTGGTGCAGAAAGGCCAGGTGTTCTCGCGCAAGCTGATGACCACCACCTCGGACCTGATCACCCGGCGCCTGGGTAACGACGGCTACACCTTCGCCAACGTCAACGGCATGCCCACGCCCCACGATGAAGACCACAGCGTGGACATCGTGTTTGCGGTCGACCCGGGCAAACGGGCCTATGTGAACCGCATCAACTTCCGTGGCAACACCAAGACCGACGACCAGGTGCTGCGCCGGGAAATGCGCCAGATGGAAGGTGGCTGGGCGTCGACCTACCTGATCGACCAGTCCAAGGTTCGCCTTGAGCGCCTGGGCTTCTTCAAGGAGGTCAACGTCGAAACCCCAGCCGTGGCGGGGGTCGACGACCAGCTTGATGTGAACTACGCGGTCGAAGAACAAGCGTCCGGCTCGATTACCGCCAGCGTCGGTTTTGCCCAGGATGCCGGGCTGATCCTTGGCGGTTCGATCACCCAGAACAACTTCCTGGGCACCGGAGATTATGCCAGCCTGGGCCTGACCCGCTCGCAGTACCAGAGCAAGTACAACATTGGCTTTACCAACCCCTACTTCACGCCGGACGGGGTGAGCCTGGGCTATAACGCGTTCTACAGTGCCACCGATTACAACAACTACTACGACGATGGCAGCGGTGTTTCCTACTACTCCATCAACAGTTACGGCCTGGGGGCCACACTCGGCTACCCGATCAATGAAACCTCGCGGTTGAGTTTCGGCCTGACGGTGCAACACGACAGTATCGACCCGGGCATCTACAGCTCTGATGAGATCTACGATTTTCTTCAGCGCGAAGGCAGTGAGTTCACCAACTTCAAGGCCAACCTTGGGTGGTCGGAGTCGACGTTGAACAAAGGCGTGATGCCGACCCGTGGTTACTCGCAGAACCTGAACCTGACGGTGACGCTTCCGGGCAGTGACTTGAGTTTCTACAAACTCGATTATTCCGGGCAGACATTTGTGCCGATCACCAATTCGACGACGCTGCGTTTGCATACCAAGCTCGGTTACGCCAACGGGTACGGCTCGACGGACGGCCTGCCGTTTTATGAAAACTACACGGCCGGGGGTGAAGGTTCGGTGCGCGGGTTTGAAAGCGGCACGCTTGGGCCGCGCAGTACGCCGGCGACCGGGGCGTATGCCAGTGCGGGCCAGCAGTACTACAGCGACCGCAGTCCTGAGGCGTTGGGGGGCAACATCCTGATTACCGGGGGGGCGGAATATCTGTTTCCGATGCCGTTCCTTAAAGATAATAAATCGGTGCGTACGTCTGTGTTCTGGGATGTGGGTAACGTGTATTCGGACAAGTGTGCCCTCAGTACTACCCAGGGTTGTAATGGGGTTGACCTGAGTCAGCTGGGTGCATCTGTGGGGGTTGGGGCTACGTGGTACAGCCCGTTGGGGCCGTTGAGTATCAACCTGGCGTTGCCGGTTCGTACGCCGGAGAATGCGACCAAGCAGGTGTTCCAGTTCTCCATGGGGCAGAATTTCTGATCTGCCTGGGTACATATCCGTTTTTGCGGTTATGGCCGCTATTGGTTCCGCTCTTACAG